>NZ_JANADK010000001.1:8993664-9317328 GCF_024199795.1 Bradyrhizobium sp. CCGB01
CGCAGCTCCTGCCAGAAGGCTTGCGGCACCGCCGTCTCCGACATCGCGATGTTGTCGGCGACCTCCGCGGCGTTGCGCGCGCCCATCACGGCGACCGTCACGGCCGGATGGGCCATGCAGAACTGGAGCGCAGCGGCTTTCAGCTCGGTGCCGTGCTTGCGGCAGAGCTCGTCGAGCTCGAGCGCACGCGCGATCAGCGCCGCGTTGGCGTCCTGATAGTTGAACTTCGCGCCGGGATGCGGATTGGCCAAAATGCCGCTGTTGTAGATACCGCCGAGCAGGATGCCGATGTTCTTCGCTGCGCAGACCGGGAACAGCGCATCCAGCGCGCCCTGGTCGAGCAGCGTGTACCGGCCGGCGAGCAGGAAGCAGTCGACCGGCAGGGCTTGCGCAAAACGGACCAGCATTTCAGACTGGTTCATGCCGGCACCGATCGCCTTGACCGTACCGTCGCCGCGCAGCCGCTGGAGCGCGCGGAAGGCGCCGGCCACGGCGTCATCATAGTGATCGTCGGGATCATGCACGAGCAGGACGTCGATACGGTCGAGCCCGAGGCGTGTCAGGCTCTCCTCCACCGAACGCATCACGCCGTCATAGGAGAAGTCGAACACCGGCCGCTCGCGCGACGTGCCCTTGTAGTGCTCGTCCTCGGCGGCGGCGCCATCGGGCGCGCGCAGCAGGCGTCCGACCTTGGTCGAGATGATGTAGGAATCGCGCGGCTGCTGCCGCAGGAAAGCGCCGATCCGTCGTTCGGCGAGGCCAAAGCCGTAGAGCGGCGCGGTGTCGTAGAAGCGGACCCCGAGCGCCCAGGCGCGCGCGATCGTCGCCTCCGCATCGGCATCGCTGACGGGGCTGAACAATCCGCCGAGCGGGGCGGAACCGAGACCGAGTGAGGTGACGTCGAGAGAGCCGAGCCGCGACCTGTTCATTCCCATTGCCTTCCAACAGTCTTCCAACCATCCAAATCATCTCTCCCGCTTGCGGAAATCGCAAGCGGGAGAGGCACGCAGGAGCGCGGGGCTGGCGGCGCTCCTACTTCAACATCTGTGCAACGTTGTCCTTGGTCACGAGATCGAGGCCGGTGTAGACGATCTCCGGCACCTTCTCGCCCTTCTTGATGGCGAGCAGCGTATCCATCGCCTTCTCGCCCATCTCGAACGGACGCTGGCCGACCAGCGCATTGGCATAGCCGTCGCGCAAGAGCTCGAGCTGCATCTTCAGCGTATCGGCAACGACCAGCGTGAACTTGCCGGCATCGATGTCCTTCTTGTTCCTGGAGGCGAAGGCCTTGAAACCTTCAGGGGCGAACATCGGCCAGCCGCCGATGGGAACGATGGCGGCGAGATCGGGCGTGGCGGTGCGCATATCCGTCATCTGCTGGACCGCCAGCGCCGGATCGTCGTTGCAGAAGGTCGGCGACCCCGCGACCTCGGTCCATTTCGAGCCCTTCAGCGCCTCACGGACGCCGTCGACGCGCTCGGCGAGATTCTTGGCGCCCGGACCGCCCGAGACCATGGCGTATTTGCCGCCGTCGGGCCGCAGCTTCACGAGCTCCTTGCCGAGCGCGACGCCGAACTCCTTGTTGTTGGTGCCGATATAGGCGATCCGCTTCGACCCCGGCGCATCGGCATCGAAGGTGATGACGGGAATGCCCGCCGCGGTCGCCGCCTCGATCGACTTGGTCATGGCGGCAACGTCGGCGACCGAGATGGCGAGGCCGTCGACCTTCTGGGTGACGAAATCCTGGATGATCTGCGCCTGCGTCGCCGGCTCATGCTCGACCGGACCCTTGTAGATGCACTCGATATTGCCGAGCTCCTTGGCCCGCTTCAGGCAACCGTCGCGCGCGAAGTCGAAGAACGGATTGTTCATCGCCTTGGGCACGATCACGAATCGGTAGTTCGCGGCAAACGCCGGCGTCGCCATCATCGCGACGGCGATGCCGGCAAGAAGAAGTTTCCTCATTGTCTCCTCCACCCTTCTCTGGCGCCCGTCCGCTTAAGATCGTCCGGGAAGCGGACAGGCGGCATTTTCGTTGCCCTCCCGGAACGACGTCACGTCAGACCATCCGCGAGCGGATGCGATCGACCAGCACGGCCAGGATGATGATCACGCCCACCAGCGTCTGCTGCCAGTAGGAGCTGACCTGGGCGAGCACGAGACCGTTGCGGATCACTTCCAGCAGCACGCAGCCGACGATGGCCCCCAGCGGGCCGCCGATGCCGCCCGCGAGGTTGGCGCCGCCGATGACGGCCGCCGCGATCACGTTGAGCTCGTAGGACGTCGCCATGTTGGCGGGCGCCGAGCCGAGCCAGCCGGAGATGATGATGCCCTGGAGCCCTGCGGCGAGCGCGCAGATCACATAGACTTCGATCTTCACCCGCACCACCGGAATACCCGTCAGCTCCGCCGCCTTCTCGTTGCCGCCGAGGGCGAAGACGTGGCGACCGAACGAGCTGTGGTGCAGCACCACGGCCATCGCCAGCGCGAGGACCACGAGATAGATGAAGGGCACGGGCACGCCGAGCACATCGCCCGACGTGAGCGCATAGAAATAATCGGCGTCCGGCCCGCCCGGAAAACTGCCGCGGCCGTTGGAGACGACATAGCCGAGCCCGCGCACGATCGAGAGCATGCCGAGCGTCGTGACGAAGGGCGACAGGCCGAGAACGGCGATGCAGAAGCCGTTGACGAGCCCTGCGATGAGGGCGACGCCGAGTCCCGCGAGGATCGAGACCAGCAGGATCAGCCCCGGCACATTGGCCAGCACGGTCTTGCCGTCGGCCGCCATGTGCACGAACAGCGAGCCGGCAGGCGAGCCGGGCGCCGACAGCTCGGTCATCACCATCGAGGTGATCATGGCCGAGAAGCACATCATCGAGCCGACCGACAGATCGATGCCGCCGGTGATGATCACGAACGTGACGCCGAGCGTCGCGATGGCGATGAAGGAGAAGTTCTTCGCCACGTTCTGCATGTTGCCTTCGGTAAAGAAATAGGGGCTGGCGAAATGCATGATCACCAGCAGCACCGCCAGCGCGAGCAGCACATAGCCGGTCTGGGAGGCGAAGATGCCGCGCTGCCACCATCTGATCCGGCCGACATTGGTGAAGCTGATCGGAGATTCCATGGGCATGGCCATCACGCCGCCTCCTTCGCGCCGGTGATGAGAGCGGTGACTTCCTCGGGCGACGTCTGGTGGATCGGCTTGTCGGCCCGCTTCTCGCCGCGGCGCATGACGATGACGCGGTCGCACACCGCGAATACGTCGGGCATGCGGTGCGAGATCAGCATCACGGCGACGCCCTGCTCCTTCAGCCGGTGGATCAGGCCGAGCACCTGCTCGACCTGGCGGACCGAGATCGCCGCGGTCGGCTCGTCCATCATGACCAGCCGCGCGTTGGAGAGCCGCGTCCGCGCGATCGCGACCGCCTGGCGCTGGCCGCCGGACATCTGCTTGACGAGATCGTCGGGGCGCGTCTCCGAGCGCAGCTCGCCGAACAGCTCCAGCGCGCGGGCCGCCATCGCCTTGTGGTCGAGCAGCGCAAGCGGGCCGAACCTGCGCTTCAGCTCGCGGCCGAGGAAGACGTTGGCGGCAGCCGTCAGATTGTCGGCGAGTGCGAGGTCCTGGTAGACGACCTCGATGCCGACGGCACGGGCATCCACCGGGCGATTGAAATGAACCGCGCTGCCGGCGAAGCGGATCTCGCCATGGCTGGGGCGGAAATTGCCGGCGATGATCTTGACCAGCGTCGACTTGCCGGCGCCGTTGTCGCCCATCAGGCCGACGACCTCGCCGGGCTGGACCTGCAGGTCGACGCCGTGAAGCGCGCGGATTGCGCCGAACTCCTTGCCGATGCCGGTCAGCTCGAGGACCGGTGTCGCTTCAGCGTTTGTCATCAGCGGCCTTCCTCAGACGTAGCGGTTGACCAGGGATTCCAGATATTCCTGCCGCCCCGAACGCGGCTGCGGGTCGAAGCCGGGGCTGAGCGCGCGGTCGGCAAGTTCGGCGAGCGAGCGCTGGCCGCCAAGAATGGCCCGGCCTTCGGGCCCGGCCCATCCCTCGTAGCGCTTCGCCAGCGGTGCGGTGAGAACGCCGGCGTCGAGCATGTCCGCGGCGGCGAGGAAGGCGCGCGCGCAGGCATCCATCGAGCCGACATGGGCATGGATCAGATCGTCGGGATCGATCGACTGGCGGCGGATCTTGGCGTCGAAATTGAGCCCGCCGGAGGTGAAGCCGCCGCGGTTCAGGATCTCGTGGAACACCAGCGCCAGCTCCGGCACGTTCATCGCGAACTGGTCGGTGTCCCAGCCGAGCAAATCGTCGCCGCGATTGATGTCGAGCGAGCCGAACACACCGAGCGCCTCCGCGAGCGCGACCTCGTGATGGAAGGAGTGGCCGGCCAGGATGGCGTGGTTCTGCTCGATGTTGAGCTTGACGTCGTTTAGGAGATCGTAGCGTTCCAGGAAGCCGTAGCAGGTGGCCACGTCGAAATCATATTGATGCTTGGTCGGCTCCTTCGGCTTCGGCTCGATCAGGATCGGGCCCTTGAAGCCTATTCTGTGCTTGTGCTCGACGACGAGCGAGACGAAGCGGCCGAGCTGGTCGAGCTCGCGCCTGAGATCGGTGTTGAGCAGCGTCTCATAGCCCTCGCGCCCGCCCCAGAGCACGTAGTTCTGGCCGCCGAGCCGGTGCGTCACCTCCAGCGCGGCGCGAACCTGGCCGGCAGCATAGGCGAAGATCTCCGGGTCCGGATTGGTCGCCGCGCCCGCCATGTAGCGGCGATGCGTGAACAGGTTCGCGGTGCCCCAGAGCAGGCGGACCCTGGCCGAGGCCATCTTCGCTTCGAACAGATCGGCAATCGCGTTGAGGTTGGCAATGGATTCCGCGAGCGAAGCTCCTTCCGGCGCCGCGTCGACATCGTGGAAGGTGAAGAAGGGCACGTCCAGCAGGCGGAACAGCTCGAAGGCGACATCGGCCTTGGCGCGCGCTTGCGCCATCGCATCGGCCCCTCGATGCCAGGGGCGCAGGAACGTCTCGCCGCCGAAGGGATCGCCGCCGGGCCAGCAGAAGGAATGCCAGTAGCAGACAGCAAAGCGCAAATGATCCTCGAGCCTGCGGCCATGGACGAGGCGGTCCTTGTCGTACCAGCGGAAGGCGAGCGTGTTGGCCGCATCCTTGCCGCCGAAGGCGACAGGGGCGCTTGCATCGAAGAATTTGGCTGATGCGTTCACTTAGGGCTCTCCTTCAACGCAGGATAAAGCTCGCGCCACCGCCGATAGGCCTCGTCATAGGCCGCAGTGACGGATGCGCGGGGTACAAAGCTCGCGAGCCGGCGCGGGCGCTTGCAGACCTCCGCGGGATCTTCGCCGGTGGCGGCGAGCCGGCCGAGACGCGCGGCGCCGAGCGCCGCCCCGACCTCGCCTTCCTCGACGCGGTGGACGGGAATGCCGAGCACATCGGCGCAGATCTGCGCCCATAGCGGCGAGCGCGAGCCGCCGCCGACGAGATCGACCTCCGCAATCGGCCCGCTGGCCGCGCTCAGCGCCGCGAGGTTGTCGCGCGCGGCAAAGGCGACGCCTTCCAGCACGGCCTGCACGATCTGGCTGCGCCCGGTCGCACCGCGCAAGCCGACGAAGGCGCCGCTGGCGGCGGCATCGTTGTGCGGCGTGCGCTCGCCGTCGAGATAGGGCAGGAATTTGATGGAGCTCGGTCCGTCGACGCGCTCGCCGAGCGGCGCCAGGAGCGCGGCGGCCGGCGTCTCCATCACGCCGGCGAGCCAGGCCAGCGAAGCCGCGGCCGACAGCATCACGCCCATCTGGTGCCAGAGGCCGGGCAGCGCATGGCAGAACGCATGCACGGCCGAGGCCGGCGCCGGTGCGAACCGATCGGTGACGCGGAACACCACGCCGGAGGTGCCGAGCGACAGGAAGGCATCGCCCGGTGCGATCGCGCCGAGCCCGATAGCGCTCGCGGCATTGTCGCCCGCGCCGCCGGCGATCACGACATCTTTCGCCATGCCCCAGCGCCGCGCGAATTCCGGCGCGAGCACTGCGCTGACCTCGCTACCCTCGACGAGGCGGGGCATGTGATGGAGATCGAGTCCGGTGGCATGCAGCAGCAGGGCCGACCAGCGGCGCAGACCGACATCGAGCCACAGCGTGCCCGCGGCGTCGGACATATCCTCGACCATTTCGCCGGTGAGGCGATAACGCACATAGGCCTTCGGCAGCAGCACCTTTGCCACGCGCTCGAACAGCTGCGGCTCCTGCCGCGCGACCCAGAGCAGCTTTGGCGCGGTGAAGCCGGGCATTGCCAGATTGCCGGCGATCGTGTGCAGCGACGGGCAGCGCCGCTCGAGCGCGACGCATTCCGCGTGGGAGCGGCCGTCGTTCCACAGAATCGCGGGTCGCAGCGGCCGTCCGTCCTCGCCGAGAAGAGTTGCGCCATGCATCTGGCCGGACAGCCCGATGCCGCGCACCTGCGCGACCGCGCGCGGTTGATGGCCTGCGAGGTCGTCGACGGCGCCAACCGCCGCATCGACCCAGGCGTCGGGATCCTGCTCGGACCACAGCGGCGCGGGATGCGACAGCGCGAGCTCGCGCGCGGCCGTCGCGACAATCGCGCTGGCTTCGCTCACGAGCACCGCCTTCACACCGGACGTGCCGATGTCGATTCCGAGATACACGCCGTCCTCCCTCCCTTTCGCCTGTCGCGATGTGCGAGCTTGGAGTCGCATTCACCGCAACGGCCGTTTCGAACTCCAGCTGCCGCTAGGGCAGATTGTCCCGCATCACGATGTCGATCCTGATCTTCTCCTGTTCGCGCAGGATCGGCTCGCCGCGCGCAAGCGCGAGCAGCACGCGCACGGCGGCGCGCGCTTCATGTCCGGGGTTCTGCGAGATCGCGGCATCCATCACGCCCTGCAACAGCAGCCGGCGCGTCAGCGCGGTGACGTCGTGTCCGACGAACACCATTTGCTTGCCGCGGTCGGCATCGCTCAGCGCATTGGCGACACCTTGCGTGCCGGCGCCGGCGTTATAGAGGCCGACAATGTCGGCGTGCTTGCCGAGCAGCCGCGCCAGAACCTGTTCGGAACGGCCGTCCTCGTCGCGCCCTTCCAGCACCGGCAGCACGCTGAGATCGGGGAATTCCGACGCCATCACCTGGCTGAAGCCGAAGATGCGTTCGGAATGGTCGCGCAGGCCCTGCGAGCCCGCGACGATCGCGACCTTGCCGGATCGCTGGCCGACCAGCCGACCGACCAGGGCGCCGGCGGTACGCCCCGCCGCGATGTTGTCGATGCCGACATAATGGTGGCGCCGCGAGGACGGCACGTCCGAGACCAGCGTCACGACACTGGTCCCGGCATCGACGAGATCGTTGATCGCGGCGCGGACGCCGGGATGGTCCAGCGCCACCACGGCGACGCCGTCGTAATCGCCGGACAGCGCCTCCAGCGAGGCCGCGAGGGCGGACGGGTCGAACACATCAGTCGCGACCACCTCAACACCGAGGCGGCGGGCTGAGAGCCAGGCCGACATCTCGCCGAGATAGGCCTCGATCTGCTGCATGAAGGGGTTTGGGCCCGCCGGCATCACGAAGGCAAAGCGGCGGGCACGGCTGCGGGCGAGTTCGGCGGCGGCGACGTGCGGCTGGAAGGCGTTGCGCTCGATCGCCGCCTTGACGCGCCGGACCGTATCGGGCCGCACGCCCGGGCGGTTGTGCAGGACGCGGTCGACCGTCGCCAGGCTGACGCCCGCCTCGCGGGCGATGTCCTTCAGCGTCAAGGCGGTCGCGGTGAAAGTCTCGGCCATGGCTGAAGGCTATCAGAGGTGTTTTGAGGTACGCAACTCATTTTGATGGGGCCGAAATGTTCGGAGCCGCAGTTGCCCTGCGATCGGCGGCAGCCAGGGGGTTCAGCGGCTGGTCAGGTCGAGCATCAGGAACAAGCTGTTGGGATCCTCGACATAGCCCTCGAACGGGCCACAGGCGACGAAACCGTGGGCGCGGTAGAGCGCGTGCGCCGGCTTGAAATAGTCCCAGGAGCCGGTCTCGAGGCTGAGCCGCGTCATGCCGCACGCACGGGCTTCAGTGATGATGTGGCGCAGCATCCGGCCGCCGAAGCCGCGCCGGCGCGTGGTCTGGAGCGTGTGCATCGACTTCACCTCGCCGTGCTGCGGCGACAGCGTCTTCAGCGCGCCAGTGGCGACCAGCGCCTCGCCGTCCCAGCCGGTCCAGAACGCGATGTCGGACGCGCGCAGCCCGGAGAGATCGAGCGCATGGGCGCTGCCCGGCGCGGTCTGCGCCCGCGCAGCCGTAACGTGATGATCGAGCACCGCGATGACGCGCGGATCAAAGGTGTCGCCGGTGCGGATCTGCATCGTCAGGTTCACTCCAGGATTTCATATCGCATCGGGACCATCAGACTTTCCCGTAAGAGGAGCCGCGGCGCGTGATGATGACGTAGCGTGCGTCCTGCCTGGTTTCGTTCTCGAAGATCACCGCGCGCATCACGTCGAAATCGAGACAGTCGCCCTCGCGCAGGCGCACCGCCTTGGCGTCGATATGGACGGCGATCGCACCCTCCAGCATCAGAAGCTGCTGGGTGAAGGCGTTGCGGCCCCAGGGACTGTACGGCACCCGCGCGCCGGCCGGCAGGTCGACGACGATGATCTCGATGCCGCTGGCCGCATCCGTCGGCGAGGCGTGCCGCCGGCGGTAGCCGCTGTCGGGATCGCGCCAGTGCGGCTGGTCGGCCAGCCGCACCAGCCGCTCCGGCGGCTTTTCGGCGAGCGCGACCACATCGCTGAGCGACACATCGAGCGCGGCGCAGAGCTTTCCGAGCAGCGCAGCGGTCGCACTGCTCTGCGCCCGCTCCACCCGCCCGATCATGGCCCGGCTGACGCCGGACCGCGCCGCGAGTTCATTCAGCGTCATGCCGGCCTGAGTCCGAAGCGTCTTCAAGCGGCGACCGATGGCGCGGTCGAGTTTCTGCTGGTCCATTTGTGGCGTATCCAAACAAGCCGGCCGCCGGACCGCGCGCCAGGCAAAATGAGATTAGCGGCGCGGAACGCGAATGCCGGGAGTGATAGTCTAATATATTGGAATCATTGCGGAGCTTGCAGGGCCGATTAGGATGCGCGCAACCACGATGATCGGGAGGCGATGACATGGGCGGGCCGACGCAGCGGACGATCAAGGCCAACGGCATCACCCTCAACGTCGCGGAGCAAGGCAAGGGGCCCCTGGTGCTGCTCTGCCACGGCTTTCCGGAAGGCTGGTACTCATGGCGCCACCAGCTCGAGGCGCTGGCGGCGGCCGGCTTCCATGCGGTTGCGCCCGACATGCGCGGTTACGGCAAGAGCGACCGGCCCGAGGCGGTCGACCAGTACACGATCTTCCACATGGTCGGCGATCTCGTCGGCGTGCTCGACGCCTTCTCGGCGAGCGAGGCCGTCATCGTTGGCCATGACTGGGGCGCGTCGATTGCCTGGCACACCGCGCGCCTGCGCCCCGACCGCTTCCGTGCCGCCGCCATCCTCAGCGTCCCCTATCGCCCACGCGGTCCGGTGCGGCCGACCAGCGTCATGCCACAGACGGCGGATGCGCAGTTCTATCAATTGTACTTCCAGGAGCCGGGCATTGCCGAAGCGGAGTTCGAACGGGATCCGCGAGCGACGCTGGCTGCAATGCTCTACGGCGGCTCCGGCGAAGGGGTGATCGCGATCCGCGCCAATGCCGAACGTGCCGGCAGGACCGTCGGCGTCGGCATGGTCTCGCGCAAGGACGGCTTGTTGCCGAAGGTACAGGTACCGCGACCGTCATGGCTGAGCGCCGCCGACCTCGATTATTACGGCGCCGAATTTGCCCGCAGCGGTTTCCGCGGACCGCTCAACTACTACCGCAACATCGATCGCAACTGGGAGCTGATGGGGGCCTTCGAAGGCGTCAAGGTGATCGTGCCCTCGCTCTTCATCGCCGGTGACCACGACATGGTCCTCGCCTTCCCCGGCGCCGCCGAGCACCTCGCCGGGATGAAGCAATGGGTGCCGCAGCTGCGCGAGATCAGGATGCTGCCGGGCTGCGGACACTGGACCCAGCAGGAGCGCCCGGAGGACGTGAACACTGCGATCGCCGAATTCCTGCGGAGCTTGCCGAACTGACGGCAGCTAGCGGGGGCCTAGCTTATCGACACGCCTTTGATGGCGACCGCCCTCGAATGTGGTGCTCAGGAACACTTCGACGCATTCTGTCGCGACCGCTTCGCCGATCATGCGTCCGCCCATCGCCAGGACATTGGCGTCGCTATGCTGGCGGCACAGCCGCGCGCCCGTGACATCGTGCGCAAGCGCGCAACGGATATGCGCATGGCGGTTGGCGGCGATCGAAATGCCGATACCCGATCCGCAGATCAGAATGCCGCGCCCGGCCTTGCCGGCCTTGATGGCGTCGGCCAGCTTGCCGGCGAAATCGGGATAGTCGACGGAGTCCGCGCTATCAGTGCCCAGGTCCAGCCACTTCACGTCGGGCAAAGCGACCTTCAGGGCTTCCTTGAGGGCAAAGCCCCCGTGATCACAGGCAATGGCTACGGTGTCGGGCATTTCCACGCGCTCGGGGTGCACGATGCGATGCAGGGGCTGGAGCGGGCGAAGGGAATCGAACCCTCGTATGCAGCTTGGGAAGCTGCCGTTCTACCATTGAACTACGCCCGCGAATGCGCGTCTCGCGCCCGTCCTGATTAGCCGAGACGGCGCCGCCCGCCAAGCGCTTTGGCGCACCGAGCCGGACAGTTGTTAACATCCCGGTAAGATTCCAGGTGCGCCGGATTGTGGCGGTGTTATGATCGCGTGTCTGGGGGGACGTGCACTGAGTGGGGCGTGTGCATGGTGGGGCGTGGCTATTCGATATTCGACACGGCCATCGGGCGCTGCGGCATCATCTGGAGCAGCACCGGCGTGGTCGCTGTGCAATTGCCGGAGGCGCGGGAGATCGACACCCGCCGCCGGATTTTCGCGCTCCACCCCGAGGCGCGCGAGCAGCGGCCGTCCGAGAATGCCGAGCTGGCGATCGAGGGCATCGCAAGCTTGCTGCAAGGCGGCGATCACGATTTTTCCGAGGTCAGCCTGGATGCCGGCGGCGTGCCCGGCTTCCACCGGCGCGTCTATGAAGCGGCCTGCGCCATTCCGCGCGGGGAGACGCGCACCTATCACGAAATCGCCAAGACGCTGGGCGCCTCCGGAGCGTCGCATTCGGTGGCGCAGGCGATCGCGAAAAATCCCTACATGCTGATCGTGCCCTGCCACCGGGTGCTGGAAGCCGGCAATTACGCCGACCGGCTCTCGCCCTATGGCGGGGTGATCTCCAAGCGGCGGCTGCTGGCGCTCGAAGGCGCCCATCCGGTCGCCAGCAAGACGCTGTTCGAGGTGCTGCTGCCCGTTGCCCCGCCACGGCCCGGCACCTAGATAGGTGCGATGGACGCAACCACTCTGCTGACGACACGCGCGATGACGGTCTCCGAGTTTCGCTGCGATGCGGGACCGGACGACACGCCGTTTGCCGAGTGCCGCACCGGCCATTCCATCGCCTATGTCCGCGCGGGGAGCTTTGGCTGCCAATGCCGCGCCGGCTTCTTCGAGCTGGTGGCGGGCTCGATGCTGATCGGCGCGCCCGGCGACGAATACACCTGCACGCATGAGCACGTCAGCGGCGATGTCTGCCTCTCGTTCTTCCTCAGTGAGGATCTGGTCGACACCCTCGGCGGGCGCCCCGAGGCCTGGCAGGTCGGCGCGACGCCGCCGCTGCCCGAGCTGATGGTGCTCGGCGAGCTTGCGCAGACGGCAGCAGATGGCAACAGTGATCTCGGTCTCGACGAGGTCGGCCAGATCCTTGCCGGCCGCTTCGTCGATGTCGTCTCGGGCAAGGCGCGCAAGCACACAACGCCCACCGCGCGCGACCGCCGCCGCGCGGTTGAAGCGGCGCTATGGATCGACGACAACTCGCATGCCGAGGTCGACCTCGAACAGGCGGCGCGGCAGGCAGGCCTCAGCCCCTTCCATTTCCTGCGGCTGTTCTCAAGCGTGCTCGGCGTCACCCCACATCAGTATCTCGTGCGCTCGCGGCTGCGACACGCGGCGCGGCTGCTCAGTGAGGACGACATCGCGGTCACCGAAATCGCCTATGACGTCGGCTTCGGCGACCTCTCCAACTTCGTCCGCACCTTCCACCGCGCCGCCGGCGTCTCGCCGACCAAATTCCGCCAGGCCTCGCGCGGGGAGCGCAAGATTCTCCAAGAGCAGCTTGCCCTCAACTAAGTAGGCTCGTCTCCGGCGCGCGCCAGTTGCGGCGCGCTTTGCAATGGAGACGACCATGTATGACCACATCGGACTGCGCGTTGCCGACCTCGACGCCGCCACACGCTTCTACACCGCCGTGCTGGCGCCGCTCGGCCATGTCCTGTGCTCCAGCGGCGACGGCTATGCCGGCTTCGGGCCGAAGGGCGAGCCGGCGCTGTGGTTGCATCTGAACAAGGGACGCAAGGCCGACGGCGCACACATCGCCTTCCGCGCCAACGACCATGACGCCGTCAAGGCGTTCCACAGCGAGGGCCTGAAGAGCGGCGGCCGCGACAACGGCGGCGCCGGGCCGCGGAAGGATTACAGCCCGACGTACTACGCGGCGTTCTTGATCGACCCAGATGGCAACAATGTCGAGGCGGTTTGTGTGTGAGCGCTTGCCGCGCACGAGATCTCGTAGGGTGGGCAAAGCGAAAGCGTGCCCACCAGTTGCTCGCGACAATGCCGATGAATGTGGGCACGGCGCTGCGCGCCTTTGCCCACCCTACCAAAACTGCATTTGAGGAAACTCCCATGGCTTCCATCCACAACGACATCCCCCTCCCCGTTCCCGCCCGCGACGTCTGGGACGCCGTGCGCGATTTCGGCGCGCTGCATCAGCGGCTGGTGCCGGGCTTCGTCACCGCTTGCACGCTCGACGGCGATGCGCGCATCGTCACCTTCGCCAACGGCTCGGTGGCGCGCGAGGAGCTCATCGACTGCAACGATGCACGGCAGCGCCTCGTCTATGCCATCAACAACGAGCGGCTGAGGCACTACAGTGCATCGGTGCAGGTGATCGCCGACGGCGACGGCAAGAGCCGCCTGCTCTGGACCATCGACATGCTGCCGAACGAACTTGCGGCTTACGTCGAGGGGCAGACCAGGGAGGCCGTGATCGCCTTGCAGAAGGCGTTTCCGGCCGCCGCGGCCTAGCGCTGGCTCACGCGCCGACGGCTCTGTGAGTTTTCTCACAGAGCCCTCCCCTCGCCGGCCGTAACCATGGCGGCGTGCGTCTGGTTGGCTGCGCTCTCCCGGCGAAGCTACGCACGCGAGGAGCATGCCATGAGAGGTGCTGACAAGGTGATCTGCCAAGCAGCCGCCGTGCTGCTGCTATTTTCGATCTCGAGCGCGCCGGCCCAGGCGCAGTTCCTCGGCGGCGGAGGCGCCGGCGGCGAGGACATGATGACTCAGATGGCGCCGATGCTGGAGATGATGAAGGCGAAGATGGGCAAGCGCCGCTTCGCCACGCTGATGCAGACCATGGGTCCGATGATGAGCCGCATGATGGAGAACGGCGGCGGCGGACTCGGGGGCATGATGGGCGGCGGCCTCGGCGGCGGCGGCTTTGGTGCGCCGAACTACGGCGGCTACACGCCGATGGGCGCAGGCGGCACCATGCCGATGGGGCTCGGCGGCATGGGCGGCGGCGATATCATGGGCATGATGGGTGGCGCCGGCGCCGGCGACATGATGGCGATGATCCCGCAACTGATGCGGCTCGCCAATGTCGGCGGTGGTGGCGGCCATCGCCGTCACAGGCATCGCTAAGCGCGTTTAGGCATGTCGCCGCTGCGCGGCAACTCCGGCAACGAGGCAACCACCCTTCGCGGGGCACGAAGGATGGTTGCGCCGGGTCGGCGGATGGGGTGCCGCCGGTATCAAATCCGGTCGTCGATGAGGACGCCGGACATCGATGGGTCGCTGGCCTTGGTCCCGTCGCTCGAGCGCGTCGCGTTGTAGGTTGGATCCGCGAGCGAGTTCTTCAGCGACTGAAGAAATTGTTCAAGCAAGTCCGTCGCCGAATTGCTGCTCGACGCGTTGTCCGTGGCGGTGGTCGAGGAAGATCCGCTTGCATCCGCCGTGTCGCTCGATGTCGTCCCGCTGGACGAGGTCGAATCCGTGAGCAGGCTTTTCAGCGAATCCAGGAATTGCTGAAGCATGTCCACCACCGAATTGCCGCTCGACGAACTGTCCGTGCCGTTGGCGGGGGGAGGCCCGCCGGGCGGCGGTCCACCTGCTTCGCCCGGTCCACCCGGACCATGCGAGAACGCCGCCTTGAAGATGCCTTGCAACTCGGTGGCCTGATCGTCGGTCAGCTTGCCGGCCGAAACTTCCTGCTGGATGAGATCGTCGATCTTCGACTTGAAGGCCTCAGGCGATGATTTGCTGCCGCTGGACGGATCGCTCGCAGAACTTGATTGCAGGGCGGAGTCGATATCGCTGAGTGCGGACGACAGTGCCGACTGATCCGACGAACTGATCGCGCCGGAACTGACTTCCGCCTGAAGTTCGTCTTGCAGCCGCTGCAATGGTGAGGCGCGATGGTGGTGGGAGGAGAGCGCCGAAATCGAGGTCATGGTGGCTTTCCGTGCTTCTGATGGACTCGCGGTGACGTTGTCCCCGGGAGCTGGCGCGGAGCCTTCGGCAACGAGCGGGTCAAGTTTCCCGATATTGCCACTGAGCAATAAGAAATATTTGGAAACATAAATCTGCAGGCCGACGCACCCTGCGCCCCTAAGAGGTGCGTCCTAGTCCGCCGCGCCGGAGAGAGCGGGCCCGATCGCGGGTTTCGTTTCGCGCGGTCCCCAGCGTGTCAGCACCACGCTGGAGCACGAGAGCAGGCCGAGCACGACCATCGAGCTGGCGGCCAGCCAGAAGAAGTTTTGCGCGGTGGCGTCATGCGTCGACAGCCACCAGCCGACCGCCGCGATGTAGATCAGCCGCGCGGTCTGCGCCAGCACCGGCCCGATGACCTTGGCCGCGCCCTGCGACGAGAAATACATCGTCGAGGCGAGGCCGATGAAGGCGTAGAACGGCGCCACCGTCGAGAGATATTGATGGCTGGTCGCGCGCACTGTGGCGCTGTCGGTGAAGATGTTGACCCACAGGTCCGGGAAGATCGCGACCAGGCACGCTGGCGCACCGACGGCGACGAAGGCGGTCGCGCCCGCGATCCAGGCGATACGCCGCGCGCGCGTGATGCGGCCGGCGCCGACCGCCATGCCGATCATCGGCACCGAGGCGATGCCAAACGAGAACGCGATCGAGGTCAGCAGGAATTCCAGCCGCGCGCCGATGCCGTAGCCGGCGAGGATCGCGGTGCCGAACTTCGCCAGCATATGGGTGAAGATCGAGATCGTCAGCACCGATTGCAGCGGCGAGAAGCAGGCGATGGCGCCGACCTTCAGGATGTCGAAGAACATCGCCCATTGGACGCGAAGTCCGCGGAGCTTCGGCACGACGCGGGCGCGGCCCGAGAACAGGTACCAGCCCATCACGCAGATGTTCATCGAATAGGCGATCAGCGCGCCGGCGGCGACGCCGCGCATGCCGAGCTGCGGCACCGGGCCGAGCCCGAGTCCCAACGTGCCGCCGAGTACGACCTGCCAGACCGCGGAGTTGAGAATCAGCAGCGACGGCAGCTTCATGTTACCGGTGCCGCGCAACACGCCGGCCATGGTGTTGAGCAGCCAGGGCAGCACGGCCCCGCCGAAAAACACCTGCGTGTAGGCGACCGCATGCGTCAGCACATCGCCGCGGCCGCCGAGCAGCTCGAGCACGCGCGGCCCGAAGATCAGCATGCCCAGCATGAAGACGAGGCCGAAGGTGATGCCGATCAGCAGCGCATGTGCGGCGAGCGTGCCGGCGCGCTCGCGGTCGCCGGCGCCGAGCGCGCGGGCAATGGCGGAGGCCACCGCGCCGCCCATGGCGCCGCCCGACATCGTCATGGTCAGGATCACTGTCGGAAATACCAGCGCCATTGCGGCGAGCGCCTCGACGCCGAGCCGGCCGATATAGGAGGTCTCCGCGATCACCACACAGGTGCCGGCTGACAGCGCGACCACGTTCGGCCAGGCGAGGCCGAGCAGCGTGCGCAAAATCGGCCCGTCCATCAGCGCGCTTCGCACCGGACGCGGCGGCGACGGCAGCGGACGCTCTTGTTCATCGACCGGGATTTCGGCGATGTCGGACATGTCCCCTCCCGGGCACGACCGCCATTCGCGGCGCGGCAATGAGTAGGTGTACCAATAATTTCTTCGCGCGCAGGGCGCGGCAGGGACTTGTTAGCACGGCAATTGCCGATTCCTCCTGCGCCGGATGCAGGCGTGCCCTGCGGCAGCGCATTTCAGCCCGTGGAATTGCGGTTGTCAGTCTCCATGCGGCCAACCTTCGAGACGCCCCCCTCTGGCGGGCTCCTCAGGATGAGGACCTCCTCGCGGTGAGATGTCAGACCATCATGGTGAGGAGCCCGCGAAGCGGGCGTCTCGAACCACAAGGCCACCACACGCGCGGCATTATCCAATCGTCCACACCAGCGGCGGACGGCTGCCTGCCGTCGGGCGCAGATGCACGCTGATATGCCGCCCGCATCCCGCCGCCAGTCCCTCAAACAATCCCTCCAGCACCTTGGCGCAGGCGCGATGGTCGGCGACGTCGTCCATCAGCTTCCAGCTCTGCTGGCGGATTTCGAAGGCGCCTTCGGATCGCGTCGTTTCCGCAGCGTCGTCCTGCGCGGCGAACAGCGCGTTCAGGAACGAGGCGAATTCACCCGCGCCGCCGCGGCCCAGCGACAGTGCTGCGGCGGTCTCGTCGAAATACTGCATGCCGATCAGCTTGCCGGTGAGGTGCAGGAGATAACCGGCATCTTCTGGGCCGAACAGCTGCACCATCACGGGCGCAGCGGTGCGGACATATTCCATCGCGTAGTTGCGATACGCCTTTTCAAGCCGCGGTTTTGGCCAGCTTGCGACGGGAAGCGCCGGCGCCATCCTCGCGTCGAACAACGGCGCCTCCAGATGGCGCGCGAACACCAGGCGCTGGTCAAGCTCGAGCGGATGATCGTACTGGTGGTAGTAGCCTTCAAGGCCGTCCTGTCCGTCGACACTCTGCTTGGTGCAGACGAAGCCGAGGCGCAAATCACCGAGCGCGACGCCGTTGTTGGCGTGCCAGCCGCGCAGCATCGCGCGGCTCACCTCGCCCGGCACGCCGCAGATCGCGGTGCCCTTCCAGATCCAGCGCGGCGGCGGATAGCGGATCCAGGCCTTGGTGTCGCTCTCATACATGTATTCGACGTGCACGCCGCCGATCCAGTTGGAGAGATAATGATATTGCGCAGCGGCGACCGCCGGCGGCAGATGACTGAGACCGAGCTTTTCGAGCCCCGGCAGGAAGCGCTCCTGCTGCTGGCGACGAAACACGCGGAAGACGAATTCGGCGGCGTCGGCCGTGCCGCGCCGCGTGACAACGGTCAGGATGAGGCCGGTGAAATAGGCATGATAGAGATCGGCGACTGCACGCCAGCGTTTCCATTGGGCTTCCTGCGCGGCGTCCGCTATGGCGGTCATGTTCGCTCCCGATCGTTGTTTTGATCGAGTGTGTCACCGCACCCGGTGCGAGGCAACCTGACGCTCAAGCAGAGCGCCCTGCACGCCAGCGCGTCAATTCCGCATCACGAAGTTTGCGCAGCTTTGGCCGCGCGCTCGCGCTCGACGCGTTCGGTGACGTCGCGCGCCATCGCCACGGCGCCGCCGGCATCGCGCACCAGCGCGAAGGTCATCTCGATGTAGAGCTTGCGTCCGCTCTTGTGCAGCGCGCGGGTCAGCGTCGGCTTGCCTGCAAGCTTCATCGCCCCGGTGGCAAGCGCAGCTTCAAAGCCCTTCCAGTGCGCGGCACGCAGATGTTCGGGAATGATCAGATCGAGGTTTTGGCCGAGCGCTTCGTCGGCGGAGAAGCCGAACAGCGTCGTCGATGCGCGGTTCCATCGCATGATGGTGCCGGAGCGATCAGAATAGATCAGCGCGTCCGCGACGTCGTCGAGGATCTTTGCGTCGAGCTCGGATTGATCGGCCATGTCACCACCTCGTAGCCCGGATTTCAATTCGCATCCTGACACACACTCGGTGTCATCGCCCGACGTGATCGGGCGATCCAGTATTCCGAGACGGCAGTAATCTAAATCGAGAGGCTGCGGCGTACTGGATGCCCCGGTGGGCATGACAGTAGAGTGTGAAGCTACACCCGAAAATGCTTCGATAGTTTGAGGCCCTGCGCCTGGTAGTTCGAGCCGATGCGCTGGCCGTACATCGCGTCGGGGCGTGCCAGCATCTTCTCGTAGACGAGGCGGCCGACGATCTGGCCGTGCTCGAGGATGAACGGCACCTCGCGCGAGCGCACTTCAAGCACGGCGCGCGCGCCCTGCCCGCCCGCACCGGCGTAGCCGAAGCCAGGATCGAAGAAGCCGGCATAGTGCACGCGGAATTCACCGACCAGGGGATCGAACGGCACCATCTCCGCGGCGTAATCGGGCGGCACCTGCACGGCTTCCTTGGAGGCGAGGATGTAGAACTCGCCGGGGTCGAGGATCAGGCTACCGTCGGGACGCGCCGAGATCGGCTCCCAGAAATCTTCCACCGCATAGCCGGCGCGGCGATCGACATCGACGACGCCGGTGTGGCGCTTGGCGCGGTAACCGACGAAGCCGTTGGCCTTCTCGCCGGAGAGGTCAACGGAGACGGCGACGCCGCCGGTGAGATCGGCATCGGCGAGATCGACGAGACGCTCGGTCGCGTGCAGCGCCTCGAGCTCGTCGATGTTGAGGATGGCATCTCCGGTGCGGAAGCGCACCTGGCTCAGGCGCGAGCCCTCGCTGACCAGCACCGGGAACGTCTTCGGGCTGATCTCGGCGTAGAGCGGGCCGTGATAGCCGGCGCCGATCATGTCGAAGCGGCGGGTGCCGTCGGCGATGACGCGGGTGAAGACGTCGAGCCGGCCGGTGGAGCTTTTCGGGTTCGCCGCCGCGACGATCTCCGGCGGCAGCGCCAAGCTCTCGAGCAGTGGCACGATGTAGACGCAGTTGGTCTCCAGCACCGCACCGTCGGTGAGGCTGAACTCGTGCAGCTTCAATTCGTCGATGCGCTCGGCAACGGTCGCACCCGGCCCGGGCAGGAAGCTGGCACGGACGCGGTAGGCGATGTCGCCGAGGCGAAGATCGAGGCTCGCCGGCTGGATCTGGCTTTCGACGAAGTCGTAGGCCGGCAGAATGAGCCCCGCCTCCGCCATCGCCGCGATCATGCGGTCGGGCAGGATACCATTGGCGTCGGCGGCGACCGTGAACGTCAACAGGGGGTCCTCATCAGGGGTCAAACGCATCCCGACATGCGGGAAATACTAGCGTTTTACGGCTAACCGATGGACGTCTTGACGGAAAGGGCATTGCGGAATATGAGCATGACTTATCCCGTGGTGATTTGAGCCGGCCGGCTTGCAGCCACGTTAAATAAGTCGCTAAACAGGCCGGGGACCTCTGTGATCCCGGCCCGTGGTGTTATCCAGGCCGGTTTTTTTGTGACCGTTTTCGACGAGACGGTCATGTCGGAGGTACCTATGTCGAAGTCGACCGCCAACTACCGTCCCGAAACCCGCCTGGTCCATTCCGGCACCCTGCGCTCGCAATATGGCGAGACGTCGGAGGCGCTGTTCCTGACCCAGGGCTACGTCTACAACAGCGCCGAGGAGTGCGAGGCGCGGTTCAAGGGCGAGGACCCCGGCTTCATCTATTCGCGCTACTCCAACCCGACCATCGCGATGTTCGAGCGCCGCATGATCGAGCTCGAAGGCGCCGAGGCCGCCCGCTCGGCGGCAACCGGCATGGCCGCGGTGACGACCGCGATCCTGGCGCCGCTCAAGGCCGGCGATCACGTGGTCGCCTCCCGCGCCCTGTTCGGCTCGTGCCTCTACGTCATTCAGGACCTGCTGCCGCGCTACGGCATCAAGACCACGCTGGTCGATGGCCTCGACCTCGACCAGTGGCAGCGTGCCTTGAGGCCGAACACCAAGACGTTTTTCCTTGAGAGCCCGACCAACCCGACGCTCGACGTGCTCGACATCCCCGGGATTGCCGAGATCGCGCACAAGGGCGGCGCACGGCTCGTCGTCGACAACGTGTTCGCGACGCCGATCTGGCAGAGCCCGCTCGCGCTCGGCGCCGACGTGGTGGTCTATTCCGCGACCAAGCACATCGACGGCCAGGGCCGGTGTCTGGGCGGCATCATCCTGTCCTCGGAAGCCTTCATCGCCGATCACATCCACAATTTCATGCGCCAGACCGGCCCGTCGATCTCGCCGTTCAACGCCTGGGTCCTGCTCAAGGGCCTGGAGACGCTCGGCGTGCGCGTGCGCGCGCAGACCGACAGCGCAGCGCGGATCGCCGA
Organism: Bradyrhizobium sp. CCGB01; assembly: GCF_024199795.1. Lineage (NCBI taxonomy): Bacteria > Pseudomonadati > Pseudomonadota > Alphaproteobacteria > Hyphomicrobiales > Nitrobacteraceae > Bradyrhizobium > Bradyrhizobium sp. CCGB01. Next base: position 9,014,214 of record NZ_JANADK010000001.1, read on the forward strand.
CGTGCTGGCGAGCCATCCCAAGATTTCCCGGCTGGTCTATCCCGGCCGCGCCGATCATCCGCAGGCAGCGCTGGTGAAGAAGCAGATGCGCGGCGGCTCGACGCTGGTCGGCTTCGAGGTGAAGGGCGGCAAGGCTGCCGCGTTCCGCGTGCTCAACGAGCTCAAGCTTGCCAAGATCTCGAACAATCTCGGCGATGCCAAGAGCCTCGTCACGCATCCGGCGACGACGACGCACCAGCGCCTCAAGCCGGAAGACCGCGCCGCGCTCGGCATCAGCGAGGGTTTCATCCGTCTCTCGGCAGGGCTCGAGCATCCGGATGATCTGATCGAGGATCTGACGGCCGCGCTGGAGAAGGCGTGAATCGCTTCGTAGGGTGGATTAGCCCGCGGCTGCGCGAAGCGCAGTCCGCCGGCGTAATCCACCAACTTCGTTCGGCGATCGCTGAAGCATGGTGGGTTACGGCTTCGCCTAACCCACCCTACGGCACCGTGCCTACATCGGCCGGTACGTCCGCACGTCCGCAGGGACATTCACGCCGAGCTTGATCTGGCCGACGGAGCGGATGATGTCGTCGCCGAGGAGCTGGGCGAAGCAGGCGTAGCCCCAATCGTTCATGTGCAGGCCGTCGGCGATGACGAAGCTCTCCATCGGGATCGCCTGCGTCTCGTGCCAGTCTCGCATCACCTCGAAGCGCGGGAAGATGCCGACGTGACGGAGCTCGGCGACCTTGCCGAGCAGCTTCACCATCTTGCCGGCGCTCTCGGGACGCTGATTGACCGCCGGAGAGTATTGCGGATCGACCAGCACGATATCGGCGCCGCCGGCAGCCTGGATGCGGGAGATGCCGTCCTCGACCAGTTTTGCAGTGTCGCCGGGATCGAGATTGCGCAGCACGGCGTTGGTGCCGACCTGCCAGATCACGAGATCCGGATGCACGTCGATCACCTCCTTCTGGAGGCGCTTCATCATCTCGGGCGCGTCCTCGCCGCCGACACCGGCATTGATGACGGTGATGTCGGCGGTCGGATATTGCCGGCGCAGCTGCGCGGCGAGACGGTTCGGATAGTTGAAATCGGGTGAGGTCGCGCCATAGCCTGCCGTCGACGACGAGCCGAACGCGACGATGACGACGGGCTTTCCGGCGACGAGCTTGCCCGCGACATGCGGCAGCGAGCCCATCGTCTTCGAGCCGCCCTTCGGCGCAAGGCAGGGCACGCGGCTGAAAATGTCGCCGGCGGATTTCGCGACCTGCTTCACCTTGTCGATGGCGCGCGCGGTCACGCCGCGCTGTTCGGGAGAGGTCACGGCGACGGTGGTCTGGGAGGGCGGAGCGGAAGCCGGCCTAGCGGCCTGCTGCGGCGCGGGCGTTGCCTGCGTGGCCTGCGCCTGCGCTGGTGCCAGCGACACCGGCGTCAGCAACAGCAGAGCCGCTGCGGGCGCAGCCAGCCATGCCGTCAGGCAAAAAGGGCGGAGAGAACTCATTAACGCTAGACCTCAATTTTGCTGCTGCGCCGGCTCCAAATGGGCTGCGTCGATCACGAATTGTGCCAACGCCCGGCCAAGGCAATCGTGGACCTGTTTCGCCAGTTCTGGCCCGCGGGCCGGGCTGAACAGGTCGAACTGACCCTGATCATTCCACTGCCGCATGATCGCGAAACGGTCGAACAGCGGGATGTCATGCTCCTGCGCCACCACCCGCATATTGTCGAGATAGGGCGGCACCGAGATCATGGTTTCGGTACGCGGGCTGTACTGCAAATTCATCAACACGACGTCGGCCCCTGCTTTTTGCAAAGCGGAAACCCCTTCGGTCACCGCGCCGCGAAAATCGTCGGGATCGATCGCTCGGATAGCATCCACCGTCCCGGTTTGCCAGATGACCAAAGTAGGCCTTTTTGCTTCCAACAGCTTAACGAAGGTGGCGGCCGCCTCCTCGGCCGTCTTCTTGCTCTGTATTTCTACGGAGACGTGCACCGCCTCCGACGGCAACAGCCTGTCCTTCAAGATGGCCTGCATGCGCGCCGGATAAGAGCTGTCCTCGGAGGCCGGAATCGTGGTCGAGCGGCTGCCGATGACCAGGATTTCGAGCGGTTTGCCGGATTTGATGGCATCCGCGACCCTGGGAAGCTGGCTTTCCGTGGTGAGCAGATAGGACGGCAATTCGCAGGCCGGGGGCGCGGCCGGAGCAGTCGACGCAGCATCGCCCGCGCGCGCCAGGGGCGCGGCGAGGTTACCGCACAGCAGGACCAGGCTCAGGAGAACCTTCGCCTTCATCAGCCCCCTCCCGCCAGATCGGCGTTGCCGACGGCGTTTTTGGTTTTCGCACCGCTCTTGTCAGCCACGCGCTTGTACCATGAAATCACCCACGCCACGCCGCACATGATCAGGATTCCGGAGAGACTAATCAGCGCATGCACGCCTGCGCCGCCGGAGACTTCGGCCAGGATGAAATGGCCGGCAAAGGCCAGGAAGACGCCGAGACAAAAGATCTCCAGGGAATGCTGGCCGCAGAGGATCAGCGGCCGCAGCCAGGGCGATTTCAGGCCCGGCCAGTCCCGCGGCAGGAAGCGGACGGTGAGCGCGGCGAGCGCCAGGAAATGCGTGAAGCGCAGGACGTCGAGATCGGCCTTGTCGATCGGATACATCCACTGCTCGAGCCGCTTCGGCATGAAATGGGAGAGCTGCGGCACATACCAGGTCAGCGTCACGTAGAACGCCGCGACCAGATAGGCGATCGCAATCCACATCGTTACGCGTGACACCAGGATGCGCGACATGCGTCGCGCACCTCCGAGCGCACACCATGCGCCGAACACGAAAAGCAATTGCCAGGCGAAGGGATTGAACGCCCAGAAGCCGTTCGGATAGGCCGACAGATAGAGGTCGTATTCCCAGGTCACCGCGTAGAGCACGACCGAGAGGCCGAGCGTCACGTCGGGCCGCCATTTCATCAGCCACAGGATCAAGGGCAGCGCCAGCATCAGCACGATATAGAGCGGCAGCACGTCCATGTTGACCGGACGAAAGCGCAGCAGCAGCGCCTGCACGATCGTGACGTCGGGCTGCTTGAGGAAATCCATGATGCCCATCTCTTCGGTGTAGAGCGGGTTCTCGAACCTGGTCGCGACGTAGGAGATTTCGGCGAGGAAGATCGTGAACAGGAAGACATGGGCGACATAGATCTGCCAGACCCGCCGCAGGATGCGTGCGGTGGCGACGACGAAGCCGTTTTCCAGCATGGCACGACCGTAGACGAACGCCGCGGTGTAGCCGGAGATGAAGATGAAGATCTCGGTGGCGTCGCTGAAGCCGTAATTGCGGATCGTGAACCAGGTCAAAAGGCTCGCCGGCAGATGGTCGACGAAGATCAGCCACAGCGCGAGCCCGCGGAACAGGTCGAGCCGGAGCTCGCGTTCGCCGATGGCGGGCAGCGTGATGGCCGGCGCGGTGGCGCGCGGCTTCGCCCCCGCAGACGTGGCGTCCACAGGTTGGGCGGTTCCCGCGATCGTCGATCCCGTCACTTGGTCGGCAATGGTCATCGGGGCCCGAAACCCTTCCGCAATTCGCGACGTGTCAAGGAGTGTACAGGTCCGGACGTTATCTCGCAAAGCGGCCGGATCACATTGGGTCTACTTCCTCGGCAATTCTGGCGGCACGATGTCGCCAAAACTGCTTGCGGGCGTTTGGTTCCCGGCCGGGTTTTCGTTATGATGGCGGCCATGTACCGCGCCGTGACCCGCCAGATCGAAGTGACCGTCGAGCCGAACTTTGTTCCGGAGCAGTCGTCGGCTGACCGCTCCCGCTATTTCTGGTCCTACACCATCGTCATCACCAATTCCGGCGACGAAACCGTGCAGCTGAAGACGCGGCACTGGATCATCACCGACGCCACCGGCCGCCAGCAGGAGGTCAGGGGCGAGGGCGTGGTCGGCGAGCAGCCGACCCTGGCTCCCGGGGAGCGCTTCGAATACACCTCCGGCGTGCCGCTCGCGACCGCCTCGGGCTTCATGACCGGCCGCTACCTGATGGTCAGCGAAAGCGGCGAACGCTTCGAGATCGACGTGCCGACGTTCTCGCTGGATAGCCCGGACAACAAGCGGGTGTTGAACTAGCGCAGTGCCGGAGGGTGGGCAAAGGCGCAAAGCGCCGTGCCCACCATTCCAATCGTCGCGCACAAGATGGTGGGCACGCTTGCGCTTTGCCCACCCTACGATGTCCGAGTTCTTGGCGAGCAGCTTCCCCAACCTCGTCTTGCGAGCCCAACGAAGCAATCCAGACTGCCACCGCGGAAAGACTCTGGATTGCTTCGCTGCGCTCGCAATGACGGAGCATGTGTTGCCCGTCAATGCACGGTCGCGTAGCCCGGATGAGCGCAGCGACAACCGGGATCTTTGCGAGTGGGGTCCCGGGTATCGCTGCGCTCACCCGGGCTACGGCACCGCGGCTGTTACGCGCCTTCCACGCCGGCTTCATCCGGCGTGAACTGGTACACCGACGAGCAGAACTCGCAGGTCACGACGACCTTGTCGTCCTTGACCATCGCGGCGCGGTCGTCGGGCGAAAAACTCTTCAGCATCGACGCGACCGCTTCGCGCGAGCAGGAGCATTGTGCTTTCAGGACCAGCGGATTGAACACGCGCACGCCACGCTCGTGGAACAGGCGGAACAGCAACCGCTCGCCGGAGAGCTCGGGGTCGATCAGCTCGACGTCCTCGACGGTCTCGATCAGCGAACGCGCCTCGACCCAGGCGTCGTCCTCGGCGACAGCATGCGCCTCGACGCCTTCGGGCGCATCGCCATGATGCAAATCGGCCTGCCGCGCGCGCTCAGGCGCCTTCGGCAGGAACTGCATCAGCATGCCGCCGGCGCGCCAGCGATGCTTGCCGCCGTCGCTCGAACGCCACTCCTCGCCGACAGCGAGACGCACGCGCGTCGGGATCTGCTCGGAGCGCAGGAAATATTCGTGGGCGGCATCTTCCAGGCTGCCGCCATCGAGCGCGACCAGACCCTGGTAGCGGCTCATGTCGGGACCCTGGTCGATGGTCATGGCGAGATGACCGTTACCGAGCAGCGTGCCGGAATCCTTTATCTCGCCGAGGCGCTCGGCGTCGTAGCGCGCATAGGCGCGCAGACGATCCGGCGCCATGTAATCGACGACCAGGAACGACACAGGACCGTCGGTCTGGGCCTGGAGGATGAAGCGGCCCTCGAATTTCAGCGCCGAGCCGAGCAGCGTCGTCAGCACGATGGCCTCGCCGAGCAGCTTGCCGACCGGCGCAGGGTAATCGTGCTTGGTCAGGATCTCGTCGAGCGCGGGACCGAGCCGCACCAGGCGCCCGCGCACGTCCAGCGCGTCGACCTCGTAGGGCAGCACAGCGTCATCGATGGGAACCGCTGATGGCGCGCGAACCGGGCCTTCGAGCCCGGTATTCATGTCGGGGGATTGGGAAACCATGGCGCTCTATCTGGGGTCGGAGGGCGGGAAATGGAAGGGGCCGCTGGGTGGTGTGTTCCGATGCAACTTGAACCGTACCAGGCCGCCTCAAATTTAGTGTCGTTCCGGACAAGCGTAGCGAAGCGGAGCGCCGATCCGGGATCCATAACCCCAGGCTACAGTTTGGCGAAGACTGTTAGCCTCGGCCCGCCTGCCACAAGAGAGCTTTCGCGGTATGGGTCCCTGCGTTCGCAGGGACAACAGTTCTATGTGAGGTCGGCAGCCGGCCTCCGACGAACCTACTTCACCGCGTCGAAACACCAGGCCAGAATGCCCTTCTGCGCGTGCAGGCGGTTTTCGGCCTCGTCGAACACGACCGATTGCGGGCCGTCGATCACCTCGTCGGTGACCTCCTCACCGCGATGGGCGGGCAGGCAGTGCATGAACAGCGCATCGGGCTTGGCCAGCGACATCAGCTTGGCATTGACCTGATAGGGCTTGAGCACGTTGTGACGGTGCTCGCCTTCCTTGTCGCCCATCGACACCCAGGTGTCGGTGACGACGCAGTCGGCGCCGTGCACGGCGGCCTCGGGATCGGTGCCGAGCACGATCGACGCCCCGGTCGCCTTGATGAAGTCGCGCATCACCTTCTTCGGTGCGAGCTCGGGCGGCGTTGCGACGTTGAGCTTGAACTTGAAGCGCTCGGCCGCATGGGCCCAGGACGCCAGCACATTGTTGTCGTCGCCGGTCCAGGCCACCGTCCGTCCTTCGATCGGGCCGCGATGTTCCTCATAGGTCATGAGGTCGGCCATCACCTGGCAAGGGTGCGAACGGCGCGTCAGGCCGTTGATGACCGGCACGGTGGCGTTTGCCGCAAGCTCCAGCAAGGCCTCGTGATTGAGGATGCGGATCATGATGGCGTCGACATAGCGCGACAGCACGCGCGCGGTGTCGGCAATGGTCTCGCCGCGGCCCAGCTGCATCTCGGCACCGGTGAGCATGATGGGCTCGCCGCCAAGCTGGCGCATCGCGACGTCGAACGACACGCGGGTGCGGGTCGAGGGGCGTTCGAAGATCATCGCCAGCGTCTTGCCTTCGAGCGGCTTCACGGGCTGCTGCGCCTTCTGCTTCGCCTTCATCGCGGAGGATGCGGCGAGCATGCGCTTGAGCTCCGACAGCGGCAGCTCGTTGATATCGAGGAAGTGCTTGGGGGAGTTACTCATCAGCTTGCCGCCCGCTTGGTGCCCGCAAGCGCAGTGCAGGCGCGTTCGAGCCGCCCGACGCTGTCCTCGATCTCGGCTTCGCTGACGATCAAGGGCGGCAGGAAACGCACGACATTGTCGCCGGCACCGACCGTGAGCAGTTTCTGGTCGCGCAGCGCCGCGACGAGATCGCCGGAGGGCACCACGGCCTTGATGCCGATCAGGAGGCCTTCGCCGCGCACTTCGCTGACGACGTCGGGATGACGGTCGATCACGGAGGCGAGCTTCTGCTTGAGCAGCAGCGACATCTTCTGCACGTGATCGAAGAAGCCGGGCTTGAGCATGACGTCGAGCACGGCGTTCGCAGCCGAGATCGCCAGCGGGTTGCCGCCGAAGGTCGAGCCGTGCGAGCCGGGCCCCATGCCGGAAGCCGCATCCGCAGTCGCCAGCACCGCGCCGATCGGAAAGCCGCCGCCGAGCGCCTTCGCCAGCGACATGACGTCAGGTGTGACGCCGGTGCGCCTGTGCGCGAAGAGATCGCCGGTGCGGCCCATGCCGGTCTGCACCTCGTCGAACGCGAGCAGCAGGCCCTTCTCGTCGCAGAGCTGGCGCAGCGCCTTGAGGAAGGAGGGCGTCGCCGAACGCACGCCGCCCTCGCCCTGGATCGGCTCGATCAGGATGCCGGCGGTCTGCGGACCAATCGCCTTCTTCACGGCCTCGATGTCGCCGTGCGGGATCTGGTCGAAACCGTCCATCGGCGGACCAAAACCTTCGAGATATTTTGCAGATCCCGTCGCAGCCAGCGTTGCCAATGTGCGGCCGTGGAAGGCGCCTTCGAAGGTGATGATGCGATAACGTTCCGGATGCCCCATGGAGAAGTGATGATGGCGGACCAGCTTGATCACACCCTCCAGCGCTTCAGCGCCGGAATTGCAGAAGAACACGAAGTCCGCGAAGCTTTCGTTGCACAGACGCGCCGCAAGCTTCTCGCCATCCGGGCTCTGGAACAGGTTCGACATGTGCCAGAGCTTGGTGGCCTGCTCCTGCAACGCCTTGACCAACACCGGATGCGCATGGCCGAGCGCATTCACCGCCACGCCCGAGGTGAAATCGAGATAACGCTCGCCGTTGGTCGCGATCAGCCAGCAGCCTTCGCCGCGCTCGAAACCGAGGTCGGACCTGGCGAAAACGGGGAGCAAATGCGGCGCTGCGCTGTTAGTCATGACGATCACTTGATTGTTGCGGACGGTGTGAGCGTGCATTGCGCAACGCACCATTGACCGGCCCGGAAAACGAAACGTGCCGCCTTTTAAGGGCGGCACGCGCAACCATCTTATGCCTGGTGAAACGGGTGTCAATGCCGCCCGGAAAGCCTCGCGAAATGCTTAATCCGTAGTCTTGCGGTGGCGATTTTGCGTATTTTCGCCACGGAACATGTGGAAGCGAGTCGGCGGACTCTTGCGCGTGAGTCACGCCATATTGTAGCGTTTGGCTTGTCAGATACGACATCTCGTGCAGCAGTTCTGATCCTCTAAGTCCTCATGTACCGGCGTAAGCGTTCGGGCGCATCTGGCGCGCCCGGCGAGCCTTAAGGGATTCTGACGGCACGGGTTTTTCGAAGCTTAGGCATTCGCTGTGCGGCCCCAGGATGGCAGGCGCCGGCGGAGGAAAGGGTGCAATGACGGTTTTGACCTGGTCAGATGATCGCGTCGAGCAGCTGAAAAAGCTCTGGGAGGCCGGACTTTCGGCCAGCCAGATCGCCGCTGAGCTTGGCAACGTGACCCGCAACGCGGTGATCGGCAAGGTGCACCGGCTCGGCCTGTCCGGCCGCGCCAAGAGCCCCTCGTCCGCAGCGCCCCGGCCGCGCAAGGCGCGTCCCGCGCAGCACATGATGCGGGTGAGCCGGCCGATCGCGCGCGGCAACACCGCGCTGGCGCAGGCCTTCGAGGTCGAGGTCGAGGCCGAACCGGTCACCTACGACAACGTGGTGCCGATGAGCCAGCGACTGTCGCTGCTGGAGCTGAACGAGGCGACCTGCCACTGGCCGGTCGGCGATCCCTCGAGCCCGGATTTCTTCTTCTGCGGCGGCAAGGCGCTCTCCGGCCTGCCCTACTGCGCCCAGCACTCGCGCGTGGCGTATCAGCCCGCAGCGGATCGCAGGCGCGCGCCGGCGAAGCCGGGTCCGCGCTGAGAGTTTTCTGAGATCACGACGGCAGCCGTCACGCGATGACGGCTCCACAAGATGGGCGTCGTCCCTGCGAAAGCAGGGACCCATAACCACAGGGCGCAATTGTCGCGCAAAGTGGTCACTCCGAGTCTTCGCCTCACCACTCCCCGTGGTTATGGGTCCCGGCGTTCGCCGGGACGACATCGGAAATTGTAGCGGCGGATCGCTAAATCAGCTCGCAAACCCTACGCCTGCTCTGCCTTCGCAAAGCGATCATCGAGCGCATAGCCGGCGCCGCGGACGGTGCGGATCGGGTCCTGCTCGCGGCCAAGATTGAGCAGCTTGCGCAAGCGGCCGATATGCACGTCCACGGTGCGCTCGTCGATATAGATGTCGCGGCCCCAGACGCTGTCGAGCAGTTGCTCGCGCGAGAACACCCGGCCCGGATGCTCCAGGAAGAACTCCAGCAGGCGATATTCGGTCGGGCCAAGATCGATCGGCCGGCCCGAGCGCGCCACGCGGCGCTTGTCGCGGTCGAGCTCGATGTCGCCATAGGCGAGCACGGTTGCGAGCCGCTCCGGGCTTGCGCGCCGCAGCAGACCCTTCACGCGCGCCAGCAGCTCGGGCACCGAAAACGGCTTGACGATGTAGTCGTCGGCGCCGGTCGCAAGTCCGCGCACCCGCTCGCTCTCCTCGCCGCGCGCGGTGAGCATGATGATCGGGAGCTGCTTGGTCTCCGGGCGGGTACGAAGCCGCCGGCACAGCTCGATGCCGGACAGTCCCGGCAGCATCCAGTCGAGCACGATCAAATCGGGGATGTGCTCCTTGAGACGGGTGTCGGCGTCGTCGCCGCGCATCACCGTCTCGACGTCGTAGCCGTCGCCTTCGAGATTGTAGCGAAGCAGCTCGGTGAGAGCTTCCTCGTCCTCAACCACCATAATGCGTGCGCCCATCGGGTCGTCGCTCCTTAAGTATTCGGAACCGTCGTGGCGAAGGTCGTCATGTCGCCCTTCGGCCGCTTGTCGGTGATCGCCTGTCCCTCGATCATGTAGAACACGGTCTCGGCGATGTTGGTGGCGTGGTCGCCGATGCGCTCGATGTTCTTGGCGCAGAACATCAAATGGATGCAGAACGAGATGTTGCGCGGATCCTCCATCATGTAGGTGAGGAGTTCGCGGAACAGCGAGGTGCAGATGGCGTCGACTTCCTCGTCGCCCTTCCACACCGCCATCGCCGCCGGCAGGTCGTGCGCGGCATAGGCGTCCAGCACCGACTTGACCTGCTGCTGCACGAGGTCGGTCATGTGCTCGAGGCCGCGGAACAGCTTGAGCGGATGGAAATCGGTCTCCAGCGCCGCGACGCGCTTGCCCATGTTCTTGGCGAGGTCGCCGATGCGCTCGAGATCGGTCGCGACGCGCATGGCGCCGACGATTTCGCGCAAATCGACAGCCATCGGCTGGCGGCGCGCGATGGTCAGCACGGCGCGCTCCTCGATCTTCTTCTGAAGTGCGTCGAGATCGGCATCGATGGCGACGACGCGCTGACCGAGCGCGACGTCGCGGCGGATCAGCGCGTCGACGGAATCGACGATCATGCGCTCGGCGATCCCGCCCATCTCCGCGACCAGGCGGGTGAGTTCCTGGAGGTCGGTGTCGAAGGCCTTTGCGGTATGTTCAGAACCCATATCCCGTCTCCTCAGCCGAACCGGCCGGTGATGTAATCCTGCGTGCGCCGGTCGGTCGGCGACGTGAAGATCTTGCTGGTGTCGTCGAACTCGATCAACTCGCCGAGATACATGAAGGCGGTCTTGTCGGAGACGCGCGCCGCCTGCTGCATGTTGTGGGTGACGATCGCGATCGTGTAGTTCTCGGACAGCTCCTGGATCAGCTCCTCGACCTTGGCGGTCGAGATCGGGTCGAGCGCCGAGCAGGGCTCGTCGAACAGGATGACCTCGGGCCGCACCGCGACCGTGCGGGCGATGCAGAGGCGCTGCTGTTGGCCGCCGGAGAGCGACAGGCCGGAGGCGTTGAGCTTGTCCTTGACCTCGTTCCACAGCGCGCCGCCACGCAGCGCCTTCTCGACGCGGTCGTCCATCTCGGACTTCGAGATCTTCTCGTAGAGACGGATGCCGAACGCGATGTTCTCGTAGATCGTCATCGGGAACGGCGTCGGCTTTTGGAACACCATGCCGACGCGGGCGCGCAGCAGGTTGAGGTCGAGCTTGGGGTCGAGGATGTTGGTCTGGTCGAGCATGAGCTGGCCGGTGACGCGCTGGCCCGGATAGAGGTCGTACATCCGGTTGAAGATGCGCAGCAGGGTCGACTTGCCGCAACCCGACGGGCCGATGAACGCCGTGACGCGGTTGGTGCCGAGCGCCAGGTTAATGTTCTTCAGCGCGTGGTGCTCGCCATAGTAGAAGTTGAGGTTGCGAACCGTCACCTTGGCGGGCGCCTCGGGCAGCGGCTGCGAGCCGTGCTGAACGGCGGGCGTACTGACGGAAACAGACATTTCGCTCATTTTGCAGTCCTCTCGGCGCTAAGGAGGCGCGCGCCAATGTTCAGGGCAAGCACGGTCAACGTGATCAGCAAGGCGCCGCTCCAGGCGAGCTGCTTCCAGTAGGCGTAGGGGCTCTGCACGAAGTTGTTGATGGTGACCGGCAGGTTCGCCATCGTCTTGTTCAGGCCGAGGCTGAAGAACTGGTTCGACAGCGCGGTGAAGAGCAGCGGCGCGGTCTCGCCGGCGACGCGGGCGGTGGCCAGCATCACGCCGGTGATGAGGCCGGAGCGCGCGGCACGATAAGCGATGCGCTTGATCACCAGCGAGCGCGGCAGGCCGAGCGCGGACGCCGCCTCTCGCAGCGCGTTCGGCACCAGCAGCAGCATGTCCTCGGTCGTACGCAGGACCACCGGAATGACGATGACGGCGAGCGCGAGACTGCCGGCGATCGCCGAGAAGCCGCGCATCGGCACCACCACCGCACCGTAGATGAACAGGCCGATGATGATCGAGGGCGCCGAAAGCAGGATGTCGTTGATGAAACGGATCACCGAGGTCAGCTTGTCGTTGCGGCCGTACTCGGCGAGATAGGTGCCGGCGAACAGACCGAGCGGCGCACCGATGCCGACACCGAGCACGGTCATGATCAGCGAGCCGACGATCGCGTTGCGCAGGCCGCCTTCAGTCGAACCCGGAGGCGGAGTGTCCGCGACGAAGATCTCGAGGTTCAAACCCGCAAGGCCGTTGTAGAGCAGCGTGACCAGGATCAGCGCGAGCCAGGTGACGCCAAAGGCGGCGGCGCCGAAGCAGAGCCCGCGGATCACGATGTCCTTGCGGCGGCGGCGTGAATAGATCGGGTTCATGTTACTTTCCCGCTTTCTGGTCCAGCCGCATCAGCATCAGCCGGGCAGCCGCAAGTACGAAGAACGTCAGCACGAACAGCAGGAGACCGAGCAGGATCAGGCCGGACTGGTGCAGGCCGTCGCTTTCGGCGAATTCGGACGCGATCGCCGCCGAGATCGTGGTGCCCGGCGCGAAGATCGACGACGAGATGCGGAACGAGTTGCCGATGATGAAGGTCACCGCCATGGTCTCGCCGAGCGCGCGACCCAGGGCCAGCATGACGCCGCCGATAACGCCGACGCGGGTGTAGGGGATCACCACGCTGCGGACGACTTCCCAGGTGGTGCAGCCGACGCCGTAGGCCGCCTCCTTGAGGACCGGAGGCACCGTCTTGAACACGTCGACCGAGATCGAGGTGATGAAGGGCAACACCATGATCGCGAGGATCAGCGAGGCGTTGAACAGGCTGAGATAGGACGGAGGTCCCGCGAAGATCGCCCCCAGCACGGGGACGCCATCGAAGATCCTGATCATGAAGGGCTGGAACGTGTTGGCCAGGAACGGGCCCAGCACGAAGAAGCCCCACATGCCGTAGATGATCGAGGGAATGCCGGCGAGCAGCTCGATCGCCATGCCGATCGGGCGGCGCGCCCATTGCGGGCAGAGCTCGGTGAGGAAGATCGCGATGCCAAGACCCACGGGAATGGCGATCAGCATCGCGATGAAGGAGGTCACGAGCGTGCCGTAGATCGGTCCGAGCGCACCGAGAACCGGCGGATCGGCCGACGGCGCCCAGCGCTGCGTCCACAGGAAGGAGATGCCGAATTCCTTCATCGCCGGGAAGGCGCCGACGATCAGCGAAATGATGATGCCGCCGAGGATCAGGAGCACCGAGATCGCGGAGAGCCGCGTGATCCAGTAGAAAGTGACGTCGCCGAGCTTGAATGCGCTCAAGGCCTTGGCGCGGTCATACGGTCCGGCGTCGTCGATTACATCGCTCTGAACGGCCATTTCTGCCACGCCGATCCCCTGTGCCCGTTTATATACGCTTGTTGTCGGTCTTGTTGTTGGACTTGCGCTCCGGATGCGGCGCGATGCCGATCCGGAGCGGACGTCTTTTGAGATCCCGGCGCCGTGTCCGGGACAAGAGCGCTTAGCTCTTGATCTCGGCAGCCCAGGTCTTCTCGATCAGGGTCACGACGCCCTCGGGCATCGGGATGTAGTCGAGCTCTTCAGCCGCCTTGCCGCCATTCTTGAAGGCCCAGCGGAAGAACTTGATGGCTTCCTGCGAGGCCGCCTTGTCGGTGGCTGCCTTGTGCATGAGGATGAAGGTCGCCGCGGTGATCGGCCAGGACTTCTCGCCGGGCTGGTCGGTCAGGATGACATAGTAGCCCGGAGCCTTGGCCCAGTCGGCGTTGGAAGCGGCCGCCTGGAAGGCTTCGACCGTCGGCTGCACCGGCTTGCCGGCCTTGTTGACGAGGCCGGTGTAGGTCAGCTTGTTCTGCTTGGCATAGGCGTACTCGACGTAGCCGATCGAGTTCTTGGTCTGGCTGATGTTGCCCGACACGCCTTCGTTGCCCTTGGCGCCGACGCCGACCGGCCACTCGACCGCCGTGCCCTCACCGACCTTGCTCTTCCAGTCCGCGCTGGCCTTGGCGAGGTAGTTGGTGAAGTTGAAGGTGGTGCCCGAGCCGTCCGAGCGGCGGACCACGGTGATCGCTTCCGACGGCAGCTTCACGTTCGGGTTGAGCTTCTTGATCGCGGCGTCGTCCCACTTGGTGATCTTGCCGAGATAGATGCTGGCGAGGGTCTCACCGTCGAACACCATCTCACCGGGCTTCACGCCCTCGATGTTGACGACGGGAACGATGGCGCCCATCACCATCGGCCACTGGACGAGGCCGTCCTTCTCGAGCTGCTCGGCCTTGAGCGGGGCGTCGCTGGCGCCGAAGGTCACGGTCTTGGCCTGGATCTGCTTGATGCCGCCGCCCGAACCGATCGATTGGTAGTTCAGACCGTTGCCGGTCTCCTTCTTGTAGGCGTCAGCCCATTTCGAATAGATCGGGAACGGGAACGTCGCGCCTGCACCCGTGATGTCGGCAGCAAAGGCCGCCGTCGTCGATGCGGCGACCAAGCCAGCAGCGACGATGGTTTTGATGAAATTCATGCTGGTCTCCATACAGGGGAGCGAAGCGCCATCCGCGCCCGATCGCGCTCCCCGTGCCGCCCCTTTAGGATCGGTCGGCTGTGCTTTTACGAAGGTTTCGTGACAGCTGGATGACACATTCAAGCGATTGAAATCGCTTGAATATTAGCTCGAAGCCGGGGCCTTCGCCTGGGGAAAACAGGCGGTAAAAGTGGCGCCCTGCCTGGGCACGCTTTCGATCAAAAGCCGGCCGCGATGGCGGTTAAGAATATGTTTCACCAGCGATAATCCGAGTCCGGTTCCGCCTTGCGAGCGGCTGTCGCCGACGTCCACCCGGTAGAACCGCTCGGTCAGGCGCGGCAAGTGCTCGGGCGCGATGCCGGGCCCGAAATCGCGGACCATGACCCGGATTTCCTGAGTTCCATCAGAGGCCGCCGGGTTTGTCAGCGACACGATGACACGTCCGCCCGAGGCCCCGTATTTGAGCGCGTTCTCGATCAGGTTCTCGAACAGTCGAAGCAGCTCCTCGCGGTCACCCGCGATCATGACCGGCGCGTCCGGCAGATTGGTCTCGACCTCGACCTGGCGCTCCCGCGCCAGCGGCTCGAGCCCGTCGGCGACCTGGAAGATGATCGGCAGCAGGTCGACCAGGGTGTCGGGCCGGACATGGGCCGACAGCTCGACCCGCGACAGCGAGAGCAGATCGTCGATCAGGCGCGCCATCCGGGTCGCCTGGTTGTGCATGATACCCAGGAAGCGCTCGCGGGCCTTGGGATCGTCCTTGGCCTGGCCCTGGAGCGTGTCGATGAAGCCCGACAGTGCGGCGAGCGGCGTGCGCAGCTCGTGGCTGGCATTGGCGACGAAGTCGGCGCGCATCTCCTCGACCCGGCGCAGCGGCGTCTGGTCGTGGAAGGTCATCAGCATGCATTTGTCGGCGCCGCCGAAGGTGGTCGGCACCGGCACAGGCGTGATGATCAGCTCCATCCAGCGATCGACCGGGACGTGGTCGAGATAGGTCGCGCGCCGCGGTTCGGTGGTCGCGATCGATTCACGCAGCGCGGTGATGATCTCCGGCGAGCGCAGCGCGAACTGGGCGAGCTCGTTCCTGCGCAGCGCCGGCGCCAGCTGGGCGGCGGCTGCATTGAGATGGATGACACGCCCGGCGCGGTCGAGCAGCACCGCCGGATCCGGCATGCCGGCGACAACCGCGGCTACCGCCGCGCTCTCGACCGGATTGACGCGGCGGGTATCGTCGCGCGAGGCGGCGTTGTCGTGAAGCCGCCAGGGGATCAGCGCCGCGGCCGCGATGCAGAGGAACACCGCCGCGGCCCGCATCACCGACAATTCGCCGAGCGAGACCACCACCGACAGCGCCAGCGCCGCCGCGATCAGGATGACGGTCGAGTGTCGCAGCCGGTCGGACCAGGGCTGCGCGGAGGGAGAAGATGGGGCGTCGATCGCCATCGGGGCGTGCTTCTCCTAAGGGGGTGCGCCGGTCAGGCGCCGCTGTCGCTGCGCTCTCTCACATAGGCGGCTTCACGCGCCGGGCCGGGGTCGAGCTTGAGCGCCGCCTGCTGCAAGCGCTTCGATCGAGCGCCGATTATAACCTCGCGAAACGTCAGCAAGATTACAGATATGACGAAGGGGGAGAGATAATAGAGGACGCGGAACAGGAGCATGCCGCCCAGCAGTTCCTCGCGGTCCATCTGCCAGAGGCCGACCAGCATGGCGGCGTCGAACACGCCGAGCCCGCCCGGCGAGTGGCTGGCGAAGCCGAGCAGCGTCGCCGAGACGAAGATCACCGCCACCACGACGAAGCCGAGATTGGGCTCGTCGGGGACCAGCACGTACATCGCGAGCGCACAGAAGCCGAGATCGATGATGCCGATGGCGATCTGGAGCAGCGTCAGCGGGCCGCCCGGCAGCACCACGGTCCAGGGCCCGCGGCCGACCACCCGCGGCTGGGTCCAGACCCAGACCACATAGGCGACCAGCCCCACGATGATCATCATCGCCAGCATCCGGTTCAGCCAGGCCGGAAGCAGGTCGATCGAGGCAGCGGCTTCCGGATGATAGGAGATGCCGAGGCCGAGCACCGCGGCATTGCCGAGCCAGAAGGTCAGGCCGGCGAGGAAGCAGATCTTTGCGACGTCGATCGCGTTGAGCCCATAGGCCGAATAGATGCGGTAGCGCACCGCTCCGCCAGTGAAGACGCTGGCGCCGACATTGTGGCCGATCGAATAGCTGGTGAAGGCGGCGAGCGCGTTGATGCGGTAGGGCACATGGGCATGGCCGATCGCGCGCACGGCAAACAGATCGTAGAAGGTCAGGGTGAAATAGCCCGCGGCCACGAACAGCGCCGCCATCGCAATCTGGCTCGGCTCGGTGCTCTTGATCGCTTCGAGGACCTCGTTGACGTCGATGCCGCGCAGCATGTGGTAAAGCACATAACAAGCGATGCCGATGACCGCGACGCTGATCACAACTCCAAGCTTATGCAGGATTTGCTTCTGGCGCAGCAACGTCATCGCCCTGCGTATGGCTTCCAGCATCTAGACCTCGAACAACGCTTCGGCGGCCAGGGTGGCCGGCGGGCAGGCGGACGTCACACAGGCAATCGACGACCCCTCGCCGCCAGCTCCGGCATCGCGCAAGCCCACTGCTCCTCCACTAGCGCGTTTTGGGGCGGAGTGGAATTCAGCAATTCGAACAAAAACTCGTGCCTTCAATATTTTAGGCAGGGTTGCGGGCTCCTGATGCACGGTTTGGCGCTTTCGGCGGCAGGCCTGACGCGAATCTCCATGGCAATCCTGCGCAGTCGCCATGAAGTTTTGATGATTTCGACCGCACAATGTTCCGTCACGGCTTAAGCCGACGTCAATCTATGGGCCTCTCCCGCCTGACGAAAGAGGGGGTCATCGGCGCTGTGGTTCACGGTTGTCCGACCAGCCGAAAGGCCGCGCAGCCGGGCCTTGGCCCCGGCGGCCAGGGTGCAGAGCAACATCACAGAGCGGCTGGCGGCGCGGCGCGCGAGACCACCCGGTCGCGCAGCCAGGCCCCGATGGTGCAGCCGACAAGGTAGCAAGCGAACATGATCAGCCCGAGATCGAGCCAATAGCCGAAGCGGCCGGGCACCACATGCGCGAGGGAGGCCGCGACCAGGGCCGCGGCAAGCACGGCGAGCCAGCGCGCCGTCACCTTCGAGGTGCCGTTGCCGCGCTGGACCACCGAGATCCAGCCCATGCAAAAGCCCAGCAGCAGCGAACCGATCAGCCAGCCCAGATGGAACGAGACGAGATAGGGCATCTTCACCTCACCAGAAATTCGATGCGGCGGTTCTGCGCCTTGCCTTCGTCGGTGTCATTGCCTGCGAGGGGCTGCGTGGCGCCATGGCCGACCGCGGTGAAACGCGTGGCCGGCAGCCCGGCCTTGACCAGGTAGTCGATCACCGCCTGCGCGCGCTTCTCCGAGAGAGCCTGGTTGAAGGAGTCCTCACCATCGGCATCGGTGTGCCCGGCAACCTCGATATTGGTGGTGGGGCAGCGCAGCGCCGTCTCGATGAGATGGTCGAGAATGCCGGCAGAATCCGGGTCGATGTCGGCGCGTTTCGTTGCGAAGCGGATCTTGCCCTTGTTCAGGAGCTCCGTGAACAATTGCTGGCAGACCGTGCCGTCGACCGGGCCCGCGGCAGGCTTCACCGTGATCTCCGGCTTGTACTGCCAGTTCTTTGGAAAGTCCTTGCCAAGCCCGGCGCGGATGTCGTTGGCGGCGCCCTCGTAGAGGGCATCGCCCGACAGCTTCACCTCGCGATCAGACACCACGAGCGTGCCGGTCGACAACCGCGACAGCGCGCCGAGGGCTGCGACCACGGCAGTATTGAAGGAGCCGGGCGCGCCGACGCTGGCCTTGAGATTGTCGACGACCTTTTCGGTGAAGAACTTGCGCGACGCGCTGGTCGCGATCGCCGCATGCACGCTGTTGTCGGGCACGTAGCCGGTCAGCGTTACCGTCGCGGCGACCGGATCCTTGTAGGCCTGGAAGATGTAGGGTGGCGCCTTGACCTCGTTGGAGGCGATCGAAAAACCCTCGGGCAGGTTCTTGAGCGCGGCCGCAATCGCCTCGCGGCCGCCGAGGTCGCGCGCCATCCCTGACAGATTGACCTTGGTGTCCGTGATCGTGATCTTGCCGTCCTTGAGCTTGCCGATCTGGTCGAGCAGCAGCATCGCGGCCGCCTCGAACCGCGGCGGCGCGCCGCGCGCCAGGCTCATCTGATCGGCGACCTCGACCCCGTTGACCTCCTTGCGCGCGGCCTCGGTCAGGCGCGCCTTCATCGACGGCAGGGGCGCTGAGCCCGACAGTGTCACCCGCACCACGTCGCGCTCGGCATTCCAGACGAAGGGCTTTGCTTCGGGAACAAGGCGGGTCCGGTCGTCGACCAGGCGCACGCCGGGGACGAGTTCGACCGCCATCACGGCGTCGCGGCGACCCTCCTCGGAAAAGGCGTCCGCGGCCAGGGCAACGTCGCGGCCGTCCACCGCGATCCGGGTCTTGTCTAGAACGGTATCCTTGAGCGCCGCCGAGCTGCGGGCGGAAAGGTCCGCCTCGACCGGCAAGGTATTATTCCAGGCCGCAAATCCCCACATGACGGCCAGGGGAATTAGCCCTGGCCACCATTTGCTGGCCCACTTGAAAAGCTTCTGCATTCGACGACCCGAACTCTGGAACCGGAGACAAAACAAACCCTTGGCGGGCTGTCAAACCGGAAATGGTGCCCTTCCGAAGGCCATGCGTGGACAATTGGAATAACTTTTTCTTCAAGGGTTCTTCCGTAAGTTGAAGCCGGAATGCCAGAGTCCGCCGGCCGGTCATGAAACAACTCCGTAACAACGTCATCCGCGCCGGGCTGGGAGCACTCTATTTCAGCGGGGCGCACCACCTGTTGCGCCCGCTGTTGTCGGGCGTCGGCGCCATTTTCATGCTGCACCACGTGCGGCCGGCCCGCGAGGCGACGTTCCAGCCCAACCGGCATCTCGAAGTCACCCCCGATTTCCTGCGCGCGACCCTGAGCCATTTGCGCTCGCGCGAGATCGACATCGTCAGCATGGACGAGCTGCATGAGCGGCTGGTGCAGGGCCGGTTCACCCGCCGCTTCGCCGCCTTCACCCTCGACGACGGCTACCGCGACAATCTCGACTATGCGCTGCCGGTTCTGCGCGAATTTGACGCGCCCCTGGCCGTCTATGTCGCGAGCGATTTTGCCGAAGGCACCGGACGTCTCTGGTGGACCGCGCTGGAGGCGGTGATCGCCAAGGCTGACCAGATCGACGTCCGGATCGGCCATTCCGCGCTGCGGCTGGATGCAACGACACCTGCCGCAAAACAGGTGGCGTTCGACCGCCTGCACGACTGGCTGCGCGCGCTGCCGGGCGAGCATGATCTCCAGCGCGAGATCGAGGCGCTCTGCGCCAGCTACGACGTCGACATGGCCGCGCTGTGCCGCAGCCTGTGCCTGTCCTGGCATGAGGTGAAGCGGTTTGCCGCCGATCCGCTGGTCACGATCGGCGCGCACACCATCAGCCATTGCAATCTCGCCAAGCAGAGCGAGGACATCGCCGTGCAGGAGATGGCGGTGAGCCGCGCGCGGATCGAGCAGGCGCTCGGCCGCAAGGTGCAGCATTTTGCATATCCCTATGGCGACCGCGAGGCCGCGGGCGAACGCGAATTCGCACTCGCTGCGACGGCCGGCTTCAAGACCGCGGTGACGACGCGACCGGGCATGCTGTTCGCCGAGAACGCCGGCCACATGACGGCGCTGCCGCGCGTGTCGCTCAACGGCAATTACCAGGACACGCGCATCCTGCCGGTGCTGACCTCGGGTGCCGCCACGGCGATGTGGAACGGCTTCCGCAGGATCGCGGCGGCCTGATCTATCCGCACACCCAGACCTCATCCTGAGGAGCGCTCCGAAGGAGCGCGTCTCGAAGGATGGCCGCCCGCATCCTTCGAGACGCGCTGACGCGCTCCTCAGGATGAGGCGGAGCGAGCAGCGGCGGAGATTGACTCCCCACCCCTCCCCGCTCACAACGAGCGCTAACCAAGGGAGGCACCATGTTCAACGATCTGTTCTCGCTCAAAGGCCGCGTCGCGCTCGTGACCGGCGGCTCGCGCGGCATCGGCAAGATGATCGCGGCGGGGTTTCTCAGCGCAGGAGCTGCGAAGGTCTACATCACCGCGCGCAAGGCCGGCCCGTGCGAGGCCACCGCGAACGAGCTCACCGCGCAATATGGCGGCGAGTGCATCGCGCTGCCGATCGACATCTCGACCGTTGCCGGCGCCGAGCTGCTGGCGAGTGAATACAACAAGCGCGAGCAAAAGCTCGACATCCTCGTCAACAATGCCGGCGCGGCCTGGGGCGCGGAGTTCGACGAATTTCCGGAAAGCGGCTGGGACAAGGTGATGAACCTCAACGTCAAGGCGCCGTTCTTCCTGACCAAGGCGCTGGCGCCGACGCTGCGCGCATCCGCGAGCGCCGAGCGGCCGGCCAAGGTGATCAACATCGCCTCGATCGACGGCATCTTCGTCAATCCGGGCGAGACCTATTCCTACGCGGCGAGCAAGGCCGGCCTGATCCATCTGACGCGCCGCATGGCCGTCAAGCTCATCCCTGATAACATCGTGGTCACCGCGATCGCGCCCGGCCCGTTCAAGTCGGACATGAACCGCGCCGCGCGCGATCACGCCGACGAGGTCGCAACCCGCGTGCCCGTGGGCCGCATCGGTACCGACGAGGACATGGCGGGCGCGGCGATTTATCTCGCCTCCCGCGCGGGCGATTACGTGGTGGGCGCGACCATCGCGGTGGATGGCGGCATCGTTTATGCCAATGCGGGGATCAAGGGGAGCGGGTGGGATAGCGATTAGGCGCGAATGGCGAGTAGCGAATGGCCAGTGGTTTCCCACTCGCCATTCGCCACTCCCAATTCGCTACTTCACGACTCGATCTTCACGTACTCGAAATCACCCGGCTTGTTGTCGATGCCGACCTTCGGCGGCGAGATCCAGGAGGCGAACTTGCCGGTTTCGGTGACGGGCTGCATCAAGGAGGTGATGAAGTCGCCGTCGGCGGTCGAGGGCAGCCATTCGTCCTTGCGCTTCGCCCAGGTGGCGTCGTCGATCAAAATGCCGTCGGGCGTCGCATAGACGTCCTTGAACTCGCCGATGTGGCGGTGGAAGGCGACGTTGGGCAGCGTCAGCTTGAAGTCGTAGCCCGCGGTCGAAATCACCTTGTTCCAGCGCAGCATGCCCTTGACGCAGTCCTGGCTGTAATCGTCGCGCAGGCGCATGTTGAGCGCGGTCAGCGCCGGCTCGTCGACCAGCTTGATCTCGCCGTTGATGAACTTGAGCACCGGATAGGTGGCGTTCTTGAGCTGGTGATCGTCGTCGATCTGGGTCTCGTGATAGCGGCCCTTGATGCCGGTGTTGAAGGCGTTGGCCGCGTTGGTCGAGACTTCCGAGCCGAACAGGTCGAGCGACAGCGTATAGTGCAGGTTCAGCTTCTTCTGGATCGTCGGCAGGTCGATCACGCCGAGCGCGCGGACCTTCGCGATATCGGTCGGGTCGGTGATGCCGGCCTCGCGCATCGCATCGCAGGTGCGCTGCACGACGCGGGTGATACCGGTCTCGCCGACGAACATGTGGTGCGCTTCCTCCGTCAGCATGAAGCGGCAGGTGCGCGACAAGGGATCGAAGCCCGACTGCGCCAGCGAGTGCAACTGCATCTTGCCGTCGCGGTCGGTGAAGTAGGTGAACATGAAGAAGGAGAGCCAGTCCGGCGTCGCCTCGTTGAAGGCGCCGAGCATGCGCGGCGCATCGGCATCGCCGGAGCGGCGGCGCAACAAATCATCCGCTTCCTCGCGGCCGTCGCGGCCGAAATATTTCTGAAGCAGGTAGACCATCGCCCAGAGGTGGCGGCCTTCCTCGACATTGACCTGGAACAGGTTACGCATGTCGTAGAGCGAGGGTGCGGTCTTGCCGAGATGGCGCTGCTGCTCGACCGAGGCCGGCTCGGTGTCGCCCTGGATCACGATCAGGCGGCGCAGCATGGCGCGATATTCGCCCGGGACTTCCTGCCAGGCCGGCTCGCCAAAATGCTCGCCGAACGGCACGACGCGATTCTCTTCCTGCGGCGCAAGCAGGATGCCCCAGCGATAGTCGGGCATGCGGACATAGTCGAACTTGGCCCAGCCGCGCGGATCGACGGAGTAAGCCGTGCGCAAATACACCAGCGACTCCTGAAAGCCTTCCGGCCCCATGTCGCTCCACCAGTCCATGTAGCCGGGATGCCAGCCTTCCAGCGCCTTCAGCACCTGGCGGTCTTCGGCGAGATTCACGTTGTTCGGAATCTTGGTCGAATAGTCGACGTTCATGATGTTCATATTCATTGGGAGCTCTCCCGCGTTGAACCTGATCGTTTCGCGCGAATGGCGAATGGCGAGGCGCGAATGGAAATCCCTATTCGCTATTCGCCACTCCCTATTCGCTACACTCTCGTCATATCGAATTTCGGCTTCTGGCCGCTGCCATAGCGGCGCAGTGCGCCTTCCTCGCCGACCGCGTTCGGGCGCTGGAAGATCCAGTTCTGCCACGCGGTCAGGCGCGAGAAGATCTTTGATTCCATCGTCTCGGGGCCGACGAAGCGCAGGCTGGCTTCCATGCCGGTGAGGCTGTCGGGCGAAAAGCTGGCGCGCTCCTCGAGGAACACGCGGACCTCGTCGTCCCAGTCGATATCGTCGAGCGCGAAGGTGACGAGGCCGAGCTCTTCGGCCTGCTCGGCATCGAGCGCGGTGCCCATCGTGGCTTCCGCGCGCTCGACATCGGCCGGATCGGCCTGGAAGCGCGACTCCAGCCGGGTCAGGCCGTGGCTCATCGGATACGGACCGAAATTCATGGCGGAGAGTTCAATCGACGGCGGCGGACGGTTGTCGCCCTGGCGCGTCCCGATCAGCATGTAGGAGCGGTCGGCCGCGAAGACGAGCTCGGCGAGCGTGCCGGCGAAGCAGGAGCCGGGCTCGACCAGCGTCACCAGCGTGCGCGAGGTGACGTCGATGCGCTTGAGCACGCGCTTCCAGTAGTGCCTGATCTCGTTGACCAGCCAGTGCGCCTTGTTGGCTTCGAGGAAGGCGTCGCTGGCGAGCACATGGGCGCGGTCGCCATGGCTCTTGAACACCAGCATCGCGATCTCGAGCTCGTTGATCCGCAGATGCAGGATGGCGTCATCGATCTCGCGCGCCACCTGGAGCGGCCAGAACGAGGCGCCCTGCGCCATCATGCCGTCGATATCGGCGGGTGCTGCCGCCTCCGGCGCCTTGATCGAGATGGTGGCAATGCGCGCGGCGCGGTCGATGTCGACCGTGACAAAACCATAGCGGATGCTGGTCTCGTCGATCGCGCGCTTGAGCGGCGTCAGCGCGATGCCCTTGCCACTGCCCTTGCGCTTCGAGCCGTCGGCGAATTCCCTGGCGCGCTCGGCGATCCTGGCTTCGAGCTTCGAGTTGGGCGCGATCTCGTCGACGAGGCGCCACTGCACGGCGCGCTTGCCCTTCACACCTTCCTCGATGGTGCAGAAGAAATCGGCGTGGTCGCGGCGCACCTTGCGCTTGTCGACGACACGGGTGAGGCCGCCGGTGCCCGGCAGCACCGCCAGCAGCGGCACTTCGGGCAGCGCCACGGCGGACGAGCCGTCATCGGCGAGAATGATGTGATCAGTCGCAAGCGCCAGCTCATAGCCGCCGCCGGCGGCCGAGCCGTTCACGACGGTGATGAAGCGCTGGCCGGAATTCTCCGAAGAGTCTTCCATGCCGTTGCGGGTCTCGTTGGTGAATTTGCAGAAGTTCACCTTGTGAGCATGCGTCGAGCCGGCGAGCATGCGGATGTTGGCGCCGGCGCAGAACACGCGGTTCTTGGCCGAGCGCATCAGCACGACCTTCACCTCCGGATGCTCGAAGCGCAGCCGCTGGACCGCGTCGGCAAGCTCGATGTCGACGCCGAGGTCGTAGGAATTGAGCTTGAGCAGATAGCCCTCGAACAGGCCGCCATTCTCGTCGACGTCCATGGTCAGCGTGGCGACGTCGCCGTCGACCGCGAGCTTCCAGTGCCGGTAGCGCGACGGGTCGGTCTGGAAATCGATGAATGTCGCGCCGCCTGCGAGGCGCCGTTCTTCCCCGGCCATGGGTCACCCCTAAGCTTGATTATGCATTTTCGCCGTAGCGTTAGATGCACAATAGTGCACCTTTTAGAGCGCGTCTAGCCCTTAACCGCCGATGCATGCACTTTGTTTCATGAAACTGGCTACGACCGCACGATGGCGCCGAGGGCGATCCAGTCCGCCTTGGAAAGCTGGGGCCGGCCGAGCTTGGCCTGGAGCAGTGCGGCGAGCGCCGGGATCGGAAAGCTTTCGACAAAGCCGTCGCCGCCCGGGGCCGCCTTGCGCGAGCTCAACGCCCGCAGCTCCATTTGCGCGTCGCCGAACAGGCGTGCGGCCGAATGCAGTCGCTGCATCCGCAGCCGCAAATTCGCATTGGCCACATGGATGCACGCGCGCAGCAGGATGCGCTCGCGGCCGCCTTGCGGCGCGGCGGCCCAGACCGCCTCCAGCACCTCCTGCGATTCCCAGAAATAGCCGCGGTCGTTGAGCGCGAGCCCGTAGCGCAGCGCCGGATGGCGCGCCGGCACATAGCCGCGGAAGGCCGGGGGTACCAGCGCCTTGGCCAAACGAAGCGTCTCGTAATCCGCATCGGCCCTGCCGGCCTCGCCCGGCACATAGGCCCATCGCGGCCACGGCAGCGGGCCGCTCGCATGTGAAGGCACATTCATGGATGTGCCTCCGCAGGATCATGCGGCGCGTCCCTGAAGGCCCTGATCGTCGCGCAGGGCCGCGCTTGCAAATTGCTCAATCGCGTCAAGCGTCGCCCCCGGCGCTTCACGATGCGGGGAATGGCCCGCCTCTGAAATAATTTTCAAATCTACCGGACAGTAACACTCTTCCTGCGCAATTTCGACCTGTCGCAATGTCCCATATTGGTCATCGACCCCTTGCAGGATCATCAGGGGAACGCGGATGTAGGCGAGATATTCGGAAATGTCCCAGTCGCGGAATTTCGGGTCGAGCCAGGCGCCGTTCCAGCCTCGGAAGGCGTTGTCGACGTCCTTGTGCCAGCGCGCGAGCTTTGGCTTCAGGTCCGTGGTCTCGAATGCGGTCTTGATCGCGGCGATCGATGTCACCGAGATGTCCTCGACGATGAAGTGCGGCGCGATCAGCACCAGGCCCTGCAGTCGATGATCCTGATGCGCACCGGCATAGATCGTCGCGATCGAGGCACCGTCGGAATGGCCGAGCAGCAGGCCGCGCTTGAAGGGAATTGCATCGAGGATCTTGGGCAGCACGTCCAGCGCCTCGCGCTGCATGTAATCGAGCGGCCGCGGCAGCGTCACCGGGCTCGACTGGCCGTAGCCGGCACGCGAATAGACGAAGATGCCGGCACCGGTCGCCTCTTGAAGCTTTTCCGGAAAATCCCCCCAGAGGCCGACGGAGCCGAGGCCCTCGTGCAGCATGACGATGGTGGGCGCATCGGCGGATTGCGGCGCGAGCCATTTGTATTCGAGGCTGGCGCTGCCGATGCTGAGGAAGCCGGTGGGGGTGAGGTTGGTCATGTGATCGTTCCCGTTCATTCCGGACAGCTCGCGACGCGAGCTGATCCGGAATCTCGATATTGTTTTGCGGCTCGAGATTCCAGGTTCGATGCTTCGCATCGCCCCGGAATGACGAGGGATTAATTCGCCCCTTCCCGCAGCTTGAAGCGCTGGATCTTCCCGGTCGCCGTCTTCGGCAAGGAGTCCACCACGTCGATCCAGCGCGGATATTTCCACGGGCCGATCTTCTGCTTGACGTGCTCCTTGAGCATTTCTTGCAAGTCCGCCGTCTTCGCGCCCGGGCGCAGCACGACAAAGGCCTTCGGCTTCAAGAGACCTTCCGGATCGGCTTCGGGCACGACGGCGGCTTCCAGCACGGCAGGATGCGTGATCAGCGCGCTCTCGACCTCGAACGGCGAGACCCAGATGCCGGAAACCTTGAACATGTCGTCGGCGCGGCCGCAGAAGGTGTAACGGCCATCAGTGTCGCGGACATATTTGTCGCCGGTGCGGGTCCACGGACCCTCGAACGTGCGGCGGCTCTTGTGGCGCTGATTCCAGTAACCCTCGCCGGCCGAGGGCGCGTCGACCAGGAGCTCGCCGACCTCACCGTCGGCGACATCCTGGCCGGCCTCGTTGACCAGCCGCACCGCATAGCCCGGCACCGGCTTGCCGGACGAGCCGTATTTGATGTCGCCGGGCGCATTCGACAGGAAGATGTGCAGCAGCTCGGTCGAGCCGACGCCGTCAAGGATGTCGACGCCGAAGCGTGATTTCCAGCTGTTGCCGACGGATTCCGGCAGCGCCTCGCCGGCGGAGGTGCAAATGCGCAGCGACTTGCCGCCACGCTCGGCCTTCATCGTCTCGTCGTTGAGCATCGCGGCGAACAGCGTCGGCACGCCGTAGAAGATCGAGGGATTGTACCTGTTCATCAGGTCGAACATGCGCGCCGGCGTCGGACGCTCGCTGTTCAGCACCACG
Organism: Bradyrhizobium sp. CCGB01; assembly: GCF_024199795.1. Classification (NCBI taxonomy): domain Bacteria; kingdom Pseudomonadati; phylum Pseudomonadota; class Alphaproteobacteria; order Hyphomicrobiales; family Nitrobacteraceae; genus Bradyrhizobium; species Bradyrhizobium sp. CCGB01. The sequence continues at coordinate 9,041,172 of NZ_JANADK010000001.1, forward strand.
GTGGCGCCGACCGACATCGGGAAGGTCAGGGCGTTGCCGAGGCCATAGGCGAAGAAAAGCTTTGCCGCGGAGAGACAGACGTCGTTCTCGCGGATGCCGAGCACCTGGCTCGCATAGGTGTCGGCGGTCGCCTGAAGGTTCGAATGGATGTGGCGCACGCCCTTTGGCATACCGGTCGAACCCGACGAATACAGCCAAAACGCCGGCTCGTCGGGATGGGTCGCAGCGGTGGCGAACTGGTCGCTCTCGCCCGCGATCTCCTCGGCGAGCTGCTTGTGGCCGTTCTGCTTGGCGCCGGACACCACGACATGCTCGAGATCCGGCATGCGGCCGACGATGTCCTTGATGACGGGATAGAGCGGCTCGGAGACGAACAGCACGCGCGCGCGGCAATCGGCGAGGATGTAGGCGTATTGATCTGATGTCAGCAGCGTGTTCAGCGGCACCGGCACGATGCCGGCGCGGATCGCGCCCAGGAACACGACCGGGAAATCGACCGTGTCCAGCATGATCATCGCCACGCGCTCCTCGCGGCGGACGCCGAGCCGGCGCAGCATGTTGGCGGCGCGGCGGCTCTCGCGCTGGAGCTCGCCATAGGTGAGCCGCGAGACGGTGTCGTCGAAGGCGAGCTTGGCGCCGCGGCCCTCCTCGACGTTTCGGTCGAGCAGCCAGGTCACCGCGTTATAGGATCCCTCGCTCACGGACTTCTCCCCCGAATTTAGAATTATAATTCATAGAAAGACACTGTGGCGGCTTGCTGTCAATGCCGGCAGGCACTATGTTTCATTAAAACGCGCCGCAGGGCCTGCTTCAAGGAAGGCATCCGCTAAAGAAGGCTCATGAACGATAGTCCCGACGCCGAATCCCGATTTCTCGAACAGCTCGGCCAGCGTGTGCGCACCATGCGCGCGCTGCGCGGCATGTCGCGAAAGGTACTCGCCAAGGTATCGGGAATTTCGGAGCGCTACATCGCACAGCTCGAGAGCGGCAAGGGCAATGTCTCGATCGTGCTGCTGCGCCGCGTCTCGGACGCGATGGGTGCGCATCTGGAAGACCTGCTTCCCAGCGCCGACCCGACGCCGGACTGGCAGATGTTTCGCGATCTCCTTCGAAAAGCGACGCCCGCGCAGATCGCACAGGCCAAGGACCTGCTCGCCGGCGGCAGCGCGTCCGCGCCACGGCGCGCGCCATTCTGCGGCATCGCGCTGATCGGCCTGCGCGGCGCCGGCAAATCCACGCTCGGCAGGATGCTGGCGAAGAAGGTCGGCTGGAGTTTTGTCGAGCTCAACAAGGAAGTCGAGCAGCAGAACGGGCTCTCGGTCGCCGAGATCATCGCACTCTACGGCCAGGAAGGCTTTCGCCGCATGGAGCAGGCGGCGCTGCAGCAGCTGCTCGCCCGCAACGAGCTGATGGTGCTCGCGACCGGCGGCGGCATCGTCTCGGAGCCTTTGACCTTCGACCAGATCCTGTCGTCGTTCTACACGATCTGGCTGAAGGCCGAGCCCGAGGAGCACATGGCGCGCGTGCGGCGTCAGGGCGACCTCCGTCCGATGGCCGATGATCGTTCCGCGATGGCGGAGCTGCGCAACATCCTGCTGAGCCGCGAGCCGCTGTATTCACGTGCGACGGCCGTGGTGGATACCGCGGGGCTCAGCGTCGATGCCGCCGCCGCGCGCCTGATCGATGCGGTGCGGCCGGTGCTGCAGAACGAGGCGCGGAGCTTCGGGCTGCGCAGCGTGGCGCTGTAGAGATGACCGACAGCGACGTCGCAAACTCCATGTTCGAGCGGATCGGCGGGAGCGCCACGATCGACGCACTCGTCGACCGCTTCTACGACCGCATGGACACGTTGCCGGAGGCGAAGGTGATCCGCGACATGCATGCGGACGATCTCGGGCTGATCAGGGACGTGCTGAAGCGCTATCTGACCGAGTGGACCGGTGGCCCAAAACTCTATTCGCCCGAGAAGGGGCATCCGCGGCTTCGGCAGCGGCATATCGGCTTTGCCATCGGCGATGCCGAGCGCGATGCGTGGCTGCTCTGCATGCGCGGTGCGATGGCGGAGACGGTCACTGACGCCGATGCGCGGCAGGATCTCGACAAGGCCATATCGGGGCTTGCCGACTGGATGCGCAATCGCAGCTAGTCGAGACCAAGCGCGCTGATGTCGGGGGCGAGTTTCACACCCGGGGTCCGCGGCACCAGACCGGTCTTGACCGCGTAGCCACCGAGCACGATGCCCGGACGGCTTGGCGCCGGCAACGCCTGCACGCGTTCGACGAGGGCTGCAACGGCGTCGTACTGCTCCGGCAGCGCGATCGAGACCAGTAGCGTCTTGGGCTCACCCGCGAGCGAAGGCTCGGACAGTGCACCGAGCACCGAATTGTCGTCGACGTGCCGGGTTCGCCATCCCTGGTTCTGGAGCCAGAGGCCGAGAATGCGAATGCCCACCACATGGATGTTGCCCGGCGCATTCATCAGAAAATAGCAGCCGTCGCCGCCGGGTCGCGCCGGTTGCGACCAGGCCAGCCGCATCCTGGCCTCGACGAGATCGATCACCCGCTCGGCATAGGCGGTGAATTCGTGCTCGCCTTCAACGGTGAGCGTGCCGTGCTCCCAGGCAGTGCCGATCTCGTGGAGCATCGGCGCGATCATGCCGACGAGGATGTCGACCGGCCGGCAATGGGCGGCGATGGCGTTATCGACGAGCGGCCCGGCCGCATCGAAATCGTTCCTGCGGCCGGCCGAGAACAACGACTGAACGATGTCCCGCAGCGCGACCGCATGGGCGTATTCATCGCCGCTGAGCAGGTCCGGCTGCTCGCCGGCGCATTTCCGGCACAGCCCGTGGGTGATGCCGAGATCCGCATGCGGCGGCATCTCGCCGATGAACTGCTGACAATGGGCACACCATTTCAGCACGCTGCCACTCCCCCTCCCGGGTTCCATTCAGCCTGGCGCAGCATCGCCGCTTGCAACAGCGATAGCGGCTCGACGCAAGCGGAGATCGGGTAGTGCAGCGAGCATGGGCGGCCTGCAACGAACGGAATTGAGCCAGATCAAAGCCGGCTGCTAATCTTTCGCCATGACCGACCTCCTCCCCGACACCATCCGCCGCCTCTACACCGATCCCGGCGAATACATCGACAGCGATCACCCCGCCGTGCAGCAGTTCGCCGAGACCGCCGTGCGCGAGGATGCGAGCGCGCGGGAGAAGGCGAGCCTGCTCTACAAGGCGGTGCGCGACGGTATCCGCTACAATCCCTATGTCAGCATGCGCGTCGCCGAGACCTTTCGCGCCTCGAGCGTGCTTGCCGCGGGGCAAGGCTATTGCGTCGGCAAGGCCGCGCTCTACGCGGCCACCTGCCGCGTGCACGGCATCCCCTCCCGCGTCGGCTTTGCCGACGTGAGGAACCATCTCACCACCGAGAAGCTACGCCAGAGCATGGGCACCGACATCTTCACCTGGCACGGCTTTACCGAAGTCCATGTCGACGGCGCCTGGCGCAAGGCGACACCGACCTTCAACGATACGCTCTGCACCAAAGTCGGCGTGGCTCCCCTCGATTTCGACGGCCACACCGACGCGCTGCTGCACCCCTTCGACGGCGAGGGCCGCGCCTACATGCAATATGTCAACGACCGCGGCACCTATCACGACGTGCCGGCGAAGTTCCTGATGCGCGAGATGGCGCGCGACTACGCCAACATGCAGGGCGAGAATCTTTCCGGCCGCGACATGGAGCGCGAGGCGGAGGAGCGGTAGACGCGGTGCCGTAGGGCGGGTTAGCCGAAGGCGTAACTCACCACTGTTCGCCTCTGCGAAAGCACAAGAGGTGGGTTACGCCGAGCAGATGCGCTTCGCGCATCTGCAGGGCTAACCCACCCTACGCGCCGCTGAATGGACCGGCGGCCCAAAACTTTACTCCGTCGAGAAGGGCCATCCGCGGCTGCGCCAGCGGCACATCGGCTTTGCGATCGGCGATGCCGAACGGGACGCGTGGATGCTTTGCATGCGCGGCGCGCTGGAGGAGACGGTTGCCGATGCTGCCGCGCGCCAAGACCTCGACCGCGCGCTGTCCGGCCTCGCCGACTGGATGCGCAACAGGTAGCGATGCCGCAGCCCGGATGGAGCCAACGGGGCTACAAAGGCTGCCGCACCGGTCAGATCGACCAGTAATTCGGATGCTGGTACGGCCGCGAGCGGTCGCCCCAGTCGAATTCGTCGCCATCGACCTCGCAGGGGCCGCTGCTCAATTGCTCCGGCGTCAGTTCGACCTGGAAGGCCTGACGTCCCGGATCATATTTCAGCGCGCTCCACTGCACGGGATAATGGTGATGCGTACCGAGCAGCCTGCCGGTCTTGATCACGGCGTAAGCGACCGTTCCACTGACCTTGTCGAGCATCAATCGTTCGATCGTGCCGAGCTTGCTGCCGTCGCACCCATAGACGGCGACGTGCTCGACCCGATCACTGGGAACCATGGTGTGTTGCATGGCGTGCTCCCTGATCTTGTGTGGAGCGGATTATAGGCCCGCGGCCCGGATCAGCGAAGCGACATCCGGGGTCTTCCGACACTTTGTCGCTGCGCTCACCCGGGCTACCGGCTGCGCAGCAACGGCAACTAACCCACCCTGCGCTCCGCAATCCGATCGTTGCATGCATCGAGCGCGGACCGATCGAGCGCTTCTGCGGCAAAGCCAGCCACATAAATCAGTGCCAGGATGGCTGCGGAGATCGCAATCGTCTCCGCATGCGTGAACGCCAGCCGCAACATGCGCTGCAACAACGACGGCGGCGGAAAGCGGTAGGTCCGGCCGGAGGGCGTGATGAGGTCAAACGACCGAACCGACCGCGAGCGTGCGGGGATCTTGCTCGGCAGCATCCGGATATCTCCTCTCCAGCTCCTCGATCATGCCGCGCGCGATTTCCCGCTCGCCCATGATGACGACATCCGCCCCCAGGCCCTTCAAATGATCGACCTCGGCATCCGCATGCGCACGCGCGATGATGCGGATATCCGGGTTGGCGGCGCGGGCCTGCTGCACGATCTGCCCCGCCTCGAAGGCTTCGGGAATGGCGATCACGAGATGCCGCGCCCGCGACGGATTGGTGGCGCCGAGAATGGCGGGCTGCGCAGCATTGCCCATGACGGTCTCGATGCCGCCCTCCCTGAGCTTCGCGAGTGCACTCTCTCCGACCTCTGCGACGAGAAACGGCAGTTGCCGCTGCTTCAGGGCGTCGCCGACGAGCATGCCGACCCTGCCATAGCCGATCACGATCGTATGGTCCGTCAGGTCGGTGGTGCGGATCGGCTCGGGCACCGCAGCCGTGGCCTGCGGCGAATCGCGCCGCGGATCGAGGCGCGGCGCGAGCCAGGTGGCGGCTGCGAACATCAGCGGGTTGAGCATGATGGAGAGGATCGCACCGGCCATGATCAGGTCGCGCCCCTCGCTCGGCAGCATCTGCGAGGCGACGCCGAGCTCGGCCAGAATGAAGGAGAACTCGCCGATCTGCGACAGACTCGCCGAGATCGTCAGCGCGGTGGCGAGGGGATGGCGGAACAGAACCACGATCAGGAACGCGGCAACGGATTTGCCAAGCATGATGATCGCGAGCGTGGCGAGCAGCGGCCACGGCTCGCGGATGACGCTCGCCGGATCGAACATCATGCCAACCGAGACGAAGAACAACACGGCGAAGGCATCTCGCAGCGGCAGGGATTCCTGCGCGGCTCGCGCGCTGAGCGGCGACTCCCGCAGCATCATGCCGGCGAAGAACGCACCCAGCGCCAGGGACACGTCGAAAAGTTTGGTCGCCCCGAATGCAATGCACAGCGCGATCGCAAGCACGCCAAGACGGAACAATTCGCGCGAGCCCGTATGCGCGATGTAGTGCAGGATCCAGGGGATCACACGGCGTCCCACCACCAGCATCAGGCCGATGAACACGATGATCTTGACGAGGGTCAACATCACGATGCCGGCAAGTCCGAAACCCGCCTGTGCGGCCAACGGCTCGAAGACCACCGGGTTGCCGGCACTGCCCTGAAGGCTCGCGATCGCTGGAAACAAGACCAGCACGAGCACCATCGCGAGGTCCTCGACGATCAGCCAGCCGACGGCAATGCGGCCGCGATCCGTCTCCATCAGCCGCCGCTCCTGGAGCGCGCGCAGCAGCACCACCGTGCTCGCCACGGACAACGCCAGTCCGAACACGAGTCCCGCAGCGACACTCCAGCCCATCAGCCATGCGAGGCCAAGACCCATCAATGTCGCAGCGGCGATCTGCACGACGGCGCCGGGCACGGCGATCTTGCGAACTGAAAGCAGATCCTGGAGCGAGAAATGCAGGCCGACGCCGAACATCAGAAGGATAATACCGAGCTCCGCGAGCTCGGTGGCAAGCGCCTGATCGGCGACGAAGCCCGGCGTGAACGGCCCCACGGCGACACCGGCCAGCAGATAGCCGACGAGCGGCGGCACGCGGAACCGCTGTGCTATAGTTCCCAGTACGAAAGCTAATCCAAGTCCAACGACTACGGTGGCGATCAGAGGTGTGTCATGCGGCATTTTTGCCTTTTGACACAGCGGGCGCAGCCGTGCACCGCGACCTGTGCGCGCGGGTCGCAGCTCACAGCAATTGCGAGCGCACCGATTCTGCACCCTCGCGCAGCAGTGGCAGAAAGCGCTCGATCAATTCCCGCGCCGGCACGCGATCGACATGCGCACCCATGTTGATCGCAGCGACGATCACATTGTCGTAACGACGCACCGGAACCGAGATCGAGCGGAAATGCGGTTCGGCCTCGCGGTCGACCAGCGAATAGCCCTGCGCGCGATCGGCGACGATGCGCGCGAGCAGCGCCTTCGGATCCGTCTCCGCCTGCGGCGTCAGAGCCTCGCGCTTCATCTGCTTCAGGCGCGCGGCGAGCTCCGCATCATCGAGCTGGCCAAGCATGGCGCGCCCGACCGAGGTGCAGAAGGCCGGCAGGCGGTAGCCGATCTCCAGTCCGCCGGAAAAGACCCGTGCCGGACCGCCGCGGGCAATGAACACAACGTCATCGCCATCGAGCACCGCGAGCGAGGAGATTTCCTGCGCGGCAGTGGCGACACGGTCGAGCACGGGCTGAAGAACCGCGACGAGCTGGCTCGAGCGCAAATAGGAGGCCGCGAGCGTCAGCACATGCGGCGTCAGCGAAAACAGCTTGCCATCGCCAGAGACGAAACCGCCGCGCTGGAGCGTGAACAGCATGCGCCGCGCGGTCGCGCGCGGCAGATCGGCGGCACGGGCGAGATCGCTCAGCGTCATCGGACCTGCGGTCATTCCGAAGCATTGCAGCAGACGCAGGCCGCGATCGAGGCTCTCGACGAAATCCGTCGCGCGCTCGTCAGTCTCGCTCCGCTTCAGCTTGGGCATGGCTCGGGACAATCCTGCAAAATAGTGCTTGCTGCCGCTCCAAGGCATGTCATAATTCGCCCATTCGTTCAATAGGCGAACATAACGCCCCTCCAGAAAAAGGACGCGACCGCCATGATGAGCCAGGAGCAGAACGACCTGATCACCCGCACCGGTCCGAAGGACCCCTGCGGAAAGCTGATGCGGAGCTACTGGCAGCCGGCGGCGCTGGTCGACGAGCTCGAGGGCGAGCGGCCGATCCGCCCGGTCAGGTTGCTCGGCGAGAACCTGGTGCTGTTCCGCGACGAGACCGGACGCTACGGCCTCATCGACCGCCATTGCGCGCATCGCGGCGCCGACCTCGCCTTCGGGCGGCTCGAACATGGCGGGTTGCGCTGCGCCTTCCACGGCTGGCTGTTCGACGCCACCGGCCAGTGCATCGAGACGCCGGCCGAGCCGAAGGACTCAAAACTCTGCCAGAACATCCGCCAGCGCTCCTACCCCGTGGTGGAGAAGAGCGGCATCCTCTGGGCTTATCTCGGCGAGGGTGAGCCGCCGGCCTTTCCGGAGCTCGACTGTTTTGTTGCGCCCGGCACCCACACGTTTGCGTTCAAGGGCCACATGGCCTGCAACTGGCTCCAGGCGCTCGAGGTCGGCATCGATCCTGCGCACGCCTCCTATCTGCATCGTTTCTTCGAGGACGAGGACACGTCGACCGCCTACGGCAAGCAGTTCCGCGGCGCCTCCGCCGGAAGCGACCTGCCGATGACGAAGATTCTTCGTGAATACGACCGCCCGATCATCAATGTCGAGCACACCGAGTACGGCCTGCGGCTGATCGCGCTGCGCGAGATCGACGAGGAGCGCACCCATGTGCGCGTCACCAACCAGCTCTTCCCGCACGGCTTCGTCATTCCCATGAGCACGGAGATGACAATCACGCAGTGGCACGTCCCGATCGACGACGAGAACTGCTACTGGTACGCGATCTTCACCAGCTACACCAACCCGGTCGACAAGCAGAAGATGCGCGACCAGCGGCTCGAGCTCTATGAGCTGCCCGACTACAAATCGCGCAAGAACAAGGCCAACGATTACGGCTTCGATCCGCACGAGCAGCAGACCGCGACCTATACCGGCATGGGCACCGACATCAACGTTCACGACCAGTGGGCGGTGGAATCCATGGGCGCGATCCAGGATCGCACCAAGGAGCATCTCGGCTCGAGCGACAAGGCGATCGTGCAGTACCGCCGCCTGCTGCGGGCCGAGATCGAGAAGGTCGGCGGCGGCGAGAAGCCGATGCTGTTCCTGGACGAAGCCAACGCACGCAGCATCCAGGGCCCGGCGACCATGGACGGCATCGGGCCGACGCGGGGCTGGGAGACCTACTGGATGGAAGTCGACGTCAAGCGCCGCCGCGGCGCGCCGTGGACGGCGCCGGTGCCGAAGGAGATCGCAGACAACGTGCACCGGCTGACGGCGGCGGAGTGAAAGTCTTGGTCGGCTCTCGTAGGGTGGGCAAAGGCGCAGCGCGCCGTGCCCACCATTTCTCCGTAATGGATACAGATCGTGGGCACGCTTCGCTTTGCCCACCCTACGGCAGTTGAGGGAGTAGCAAAGTGACTTTCGTTGCGCGTCATGCGCTGTGGTCGGATGAGCAGAAGGACGCAGCCCAGCGCATGCGTCGCATCGTCGAGGAAAAGAACCTCGAGGTCATCCGCCTCGCCTTCCCGGACCAGCACGGCATCTTGCGCGGCAAGACCATCATCGCGGCCGAGGCGATCGCCTCGCTGGAAAGCGGCTGCTCCATCACCACCACCATGCTCGCCAAGGACACCTCGCACCGCACGGTGTTTCCGGTGTTCACATCAGGCGGCGGGTTCGGCATGAAGGAGATGGAGGGCGCGGCCGACGTGCTGATGGTCGCCGATCCCACTACTTTTCGCGTTTTGCCGTGGGCGCCGGCGACGGGCTGGGTGCTGTGCGACCTCCATTTCAACGACGGCCGCCCGGTGCCGTTCGCAACGCGCGGGCTCTATCGCAAGGTGCTCGATGAACTCGGCGCGCGCGGCCACGATTTCGTCGCGGGCCTCGAAGTGGAATTCCACATCTTCAAGCTCGACGACGCGCATATGCGGCCCGAGGATGCCGGCCAGCCCGGCACGCCGCCGTCGGTGAGCCTGCTCAGCCACGGCTATCAATATCTTACCGAACAGCGCTTCGACCAGATGGAGCCGGTGCTGGAGATCCTGCGGCGCGACATCGTCGCGCTCGGACTTCCCTTACGCTCCGTCGAGGTCGAGTTCGGGCCGAGCCAGTGCGAATTCACCTTCGCGCCAAGGAAGGGGCTGGAGCCTGCCGACAACATGGTGCTGTTCCGATCTGCCGTGAAGCAGATCGCGCGGCGGCACGGCTATCACGCCACCTTCATGTGCCGGCCGAAGCTGCCGAACCTGTTCGCGAGCGGCTGGCACCTGCATCAGTCGATCGTCTCGCGCGCGAACGGCGATAACCTGTTCATGGCGAAAGACGGCAGCGAGCCGCTCAGCGCGTTCGGCCGGGCATACCTGGCCGGCCTGCTCGACCACGCCCGCGCCTCGACCGTGTTCACCACCCCGACCATCAACGGCTACAAGCGCTACCGCGCCTATTCGCTGGCGCCGGATCGCGCGATCTGGGGCCGCGACAATCGCGGCGTGATGATCCGCGTGCTCGGCGGCGCGGGTGATGCCGCCACGCGCCTTGAGAACCGCATCGGCGAGCCCGCCGCCAATCCCTATCTCTACATGGCCTCGCAGATTCTCTCAGGCCTCGACGGCGTCGACCGCAAGCTCGATCCCGGCCCGTCGGCCGACACGCCCTACGAGACCAATGCGCCGCTTCTGCCGAAATCCTTGCGCGATGCGGTCGCCGCGCTGAAGGACGATCCGTTCTTCCGCGAGCAGCTCGGCGGAGAGTTCGTCGACTACTACACCCACATCAAGAACGCCGAGATCGACCGTTTCCTCTCCGAGGTGACCGACTGGGAGCACCGCGAATATTTCGAGGTGTTTTGATGGAGCTACGCCTCACGGCGGCGTGAGGCGACTTCGTCCGCCCTGTTCCGACGACATCACTCCGATCGCCCAAGAAGCAATTTCCTACCCCCCTCACAATTCGCCGGAAACACTCCGCCGCTAGGCTGCTAGCATGTGATCAACAGCGGAGTTGGATCATGTGGGGTCAATTGTTCAGCCTGATCTATCGCCTGTCCTGCCGGACCACCTTGATCGAAATCGGCACTTCCCGGTTGGGCCGCTAGCGGCCGGTGGATGCGATTTAGGTAAGCCGGCTTGACCAGATAACGGGCGTCTCCATGTGGGAACGCTCACCAGCGATAGCCGAGCGTCGCAATGACGGTCAGCGGCGCACCGCGGTAGCAATAGCCGACCTGGCACGTGGTGTAGTGCAGATTGAACAGGTTCTTGGCATTGACCTGGAACTGAAGGCCCTTCAGCTCCTTCGCCGCCTGGCCGAGATCATATTTCAGCGCCGCGTCGACCAGGGTCACCGAGCTGTTCCTGAACGTGTTGGCGTCGTCGCCATAGCTCCAGGACATGTAACGCACGCCACCGCCGACGCTCACGCCGGCGAACGGGCCGGCCAGCGGCAGGGCATAATTGCCCCACAACGTCGCGGTGTGCGGAGGATTGCCGGATGGAAACTTGCCGATCGTCGAGCTGTCCGCAGCCTGCTTGGTCACCATGTCGAGATAGGTGTACGACGAGGTGATGTCGAAACCGCCGCCGAGGCTCGCGAGCCCCTGCAATTCGAAGCCGCGGCTTTGAATTTCTCCGCGCTGGACCGTCACGCCCGTGCCCGTCGTGACGAGGCCGCCCTCCTGGGTCAAATCGAAGACCGCCGCGGTGATGAAGCTCCTCGTCCCCTGCGGCTGATACTTGACGCCGACCTCGGTCTGCTTGCCGGTGGTCGGCTTGAAGAAGGCCCCCGACGGATCGACGCCGAGATTGGGAAAGAACGACGTCGAATAGGCAACGTAGGGCGCAACGCCGGAATCGAACACATAGGTCAGCCCGGCCCGCCCGCTATAGGCCTGATCGGACTGCGTCTGACGGGTCAGCGCGAACAGATCCTCGCCCGTGGTGCGGACCCAGTCGCTGCGGCCGCTCAGTGTCAGGATCCAGTGATCGAGCTTGGCCTGATCCTGAATATACACGCCGGACTGGGTTTGCCGCTGGGCCGTCGAGGACGAGATCGCCGGATCGGGAATGGATTCCGGCGCGTAGACCGGCGCGGCCAGGTTGAGATCGGAGACGCCGAAGCCAAAGCCCTGCCTGTCGTTGAACTTCGACGCGGTGTAGTCGGTACCGACCAGGAGCGTGTGCTGCACAGGCCCGGTCGAGAGCTTGGCCTCGACCTGGTTGTCCATGATGGCCGATTGCAGCGTGTCGTGGACAAGGCCGGTATAGCGCGAGACGACATTGCCGACGGGCGCGCCGAGAAAGCCGACATAGCGGGTGACCGCATCGACATCGACGTAACGGAATTTCTGGCGGACGGTCACGTCGTTGTTGAACGCGTGCTCGAACAGGTAGCCGACGCGTCCCTGCTCCTGGTCGAGCGAATTGTAGGACGGGCTGCCCGTGAAAATGTCCGTGGTGGTGCCGGTGCCCGTGGAATAGGTGAACATGGATCCGGGCGTCTTCGATTTCTGATAGGAACCGAGAATCGTGAGGGACGTCGATTGATCCGGTCTCCAGGTGAAGGCGGGAGCGATGTAGGTCCTGTTATCCTTGCCGCCGGGCACGAACACGTCCGCGTCGCGCACCACGCCGGTCAGCCGATACGAAAACTGACCGTTGGGATCGACCGGCCCTGAAAAATCAAAATTGCCCTGGACTCGCTCGCGGTCGCCGAACACCGTCTGCACCTCGTGAAACGGCTGGCTGGTCGGCAGCTTGCTCGACAGGTCGATCAGTCCGCCGGGGGAGCCGAGGCCGTAGAGTGCCGAGCTCGGCCCGCGGACCACGGTGATGCTGTCGACCCCATAGGGCTCGGTCTTGAACACGCTGAGGCCGGCGCCGACGAGGCGCAAGCCGTCGAGATAGACGCCGTTATAGGTGATGTCGAAGCCCCGGATCGCGATGGCGTCGAAGCGCGGATCGTAGCCGGACGCATCGATGCGGACACCGGGTTCATAGCCAACCGCCTCCGTCAGAGACTGGACGGCGCGGTCGTTGAGCTCCTTGCGCGTCACGACCGAGATCGATTGCGGCGTCTCGAGCAAGGGCGTGTTGGTCTTCGTGCCCGCCGAGCTGCTGCTTGCAACATAGCTGTTCTCGCTCGACACGTTGCCGCGGCCGGCACCGGCCTCGCGCGTGTCGGTATTTCTGGTTTGCACGGCTTCGGAATTGCGGCGCGACGCGACGCGGCCGCGCTGCGATTGTGAGGTACGCTGGGCAGACTGGGCACGCGGACGCGTCTGGCTCGGTGCCTCGACCGTGACGGGCGGCAATGTCGCCGCCGTCGAGCCCGAATTGGTCGTGGAGGTCTGTGCGGCCGACGGCGTCGCGTGCAGCACCACGCCAAGCCCGGCCACGCCAAGACCAGCGATGCCAAGTCCAGCCTTCACCACCCGTTCCCAGCCGAACTTCTGTCCGTCGTCGCGCCTCATCGTCATCCCCGAGTTCCGTCTTCAAAAGCAACACGGGAGTAATCAGATCGAGAGGCGCACCGCCTTTGCGACTGTGCAAATCGCCTTTGATTCCACGTGGAGTCCTTCAAGACTGCGGACGGAGACTTCATCGCGAACGACGCAGACACATCGCGAAACATTTCGGCAGGCGCGCAATCCTCTCGCCGCTACTGACAGCGGCTGGGCGAATAGCCGAAGTGCCTGCGAAAGGCCGTCGCGAAATTGGCCGGATGGGCGTAGCCGACACGAAAGGCCGCCTCGGTGACCGACAACCGTTGATGAATCAGAAGGTCACGTGCGGCATCGAGCCGCCGGGCCCGCAAATAGTCGATCGCGCTCTCGCCATACGCCATCTGGAATTTCTGGTTGAAGGACCGCCGGCTCAGCCCTGCGTTCCGCGCCAGCTCGTCGACGCTCCAGGGGTAAGCAAGATCGGCGTCCATCTGCTCCTTGACCGATTGCAAGCGCATCCGCTGAAGATCGGCTGCCGGATCGACCTCAATCCGCCCGCTCTCGCTGAACAGGGCGTGGACAACGATCTCGGCGGCATGCGCCGACAGCAACAATTGCGCCGCGCTTCCGGCGACCGGCGGCGAGAACATTTCCGCAGCGACGGCCTGCACGCGCGGAGACGCAGTGAGAGAGACGACGGCGGCACCCGCCTCATCGTTCTTGAACAGCGCCTGAAACTCGTCGCCAAGCCCAAGCCGATCGATGGAAGTCTGGGGAAGTGCCAGGCCTATCGCAGGACGCTCGTCACACTGGACCGAGCGTCTTGCAGCGACGGCCTCACGCACAGCAATTGCCGTCATCTGCCTTTCGCTGCCGGGCGTGCGCGTCAGAATGCCGCGGCTCGCGCCGTCGCCGAACGCAACGGAGATGAACAGGCCCGGCGCTACGATCGCGGGCCCGCTGGGGTCGGCTCGAAACTCACCTCTGACAAACACGCAGCCCGGGAAATCCAGCCATTGCGCCGCTGTTGAAGCGCCCTGCTGTGCGGAACCGATCTCGTCTCCAGGCCGTCCGGCAATCTGATTGTAAAAGTCCTGCATCGAATCCGCTTACGCCGCGACCTTGGCGGCTGGCGGCGGCGCACTCAAGGCCTCTGCGCGCAGTTTGGAGAGCTTCGAAACTGGACTTCCGGAAACAGGTTCTGCGCGCGGAGCGATTTGCGCCGGCGCTGCGGCGGGCAGGGCCGCAAGCGCGTCAGATTCCCAGATATTTGTGCTGGAGATCCGGCTCCGCCATCAGCTGGCCCGAGGTGCCGCTCCACACCGTCTTGCCGCGCTCGATGATGTAGTGGCGGTCGCAGATGCGGGCGAGATGGTCGACGTTCTTGTCGACGACCAGGATCGACTGTCCCCGGCTCTTCAGCAGCGACAGGCAATTCCAGATCTCTTCACGGATCAGTGGTGCGAGGCCTTCGGTCGCCTCGTCGAGGATCAGCAGCTTCGGGTTGGTCATCAGCGCGCGGCCGATCGCGAGCATCTGCTGCTCGCCGCCGGAGAGCTGATTGCCCATGTTGGACGCGCGCTCGGCAAGGCGCGGAAACATCACGTAGATCGCGGCCAGCGTCCACGGATTGCTGCTGCCGAAGCGATCGGCGGCGGCCGCGACGAGATTTTCGCGTACGGTGAGGTTCGGGAAGATCTGCCGTCCCTCGGGGACGAGGCCGACGCCGAGCTTTGCAATCTTGTAGGACGGCTGCGTCCGCACCTCCGCGCCCGCAAAGCGAATGCTTCCGGCGCGTGCCGGCGTCAGGCCCATGATGGAGCGGATGGTGGTGGTCTTGCCCATGCCGTTGCGGCCCATCAGCGAGACCATCTCGCCCGGCTTGATCGACAGCGACAGGCCGAACAGCACCTGGGACAGGCCGTAGCAGGTCTCGATGCCGTCGACGTCGAGCAGCGTGTCAGCCATGGTGCGTCACCACATGCTGATCGCCGAGATAGGCGCGCTTGACGTCCTCGTTCGCCCGGATCGCGGCCGGATCGCCGGAGGCGATAACGCGGCCATAGACCAGCACCGAGATGCGGTCGGCGAGTGCGAACACCGCCGGCATGTCGTGCTCGACCAGCACGATCGAGACCTCTTTGCGCAGCTCCTGAAGCAGCTTGACCATGCGTTGGGATTCGGTGACGCCGAGCCCCGCCATGGGCTCGTCGAGCAGCAGGATCTTTGGCTTGCTGGCGAGCGCGACCGCAAGCTCGAGCTCGCGGCGTTCGCCATGGCTGAGCCTGCTCACGACGACGTCGGCGCGATGCAGCAGGCCGACGCGGTCGAGCGCGGCATGCGCCGCATCGCGCAGGCCCTTTTCCTTGCGCGCATTGGCGAAGAAGCGGAACGAGGTGCCGGCATGCGCCTGCGCCGCCAGCGCGACATTGTCGGCAGCGGTAACGTCGAGCAGCAGCGAGGTGATCTGGAACGAGCGCGCAAGTCCCAGCGCGCAGCGGCGATAGGCCGGCAGATAGGTGATGTCGCGCCCCGCCAGCGAGACGCTGCCGGAATGCGGCTCGAGGTGCCCGGTCAATTGGCTGATCAGCGTGGTCTTGCCCGCGCCGTTCGGGCCGATGATGGCGTGCAGCTCGCCGGCCGCGACGTCGAGCGAGACGTTGTCCGTCGCGATGATGCCGCCGAAGCGGCGCACCAGCTTTTCGACGCGGAGCAAGGGTTCAGCCACGGCCAGCCCTCCCGAGCATGCCCATGATGCCGCCGCGCCCGAACAGCACGATCAGCAGCAGCAGCGGCCCCATGATCAGCGCCCAGTATTCCGTGATCTGCGACAGGAATTCCTCCAGCAGCAGGAACACCACCGCGCCCATGACAGGACCGAACAGCGTGCCCATGCCGCCCAAGATCACCATCACCATGAGATCGCCGGAGCGCGTCCAGTACATCACGGCCGGGCTGACGAAATCGGTGTTGTTGGCGAGCAGCGCGCCGGCGAGGCCGCACATGGTCCCTGATATGACGAAGCAGACCAGCTGGTAGCGTTTTGCCGGAAAGCCGATCGCCTGCATGCGCTGTTCGTTGGAGCGCAGGCCCTGCACGACGAGGCCGAAACGCGAATTGACGATGCGCCAGATCAGGAAGATCACCGCGAACAGGCAGGCAAGGCAGAGATAGTAGAACTGCGTGCGATTGCCGAGATTGATCAGCCCGGAGAAGTCGCTGCGCTTGTAGACGGTGAGGCCGTCATCGCCGCCGTAACGCGCGAGGCCCGAGGCGACGTAATACGCCATCTGCGCGAAAGCCAGCGTGATCATGATGAAATAGACGCCGCGGGTGCGCAACGAGAGCGCGCCGATCACCAGCGCGTAGATCGCCGAGGCCGCGAGCGCGACCGGGAACTGAATCCAGCCGGAGCCCACGCCTTCCTGCGCGAGCATGCCAACGGCGTAACCGCCGATGCCGAGATAGGCGGCGTGGCCAAAACTCATCATGCCGCCAAAGCCCATGATGAGGTTGAGGCTCGCGGCCGCCAGCGCCAGGATGACGATGCGGGTGAATAGCGTCAGGATGAAGATGTTACCCGACAGCGACGAATAGAGCGGCAGCAGCACGAGGCCCGCCAGCAAAAGGGCCGTGACGGCCTTGCTCACCGTAACACCCTTCATCGACGGTTGGCCGGAAACAGCCCCTCCGGCCGCACCACCAGCACGATCGCCATCAACAGGTAGATCAGCATCGACGACAGCGCGGGCGCGGCGGTGGAGGCAGCGGCGCCGCTCAGCACCTGCCGCAACAGGTTCGGCAGGAAGGCGCGGCCGAGCGTGTCGATCATGCCGACGAAGATCGCGGCGAGGAACGCGCCGCGGATCGAGCCGATGCCGCCGATCACGATGATGACGAAGGCGAGGATCAGGATGTTCTCGCCCATGCCGATCTGCACGGTGAGGATCGGCGCCTGCATCAGGCCAGCGAGGCCCGCGAGCGCGGCGCCCAGGCCGAACACCAGCGTGTAGAGCAGCTTGATGTTGATGCCGAGCGCGCCGATCATCTCCCGGTTGGAGGCGCCGGCGCGGATCAGCATGCCGATGCGGGTGCGCATCACGCCGAGATAGAGCAAGAGCGCGACCAGCAGCGCCACCACGATGATGGCGAGACGATAAGCGGGATAGTGGATGCCGGGCAGGATCGGCACCGGCACGGTGAGCCAGGCCGGCAGCGGCAGCGCGAGGCCCGCGGGACCCCAGATCAGCCGCACGGCTTCATTGAAGAACAGGATCAGGCCGAAGGTCGCGAGCACATGGTCGAGATGGTCGCGGCCATAGAGATGCCGCAGCGCCGACATTTCGAGCACGATGCCGAGCACCAGCGTGGCACCGAGCGCCATCAGCGCGCCGAGCAGGAAGCTGCCAGTCCAGGCCGCGAAGGTCGCGGCGAAATAGGCGCCCATCATGTAGAGCGAGCCGTGCGCGAGGTTGACGAGATCCATGATCCCGAACACCAGCGTCAGGCCGGCGGCGAGCAGGAACAGCAGCAGGCCGAACTGCAATCCGTTCAAGAACTGTTCGACGACGAGCAGCATCAAAACTCTTTCAGGCGCACGCGGTGTCGCGCCGATGTTCGAACACGGTCGCCATCAGTGAAAGAGCTCCCCCTGCCTCTTCAAGGCGGAAAAATGGGTAATGGCAGTATCGTTCCGAGGCAAGAGCGATTCGACACCAAACATGCACTTTGTTGCATGCGGGTGCATGCGGTCGAAAGCGACCTTGCAAGAAGGCTGCCGCGGCGCAGATGGGGCAACCTGCCGCACCCAAACGATCACCCTCCCCCCGGCATGCCGGGGAGAGGGTGCGAATGTCGACGGAGTGTAGGGAAGGCGTCTAGTGCGACGTCATCTGCCGGGGAAAATCGTCCGGCTCTGCCAGCACGCTGTTGGCCGTCGAGGCTTCCAGCGCCGCCATCCGGAACAGATAGGCGAGCGTCGCCAATCCGGTGTCTTCCGCCATCTGCGCCAGCTCGAGCGCCATGTCGGACATGTAGCCGAGATTCTCGTCCTTGGTCTGCGCCATGATCTGGCTGTCCCGCATCATGTTCGACATCTCAGGCGCTCTTTCGTTGCGCGGCAAGGCCGCAGAGGTTGGCACGGGCGACGGCGTCCAGACGCGGGCCGTCCTGTTGCACGACCGAGGTCACACCGATGCGATCGTGCAGGGCATCGAGCGTCTCCCGGCGAATGTCGATGGTCGCCGCCATGGTCCAGGCGTTCTCGACCAGCTCCGGCAGACCAAGCGGGGTCACGACGAACCCGGCCTCATGGAAGCGCGGCAGCCACCAGGTCTCCATGATCGCGCTGACCTGCGCGATCCCCTGATTGAGGCAGAACTCCTGCACCGCCGCCATCAGTTGCAGGTTGAGAGCGCCATCGCGTCGATCGCGCACGACGAAATAGCGCGACCATTCCCAGACCAGCGGATCCGCAGGACAGCCGCGAACCGCGGCCAGATGCGGAAAGATCTCGCTCATCATCGAGGGCTTGGTCGTCGGGTAGAGCCGGTGACCGCCAATGACACGGCGCCCCTCCAGCGCGAGCAGATAGACCGTGTCCTCGTTGTCATAGGAATCGATCTCGCGGCAATCCGGCTTGCGTAGCGTCTCCCAGTGCCGCTCATCGACGAAAATGTCGTGACGCAACCGGAAATGCTGCTCGATAACGTCTTCATAAAGGTGACGATTTACCGCAGAAATTGCGTGAATCATGAAAGCCCCCATTCGTTCTCAAAGGCGGTCAGCCTCTGCGAAAAGGGGCGGGTTCGATATTGGGAAATTTCCCAGTATGTCGCTTAGGGATTGATGATCTTGTGGCGAATTGCGAGCGCAACCGCATGCGTCCGGTTGACGGCACCGAGCTTGCGCGCGGCAGTTGCAAGATGCTCTTCCGCGGTGCGCTGCGTGATGTGCAGGATCTCGCCGATTTCCCAGGCCGACTTCCCCTGCGAGGCCCAGGCGATCACCTCGCGCTCACGCGGGGTGAGACGCGTCGAGAGATGCGGCGCCGGATCGAGCAGGCGGCGAATATGGTCGAAGCCATACATTGCCATCAGGTGGAGTGCCGGCTTGCTCCGGGGATTGAGGTCGAGATGGACGCCGCCGAGCGACACCGCGGCCTCGTAGCCGGTGAGCCCGTGGATCGGCACGATGAAGCCGC
Source organism: Bradyrhizobium sp. CCGB01 (assembly GCF_024199795.1). Lineage (NCBI taxonomy): Bacteria > Pseudomonadati > Pseudomonadota > Alphaproteobacteria > Hyphomicrobiales > Nitrobacteraceae > Bradyrhizobium > Bradyrhizobium sp. CCGB01. The sequence continues at coordinate 9,060,423 of NZ_JANADK010000001.1, forward strand.
GCGACATGCGAAAATCGCCAGCGCGGTTCATCACCTCGGCCGCGGTCGGCTCGAGCTCGGCATCATAGGGCGCTTCCGACCACTCGAACGGATTGACCGACTGCCGGCACAGCCGCACCACGGGATCGAAGCGGTCGTAATTGTTCTGGGTATAGAGACTGAACCATCCTGCCGGCCAGCGCTTGGCGAGCACCATCTGCGCGAACCGCTGGTCGGGATTCGGCAATCCCGTCACGATGATGGTTTCGAAGCCGAAGCGACCGAACGCCACCTCGAGCGCATTCATGGCGTCTGGGACCTTGCGATAGGTCCCCAAGCCTTCAATGAAGTCGAGCGCCTCCCGGCCATAGTCTACGGCGGACATCGGTGCGTTTCCTGACCCTCGCCGTCCGGTATAGCACGTCTTTGGAGACTGCCTCAATTCACCGCTTCCGTAGTTTCCCGGTATCCCCTTGGCCCCGAAGATTTAATCTACTTGTGGAAGAAGTGACGTCAAGTTACACCTGAGGCGTCTGAAGCGGGAAAACCACGATGGAAGACGAGGACATCGCCCTCAACAGCGTGCTCGGCCTGGAACTCAACCGCGTGTTTTTCGCCGTCCACGAAACGGCAAACAAGCAGAAGATCATCGAGTTCGCGCGCGAGGTGTTGCAGCGCGAGCGCGCGGAGCGGCCCGGCAGCCGGTCGCCCGAGAGCCCGGCGAGCTAGAACGCAGTTGCAGTAAGGCGTACGTTCTGCGCGAGCGCCGCCGTTCCATTCGAACGTGCCGATTTTAGCCGCAACATTCCGACCGCGAAGTTACTCTTCCTTCTCCTTGTGGGAGAAGGGAAGCGAGTGCGCCACTCCGCCGTGCGTGCGGATCATGATACTTGCCGCTGGATGACATCGCATCTCTCGTGAGATGATCGCCGCCACGATCCCCTTTTGGGATGCCCGATCGGATGCCCACGACATGATGACGCTGCGCCAGGTTGAAGTGATCCGTGCCGTAATGGTGACGGGGACCATCGGCGGCGCCGCGAAGCTGCTCAACGTCTCGGCGCCGGGGATCAGCCGGCTGGTCAAATACACCGAGCGCACGCTCGGCATCCGCTTCTTCCAGCGCCAGAACGGCCGCTATTTTCCGACGCCGGAAGCCGAGAACATCTTCGAGCAGATCAACGGCGTCTACAAGAAGGTCGACGACCTCACCGAGCTCATCTCCAAGATCGGCCGCGGCGGGTTGTCGGAATTGCGCATCGGCTCGGTGCCGAGCATCTCGCAGGTGATGGTGCCGCGCGCGATCGAGCGCATCCGGCGCCGCTATCCCGATCTCGGCATCGACATCAACATCCTCAAGATCGAGGAGGCCATCGACTATCTCCTGCTCGGCCGCGGCGAGTGTGTGGCGATGAGCTACCGGCTCGAGCATTCCGGGCTCGACTTCATGCCGCTGGCCTCGGGTGAACTCTATTGCATCGTCCCCCCCGGCCACGAGCTTGCCGGCCGCAAGCAGGTCTCGGCCGCCGAGATCACCCGCTATCCGCTGATCGGCATCGATCCCAACGATCCCTACGGCCGGATCATGGCCGAGATCTTCGCGCGCAACCGGCTCGACTACAACATCACCATCCGCGCGCGCTTCGGTACCACGGTCTGCGCGCTGGTGAAGGCCGGGCTCGGCATCGCCATCATCGACCAGTTCACGGTGGCCCATGGTGGCTATCCCGGCATCGAGCTGCTCAAGATCACGGAGCCAACGCGGTTCGACACCTATATCGCGGTGAAGCGCGGCGCGCCGCTGTCGCTCCATGTCGAGTATTTCATCGAGTCCCTGCGCGCCGAAATGCGTGCGGTGGAGCCGTCCCGGAGCGACGGCAGGGCCGCCCCGGCACGCGGGCGCAAGAAATAACATTATGTTAGGTTTGCCCGATAAATGGGTAATTGTGTTAGGCGGGGGAAAGGCTATCGTCGGACCTGGAAGCCCCCTTGGAATTGCGCGGATTTCCACGCTAATGGCCAGGACCGAACGCTCCCAACGAGACGATAGCGAACCATGTCGAAGCGCGGATACGCCGCCAGCAAGAAGCTTCTCACCGGCCTGATCGGCGCGCCGATCGCGCATTCCGCCTCCCCAGCCATGCACGAGCGCGCCGCCGAGGCGCTTGGCCTGCGCGGCCACTATCAGCTTATCGAGGTCGCCGGCGCCGATGCGGCCGGGCTCCGCATGATGCTCGAGGGCGTGCGGCGGCTCGGCTTTGCCGGCGTCAACGTGACTTACCCTTACAAGGAAGCGGTGGTCCCGCTGCTCGACGAGCTGGCCCCGGCCGCCGCCGCGATGGCGGCGGTCAACACCGTCGTCGTCAGGGACGGCCGGCTGATCGGCCACAACACCGACACGACCGGCTTTGCACGCGCCGTCGCGCCGCTGCTGGCGCCCGCGGGTAACGCGGTGGCCGTGATCGGCACCGGCGGCGTCGGCAAGGCGATCGCCTTTGCGCTGGCGAGCCTGGACGTCGCAGACCTCCGCATCTTCGACAGCGAGCCGGCGCGAGCCGAAAAACTCGCCGCGCTGCTGGCCGAGCATGGTGGCGCGCGGGTGGCGACGAGCGTCGAGGACGCGCTCGACGGCGCCACCGGCCTCGTCAACGGCACGCCGGTCGGCATGCTGCCGAACCGCGACACGCCGGTCCCAGCCTCGCTGCTGCGCGAAAACCTGTGGGTCGCCGACGCCGTCTATTCGCCGCTGATCACGCCCTTGCTGGCTGCGTCGCGAGCCAAGGGCGCGCGGATCATGACCGGGCGCGAGCTCGCGATCTACCAGGCCGCCGACGCCTTCGAACTGTTCACGGGCCTTGCTCCATCGACCGAAGCCATGGGAGAGGCTTTCGACGAGGTGATGGCGGCACGAAGCTCGGCCTATCACGCAGCGTAACCGAAGCGGCCGGACACAAGGCCGCGGACAACATCAACGAAAATGGGAGGAGAGACCATGAAATCGACCCTACTGGCAGGCGCCTTGCTTGCCTTCGCGACTGCAACCAGCGTCCACGCGCAGGCGATCAAGCTTGCCGACGTCGCCGAACTCTCGGGCGGCGGCGCCACCGTTGGCACCAACTGGAAGAACGGCATCGACCTCGCGATCGAGGAGATCAACGCCAAGGGCGGCGTGCTCGGCCGCAAGCTCGAGGTCACCCATGCCGATTCGCAATCCAACCCCGGCGTGGCCCGCGCGCAGGTGCAGAAGGCGCTCGACGCCGAGCCCTATGTGCTGCTCGGGCCCGGCTATTCCGGCTCGGTCAAGGTGACCGCGCCGCTCGCGGCCGAGGCCGGCATCGCGCAGATCATGGGCGGCGAAGCCGCCGAGCTGACGCAGGCCGGAAACAAATTCCTGTTCCGCACCTCGTTCGGCCAGCAATCCTCGATGCCGAAGGTCGCAAAATACATCCACGACGAGATGAAGGCGAAGACGGTCGCGGTGGTCTGGGTCAACAACGACTTCGGCCGCGGCGGCCGCGACGTCGTGGTCAAGGAGCTCGACCGGCTCGGCTCCAAGGTGGTCGCCGACCTCTCGACCGAAGCAGGCCAGGCCGACTTCGCCGCCGACGTCGGCAAGATCAAGGCCGCCAATCCCGACGCCGTGTTCGTCTACCTCAACGAGGAAGAGAGCGCGCGCATCCTGAAGGAGCTGAAGCGCCAGGGCGTCACCGCGCCGCTGATGGGCGAGACCACGCTGATCGGCCAGAAGGTGATCGAGCTTGCCGGCGATGCCGCCAACGGCGCGCGCGGCCATGTCGGCCTCACCACCGACGCGCCGGTCGATCTGATCAAGGCCTTCCGCGACAAGTTCTCCAAGAAGTACAATTACGTGCCCGACCATAACGGCCTGAAGGGCTACCTCGCCGTCTACATGGTCAAGGCCACCACCGAGAAGATGGGCAAGGTCGACAGCAAGGCGTTCGCCGACACGCTGCACGGCCTGACCATCAAGGCCGCGGACGAGCCGGGCATCCTGATGGACGTCACCTTCAGCGAGACCGGTGACATCGACCGCCAGAGCTTCCTGGTCGAGGTGGTCGAAGGCAAGCAGGTCGTGAAGCAGGTGCTGCCGAAGGTGAAGTGACCGCTTCGCCTCTCCCCGCTCGCGGGGAGAGGCCGACGCGCGGAGCGCGGCGGGTGAGGGGCACTCTCCGCGAATCCAACTGTCACCGTCCTTGCGGAGGCTCCCCCTCACCCCGCCCCTCTCCCCGCAAGCGGGGCGAGGGAGAAGAACGAGCGGGGAGAGGGAGAGGAGAGAGGGGAAAATGTCCAATCTGTTCGATCTTCTGGTCGCGGGACTTGCCACCGGCGCGATCTATGCGCTGGTCGCGGTCGGCTTCACGCTGCTGTGGCAGACCTCGCAGACCATCAATTTCGCGCAGGGCGAGTTCGTGATGCTGCCGGCGTTCCTGATGCTGGCGGCGATGCATGCCGGCGCACCGTTCTGGCTCGCGATCATCCTCGGCATCCTGCTCTCGATGCTCCTGCTCGGCCTCGCCTTCAAGATGCTGCTGGTCGACCCGATGATGCGGCACGGCGTGCTGCCGCTGGCGATCGCCACCATGGCGCTCGCGATCGGCCTCAAGGAGGCCGTGAAACAATTCTTCAGTGCCGAAGCCTCGCCCTTCCCGTCGATCGTGCCGACCGGCGACATCTCCATCCTCGGCCACGCGGTGTCGCTGCAAAGCATCGGCGTCCTCGTCGTCGCCATTCTTGCCGTGTTCGGCCTGACCACGCTCTTGAACCGCACCTCGCTCGGTCACCAGATGCAGGCGGCGGCGCAGAATCCGACGGTGGCGCGCATCATCGGCGTGCCGGTGGAGCGCATGATCCTGCTGACCTTCCTGATCAACGCCTTCCTGGTCGCGCTCGCCTCGCTTTTGATCACGCCGATCTATCTGGCAAAATTCTCCTCCGGCGAGGTGCTGGGCCAAGCCGCCTTCATCGCCGCGATCGTCGGCGGCTTCAACCAGGTGCGCGGCGCGATCGCAGGCGGCCTCCTGATCGGCGTGCTCGACAATCTCGCGGCCGCCTATGTCTCGACGCAGTATCGCGCCGCCGTTCCGATGATCTTCCTCATCGCCGTCATCTTGTTCCGGCCGCAAGGACTACTCGGCCGCGCCGAGGAGCGCACCGTATGAGCGGCTTCGCCAAACCGTTGAAGATCGCGCTCGGCCTTGCCGTCATCGCCGCGCTGATCATCGTCCCCATGAACTTCAACCGCTACGGCCTGTTCATCCTGAGCCAGTGGGCGGTGATGAGCATCGCCGCGATGGGGCTGAACCTCACGCTCGGCTATGCCGGCCAGGTCTCGCTGGCGCAAGGCGCGTTCGTCGGCATCGGCGCTTATGCAGCGGCGATCATGACCACCCATGGCTGGCCGCTGCCCGCGGCGATCGTGGTCGCGATCGTCCTGAGCTTCGCGGTCGGCTGGGTGCTCGGCTATCCCGCACTGCGCGTGCAACACCACTATCTCGCCTTCGTGACGCTCGCCTTCTCCACCCTCGCCTTCCTGGTGTTCCGCAACGAGAGCTGGCTCACCGGCGGCATCTACGGCATCTCCAACATTCCGCGCCCGCATTTCTTCGGCATTGCGACCAACAAGCCCCTGCCGTTCTACTATGTCTGCCTCGGCTCGCTCGCGATCGTGTCGCTTGCGGTGTCGTGGCTGATCCGCTCGCCCTGGGGCCGCGCCTTCATGGCGCTGCGTGAAAATCCGCTGCGCGCGCAGTCGCTCGGCGTCGACACGCGGCGCTACACTCTGATGGCCTTCGCGATCGGCTCAGCGCTCGGCGGCGTCGCGGGCGCGCTCTATGCGCCGCTGACGCAATACATCGATCCCGTGCCGTTCAACCTGTCGCTCTCGCTCGACCTCCTGATGATGGTGATCGTCGGCGGCGCCGGTTTCTATTTCGGCCCCTTCCTCGGCGCGATGATCGCGGTGCTGCTGCCGGAATGGCTGCGCTTCACCGAAGGCTACTATCTGATGCTCTACGCGGTCGCGGTGATGCTGCTGCTGATCTGGTCGCCGACCGGCATTCTGGGAATCCTCGACCGTTATCTGGCCGAACGCCGCACCAAGGCCGCCTCCGCGCTGCGCGCCGTCGCAAAGTCGCGCCTGGAGACGGTGCAATGAGCGCGGTCCTCGAAGTCACCGACATCAAGAAGAATTTCGGCGGCATCAGCGCCGTCGACGGGGTCTCCTTCGATGTCCGCGAAGGCGAGATCCTCGGCCTGATCGGTCCGAACGGCTGCGGCAAGTCGACCTTGTTCAACTGCATCCTCGGCCAGCTCACGCCGTCAGGCGGCGAGGTCAGGCTCGACGGCAAGGTGGTCACCGGCCTGCGGCCTGCGGAGCTCAACAAGCTCGGCGTCAGCCGCACCTTCCAGCTCCTGCAGGTCTTTCCGAAGCTCTCAGTGCGCGAGAACCTGATCCTCGCGGGCCAGGAGCACCAGGGCAACATGGCCTCGCGCCTGGTCGGCCGCTCCGATGCCGGGCTGACGGAGGCCGCCAACCAGATGATCGGCTTCTTCAAGCTCGACCATCTCGCGGACGAACCGGCCGGCGGTCTCTCCTACGGCCAGCAGAAGCTGCTCGACGCCGCCATGGCCTTCATGGGCGGGCCGCGCCTGGTGCTGCTCGACGAGCCCGCCGGCGGCGTCAACCCGTCGATGCTGTCGGACCTGAAGGACCGCCTGGTCGCGATCAACCGCGAGAAGAACGCGACCTTCGTCGTGATCGAGCACAACATGGAGTTCGTGATGTCGCTGTGCTCGCGCGTGATGGTGATGGCGGAGGGCAAGGTGCTGGCGATGGGACGGCCGGACGAAGTGCGGAAAAACCCTGCCGTGATCGAAGCCTATCTGGGACATTGAGGAGGTGACCATGAGCGACCCGATCCTCTCGGTTCACAATCTCGTCGGCGGCTACGGCAAGATGACGATCTTGAACGGCACGACCTTCGCCGTGCCGCAGGCAACCATCACCACCATCATCGGCCCGAACGGCGCGGGCAAGTCCACGGTGTTCAAGGCGATCTTCGGCCTGCTCAAGCTGCGCGAGGGCAAGATCAGCTTCGCCGGCCGCGACGTCACTAATCTAAGCCAGCGCGCGCTGCTCAATGCCGGCATCTGCTACGTGCCGCAGGGCCGCAACATCTTTCCCGAACTGTCCGTGCGTCACAATATCGAGCTCGGCGGCGTTTCCGCGGGCAAGGGCATCGACCTGCCCAGGCGGATCGAGGCCGCGCTCGACCTGTTCCCGGCGCTGCGACGGAAGTCGACGCAGCAGGCCTCGACGCTCTCGGGCGGCGAGCAGAAGCAGCTCGAGATCGCGCGCTCGCTGCTGCTCGAGCCAAAGCTCGTGCTGATCGACGAGCCCTCGATCGGCCTGTCGCCACTGATGGTGCAGCAGACCTTCGACATCCTCAAGAGCCTGCGCGATCGCGGCGTCACCATCCTGATGATCGAGCAGAACGCGCGCTCGGCGCTGGAGATTTCCGACATCGGCATCGTGCTCGAGCTCGGCCAGACCCGCATGGTCGACGGCGCGCAGCGCATTCTGAACGACCCGCGGATCGGCCAGCTGTTCCTCGGCGGCGCGATGGAGGAGAGTGCGGCATGAGCGCGCAAATGCGTATCGGCGTTGCCGGCGCCGGTCTGATCGGCCGCCGCCACATTGAATTGATCGAGTCCTCCAGGGATTGCGTGCTGGCCGGCATCGCCGATCCATCGCCCGCCGCGAGGGATTATGCGCAGGCGCACAATGTGCCCTGCTATCCCGACCATCGCGCGCTGCTGGCGCAGGAGAAGCCCGACGGTCTCGTCATCGCCTCGCCCAACACGCTGCACCTGCCGATGGCGCTGGACTGCACCGAAGCCGGTGTGCCGGCACTGATCGAGAAGCCGGTGACCGAGACGGTGGCCGCCGCGCAGCGCCTCTGTGCCGCAGTGAGGCGCAGCGGCGTGCCGATGCTGGTCGGCCACCACCGGCGGCATAACGCCATCATCAAATCGGCCCGCGAGAGCGTGGCCAGCGGAAAGCTTGGCCAGCTCACCGCCGTGGTCGGGCTCTGGCTGCTGAAGAAGCCCGACGACTATTTCGAGGTCGCCTGGCGGTGCGAGCAGGGCGGCGGGCCGTTGCTGATCAACCTCATCCACGACATCGACAATCTTCGTTTCGTCTGCGGCGAGATCGTCGAGGTGCAGGCCTTGACGTCGAACAAGATGCGCGGCTTCGCGGTCGAGGACACCGCCGCACTGCTGCTGCGCTTCGCCAATGGCGCGCTGGGAACGGTGACCGTCTCCGATGCAACACCCGCGCCGTGGAGCTGGGAGCTTACCGCGGGCGAGAACGCGGTCTACCCCCGGCAGGACCAGCCCTGTTACGTCTTCGCCGGAACGCGCGGCTCGCTCTCGGTGCCGACCATGGAGCTGTGGTCCTATCCGCAAAACCCGGGCTGGCATGCGCCGCTATCGCGTAACGCCGTCGAACTCGCGGGATACGATCCGCTTGTCGAGCAGCTCCGGCATTTCCTCGCCGTGATCGCGGGGCGTGAGCAGCCGCTGATTTCGGTCGAGGACGCGATGGGCACGCTCGCAGTCGTCGAAGCCGTCAGCGAGGCCGCACGCACGGGCCAAAAAACATCGCCGGGGCGGATCATGGAGCAGGCAGCATGAACAAGCGCTCGATCGCGACCGTTTCTCTCTCGGGCAGCCTGGACGAAAAGCTCCGCGCCATCGCGTCAGCCGGGTTCGACGCGGTCGAGATTTTCGAGAATGATCTGCTGTCGTTCGGCGCAAGCCCGCGCGAGGTGGCGCAGCTCTGCAAGGATCTCAAGCTCGAGATCTGCGCGTTCCAGCCGTTCCGCGATTTCGAGGGCATGCCGGAGCCGCAGCGCACGCGCAACTTTGCCCGCGCCGAGCGCAAGTTCGACCTGATGCAGGAGCTCGGCACCGATCTGCTGCTGATCTGCTCCAACGTCTCCCCAAGCTCGCTCGGCGGCATCGACCGCGCAGCGGATGATTTTCGCGAACTCGGCGAGCGCGCCGCCAACCGGAACTTGCGCGTAGGCTACGAGGCGCTGGCCTGGGGACGCCACGTCAACGACTACCGCGACGCCTGGGAGATCGTGCGCCGCGCCGATCACCCCGCGATCGGCGTCATCCTCGACAGTTTCCATGCGCTGGCGCCGGGCTTTCCGGTTCGGGCGATGGCCTCGATCCCCGGCGACAAGATCTTTCTGGTGCAACTCGCCGACGCGCCGAAGCTCGAGCTCGACATCCTCTCGTGGAGCCGGCACTTCCGCTCCTTCCCCGGCCAGGGCGATCTGCCGGTCGGCGAGTTCATGCAGGCGGTCGCGGCGACCGGCTATGCCGGGCCGCTGTCGCTCGAAATCTTCAACGACCAGTTCCGCGCCGGCTCGGCCGCGCAGACCGCGGTCGACGGCCTGCGTTCGCTGATCCTGCTGGAGGACCAGCTCGCACCGGATTGGCCCAAGCTCGTCAGCGAGCCGCTGGCGCCGAAGGCCAAGAGCCACGGCACCGGCTTCATCGAGTTTGCCGTGAACGAGACCAAGGCGGCCGACCTCGCCCGCCTGTTCGCGCAGCTCGGCTTCCGCAGAAGCGGCAAGCATCGCAGCAAGGCCGTGGAACGCTGGTCGCAGGGCAAGGTCGAGCTCGTGATCAACTGCGAGACCGACGGCTTTGCGCATTCGCATTACGTCACGCACGGCCCCGGCGTCTGCGCGATTGCGCTCGACGTCGACAATGCCGGTCTCGCCATGCAGCGCGCCGAGGCGCTGAAGGCGCGCACCTTCTACCAGCCGGTCGGACCGGGCGAGCTTGAGATCCCCGCGATCCACGGCGTCGGCGGCAGTCTGCTCTATTTCCTCGATCAGGCCGGCAAGAACTGGGACACGGATTTCGAACCGGTTGTGAGCAACGCCAGCGCCGACGCGCTGCTCGCCGTCGACCACATCGCGCAGTCGATGCCCTATGACGAGATGCTGTCCTGGCTGCTGTTCTACACCGGCATCCTCGACCTCAAGCGGCTGCCGCAGATGGAAATCGCCGACCCCCGTGGCCTCGTGCAGAGCCAGGCCATCGTCAACGCCGACCAGAGCCTGCGCTTCGTGCTCAACGGCTCCTCCGCCAACCGCACGCTGCCGGCCCGCTTCATTTCGGAGTTCTTCGGCTCAGGCGTGCAGCATGTCGCGTTTTCGTGCCGGGACATTTTTGCGACGGTCGCGGAGATGCGCAAGCGCGGCGCGGATTTCCTTGATATTCCCGACAATTACTACGACGACATCGAAGCCAAATACGACCTCGCGCCCGACCTGATGGCGCAGCTGCGCGCCAACCACATCCTCTACGACCGCGAAGGCGACGGCGAGTTCTTCCAGGTCTACACCCACATCTTCGACGAACGGTTCTTCTTCGAGATCGTCGAGCGCAGGGATTACCAGGGATTTGGCGCGGCCAATGCAGGCATCAGGCTGGCAGCGCAAGCCCGCGAAGTGCGCCCCGCGAGCATGCCAAGGGTGTAAGCTCTCTCGACGCCGTCATTGCGAGGAGCGAAGCGACGAAGCAATCCAGAATCCTTCCGCGGAAAGATTCTGGATTGCTTCGCTGCGCTCGCAATGACGGTGTGGTGGGCAGCTGCGAGTCCAACTTCTACCGCCCCCGCGGAGACTCCCCCTAACCCCAACCCTCTCCCCGCAAGCGGGGAGAGGGAGAGAGCTCACTTCATCGCGCACTTGTCGTGGAAACGATCCTGGTCGTTCTCCACGATGGTCGCGACCGTCTTCAGCGAGAGCTGGCCTTCGGCATCCTTGACCACGTCCTGGAGATAGAAGCTCTGCACCGGGATGTGGTTCTTGCCGTATTTGAAGGGGCCGCGCAGCGACTTGAAGTTGGCCTTCTCCATCTCGGCCTTCATCGCGTCCTTCTTGCTGGTGTCGCCCTTCACCGCGACCACCGCGCTGTTGATGAGCTGAGCCGCGTCATAGGCTTGCGCGCCGTAATAGGTCGGACGCAGGCCGGGATACTTCTTGCGGTAGTCGGCGACGAAGCGCTTGTTCTGCTCGTTGGGGAGGTCGTTGACCCATTCCTGCGCGCCGGGCACGCCGAGCGCGTTCTCCTTCTGGAGCGGCAGCGACAGCTCGTCGACGGTGAACGCCGTGTAGAGCGGCATCGTGCTCTTCAGGCCGGCCTGCGCATATTGATTGAGGAACTGCACGCCGGCGGCACCGGGATAGAACACGAAGATCGATTGTGCGCCCGAGGCGCGCGCCTTGGAGAGCTCGGCGGAGAAGTCGAGCTGGCTCGGCCACACCGTGTATTCCTCGCCCTTGACCTCGCCCTTGAACGTGCTCTTCACGCCCGCGAGCATGTCCTTGCCGGCCGCGTAGTTCGGCCCGATCAGGAACACGCTCTTGACGCCCTTCTGGTTCATGTAGAGGCCCATGGCGGCCGGCGTCTGGTCGTTCTGCCAGGAGGTCGAGAACACGTAAGGGCTGCACAGCTCCCCCGCGAGCTGCGACGGGCCGGCATTGGCCGAAATCAGGAAGGTCTGCGAGTCCACCGCGGTCTTGAGCGAGGCCAGCAGCACGTTCGACCAGATGTAGCCGACGATGAAGTCGACCTTGTCGGACTGCACCAGCTTCTCGGTCTTCTGCTTGCCGACATCGGGCTTCTGTCCGTCGTCCTCGTAGATCACCTCGACCGGCTTGCCGTCCATCTTGCGGCCGATGTGATCCAGCGCGAGCTCGAAGGAGTTGCGCATGTCGTTGCCGATCACGGCGGTCGGGCCGCTGAAGGTCGAAACGAAGCCGATCTTGATGGTGTCGCCGGCGAATGCCGGATTTGCCAGCACCAGCGCCGCTGCGCCCGCCAGCCAGAATGCCGTCCTCATAACCACTCCCCTCCTTATTATTGAGCCCGGAGACGGGGTGATCGCCGCCCCGGGTCTGTCGCTATTGAACGCAAAAACTGTCGCGCCGCCAATGGCTCAGCGCCCGCCCCTGCACCATATTTCGCCCCAATCGGGGATGGCAAGAAATATAATTCTACTCACTTCGACCAAGGCCTTGTCCTGGGCTGCGGCGCTTTTTCGCGGCTCGTCGATACACGCCGCCTATCCGTCAATTGATGACGGCTATTGGACCACCGCACCCGATCCGCACTTAAATGAAGAGGGTGAGCAGCGAGATTCGAGGGTGCATCATGACCACCAAACCGCATCGCGTCGTCATCGTCGGAGCCGGCTTCGGCGGGCTCGAGACGACCTACCGGCTGGCAGGCGCGCCAGTCGAGATCACGCTGATCGACCGCCGCAACCATCATCTGTTCCAGCCGCTGCTCTACCAGGTCGCGACCGCCTCGCTCGCGACCAGCGAGATCGCCTGGCCGGTACGTCACCTGATGCGCGACCGGCGCGAGGTGACGACGCTGTTCGCCACCGTGAGCGGCGTCGATGCCGACAGGCGCTGTGTGCTGATCGACGACGGCAGCGAGGTGCCGTACGACACGCTGGTGCTCGCCACCGGCGCGCGTCACGCCTATTTCGGCCACGACGAATGGGAGCAGTTCGCGCCGGGCCTGAAGACGCTGGAGGACGGGACCACGCTGCGCCGCCACATCCTGGTGGCGTTCGAGCGGGCCGAGCGCGAGACCGATCAGGCCAGGCGCGCGGCGCGGCTGACCTTCGTCATCGTCGGCGCCGGGCCGACCGGCGTCGAGCTCGCCGGCACCATCGCCGAGATGGCGCACCACACCCTGCCCGGCGATTTCCGCAACATCGACACGACCAAGGCGCGCGTGGTGCTGATCGAGGCCGGGCCGCGCGTGCTCGCCGGCTTTGCCGACGACCTCTCGGCCTATGCGCAGGCCTCGCTGGAGAAGATCGGCGTCGAGGTCGTGCTGGGGCAGCCCGTCACCGAGATCAATCGTGAGGGCGTCGTGTTCGGCGGCAAGCTGCTCGAGGCCAAGACGCGAATCTGGGCCGCCGGCGTGCGCGCCTCGCCGGCCGCCGAATGGCTGGGCGCACCCGCCGACCGTGCCGGGCGTGTGCAGGTCGAAGACGATCTGAGCATTCCCGGTCATCCGGAAATCTTTGCGATCGGCGACACCGTCTTGATCAACGCCTGGGAGGGCAAGCCGGTGCCAGGCATCGCGCCGGCGGCGAAGCAGCAGGGCCGCCACGTCGCCGACACCATCAAGGCGCGGTTGCGCGGGGAGACAAAGGGCCCGTTCCGCTACAAGCACTCCGGCAGCCTCGCGCAGATCGGCAAGCGGCTCGCGGTGATCGATTTCGGCAAGGTCAAACTGCGTGGCACGATCGCGTGGTGGATCTGGGGCATCGCCCACATCTACTTCCTGATCGGCCTCCGCCATCGCCTCAGCGTCGCCTTGAGCTGGCTGTGGATCTACGCCCGCGACCAGCGCGCGGCACGGCTGATCACGCAGGGAAGCAGCAAGGTGGCGTAGTCTTTCTCTTCCCTTCTCCCCTTGTGGGAGAAGGTGGCGCGAAGCGCCGGATGAGGGGTCTGCTTCAGCGAATTTCAAAAGCGAGAGAGTCACTCGCGGAGACAACCCCTCACCCGGCTTCGCTTTGCGAAGCCACCCTCTCCCGCAAGGGGAGAGGGTGCAGCGGAGCTCGCGGCTAGACCGTTTCTACTTCACCAACTCGCACCCGCCCTCCGCCAGCGGGCGGAACGCCTGGTCCGCGGGGATCGTCGAGACCAGCTTGTAATAGTCGTAGGGATACTTCGACTCCTCCGGCTTCTTCACCTCGAACAAATACATGGGGTGCACGACGCGGCCGTCCTGGCGGATCGTCGTCTCGCCGAACAGCTTGTCGTTGCCCTTGAACTTCTTCATCTCGGGCACGACGGCCTTGGCGTTGTCGCTGCCGGTCGCCGCGACCGCGTTGAGATAGGCGAGCGTCGAGGCATAGACGCCGGCCTGGTTGCCGCTCGGCATCTTGCCGTTCATGCCGGGTCGCGCGGCGAAGCGCTTGGCGAACGCGCGGGTATCGTCGTTCATGTCCCAGTAGAAGGCTTCCATGAGCTGGAGGCCCTGTGCGACCTTGATGCCCATGCCGTGGACGTCGTTGATGAAGAGCAGGAACGCCACGAGCTTCTGTCCGCTCTGCTGAACGCCGAACTCGGCGGCCTGCTTGACCGCGTTGATGGTGTCGCCGCCGGCATTGGCGAGCCCGATCACCTGCGCTTTCGAGCCCTGCGCCTGCAACAGGAAGGAGGCGAAGTCGGAGGTGCCGAGCGGGTGCTTGCTGGAGCCCAGCACCTTGCCGCCGTGGCCCTCGATATATTTTTGAGCCTCCGCCTCGATGCCCTTGCCGAGCGCATAGTCGACCGTGAGGAAATACCAGTCCTTGCCGCCGCGCGACATCATCGCGGCCGCCGTGGTGTTGCCGGTCGCCCAGGCGTCGTTGACCCATTGGATGGTGTTGGGCGAGCAGGCCTTGCCGGTCAGATCAGAGCTTGCGGTCGAGGACGCCAGGAACGTCATGCGGCTGTCGCGCAGCAGCGTGTTGATGGAGAGGCCGACGGCCGAGTTCGGCACGTCGACGATGGCGTCGACGCCCTCGACATCGAGCCATTTGCGCGCGATGGCGTTGCCGACGTCGGCCTTGTTCTGGTGGTCGGCATAGACGATCTCGACCTTGATGCCCTTGCCGCCGCCGTTGAAATCCTCGGCGGCCATGCGCGCGGCCTCGACCGAACCCATACCGTTGGTGTCCTGGAAGATGCCGGAGATGTCGTTGAGCACGCCGACGCGCACCACATTGTCGGATATCTCGGCGCTCGCCACGCCACTTACGAGACTGGCGGCCAGCGCCAGCGTCCACTTCAGATATTTCATGATTCCCTCCCCTGTTCGATGTGATGCCGCGCCGGTCGTTGCCGGTGCGGTCGAGACTTCAGACCTGCCGTTCGGGCAACCTCACGACGAGGCCGTCGAGCGCGGGCGTGATGTGGATCTGGCAGGACAGCCGGCTATTCGGCAGCCGCTCAGCCGCGGTGCCGTCGAGCAGCGCGTCCTCATCGTCCGCCATGCCGGGCAGACGCGCGAGCCAGCTCTCGTCGACATAGACGTGGCAGGTCGCGCACATGGCGTTGCCGCCGCATTCGGCCAGGATGCCGTCGAGGCCGTGGCGGGTCGCGGCCTGCATGGCGCTCTCGCCGTCGCCGGTCTCGACGCCCTCGGACTTGCCGTCAGGATGGATGAAGGTGATCGCTGGCATGAAGCTCCTCGTCAGGCCGGGGTGATGGTCACAGGCAGGCTGTCGAGCCCGCGCAGCGTGTTGTTGAAGCGGCGCTTCGGCTCGCCGGCGATCTCGATTTTCGCGATACGGCGCGCCAACGCGGTCAGCATCACCTCGCCTTCGAGGCGCGCGACGAGCTGGCCGACGCACATGTGAATGCCCGAGCCGAAGCCGACATGGCCGGAGGTGCGGCGCGTGATGTCGTAGCTGTCGGGCTTGTCCCAGCGCCGCGGATCGCGATTGGCGGCGGCGAGGAACATCAGCACCTTTTCGCCCTCGCCGATCCTCGCGCCTGAGAGCTCGACCTCGCGCGTGGTGGTGCGGAAGAAGGTCTGCACAGGGCTCTCGAAGCGCACGGCCTCCTCGAAGGCGTTGCGCGCGAGCGTGGGATCGTTGCGCAGCCGCTGCCATTGGTCGGGGAAGCGCGCGAGGCAATAGACCGCAGCGCCAATGCCGTTGACGGTGGTATCGAGGCCGGCTGACAGCAGCGAGCGTACCAGCAGCGGCGCCTCGGTCGCCGTGATCTCGCCGTCGTCGACGCGAGCATGGATGCAGGCGCCGAAGCCGCCGGGCGTCAGGTTCTCGCGCTGACATTGCTCGGCGACATAGGCCTGGTGCGGCGCCGAGCGCGCGATCGCGTCCTGCCGCAGCTGGTTGGGCGGGCCGAACGCGTTGAACACCACGCTCGCATAGGGGATCAGATGCTCGCGCCCCTCCCGCTTCAGCCCGAGCGCATCCGGAAAGATCGACAGCGGATAGGCCTCGGCGAGATCGGTGATCGCGTCGAAGCTGCGCTTGTCCAGCAGCGCATCGACCCGCTCCTCGGCTGCCGCGGCAAAGCGGTCGCGCACCTGCTTCATCACGGTCGGCGACAGCACCTTTGACAGCACGGCGCGGGTGCGGCTGTGCGCGGGCGGATCGGCCTCCAGGATCAGGCTCGGCGGCCGCCACGGCGTCTCTTTCTTGAAGTCGGACAGGCCGACGCCGCGGCTGGAGCAGAACGTCGCGGGATCGTTCAGCACGGCGTGGACCTCGGCATAGCGCGCCACGCCATACACGTTCCATTTGTCGAGATAGACGACCGGACCCGCCTCCCGCAGCAGATCATGCGTGGGATAGGGATCGGCGAAAAAATTCATCGCGAAGGGATCGACGTCGAGATGCGGGACAGCCGCAGCGCCGGTTGGCACAGGGGAGCCGGATGCACTCATTGAAGTCCTCCCTCATTTTGATCTTGTGAAACCCCGCCGCATGCCCTTAGGTCTTCCGGCACGCCGCAAGTCAGAAGTCCGATATGCCGCCTTCGACAAGATCCCGACAGAAGCCTGCGCCCGCCGAGACGGGACCGACGCTCGATCTCGATCGCTACGTCCCGGCGTTCATCACTTTCATCGCCAACAAGCTCTCGAACAGCGCGACCGCATTCTATCAGCGGCAGTTCGGCGTCAACGTCACCGAATGGCGGATCATGTCGCTGCTGGCGATCGAGCCCGGCATTCCCGCCTCGCGCATCTGCCACGTCATCGGCTTCGACAAGGGCCCGGTGAGCCGGACGCTGGCCGGCCTGGAGAAGCGCGGGCTGGTTTCGATTCGTACCGATCCGAACGACGGCCGCACCCATTCGATCTCGCTGACGGCGAAGGGCCGCGCCACCCATGACAGGGTGATTGTCGCGGCGTTCGAGCGCGAGCGGCGGCTGTTGTCCTGCCTGAGCACGGACGAGCGCGAGGTGCTGATCGAGCTGCTGCGCCGGCTGCACGAAAATCTCGGCGCGGTGACCGGCAGCACTGAAGCCTGACCGATCGCGCGGCGGGCGCGATCTCGCGTCAATTGCAGGCATGCGCGGGCGCTTGCCCGCGGCACCCTCTCTGCCGAGCATTGCTTCCTCCAAAGGTCCGACGCGGCGGTTCCCCCGCCGTCGTCGCTGTCTGGAACGGTTCGCACAAATTAGTTGCTTAGGCAACAAAAGAATCGTGCAGGATAATGCGACAGGTTAGCTGGCCTAGTTTGGGAGACCTGATCCATCCCCGTCATTGCGAGCGCAGCGAAGCAATCCAGAATCTTTCCGCAGAGGAACTCTGGATAGCTTCGTCGCAAGGGCTCCTCGCAATGACGCTGTGGAGCGAGCGCGCCTCAATCACCAAGCGCCGTCCTGGTCAGCGCACGCCTAAACGCCGATCCACTCCGCCGACGCCTCGTCATTCAACCGCGCCACCGCATCGGCGCGGCGCGTCAGCACGGCGCGCTGGTTGATGTAACCCTTGTCGGTGATCTCGCCGCCGTCCACTGATGGCGGCTCGGCGAGCAGCAGCGCGCGCGTCGCGTGGCCGGAGGAGTTGGCGCCCTGCTGCTTCAGTTTTGCCAGGCCCTGCGAGATCGCGGTCCGGACCTTGTCATGCGCCAGCACGTCGTTCACGCCTGCCGTCTCGGGTAGACCTGATTGCGCGCGGCATGCAGCGATGTTCGGAAACACGAGAAAGCGGACCTCGTCGCCGCCATGGCCGGTGACGACGATGTCCTGCGCAAGCGGCGCCAGCGCGGCGATGCCGGCAACGCGCAGCGTGCCGACGCTGACCCAGGTGCCGGAATTGAGCTTGAAATCCTCGGCGACGCGGCCGTCGAAGAACAGGCCGCGCTCCGGCCTCGCGCTATCTGCAAGCTTCACGGCATCGCCGATCAGATAGAAGCCCTCGTCGTCAAAGGCCTGGCTGGTCAGCTCCGGCGCCTTCCAATAGCCCGGCGTGACGTTGGGGCCGCGCACGCGCACCTCCAGCTTGTCGCCGGCGGTGACCAGCTTCAGCTCGGTGCCGGGAATGGGCACGCCGATATTGCCGGAGCGCTCCGCGAGGAAATGGCAGTCGGCCGCCAACGGCGAGGTCTCGGTCGAGCCCCAGGCCGACACCATCGGCAGCGCGCGGCCAACCGTCTCCATCGACAGCTGTTCGAGCGCGTCCCAGAGATTCTGCGGCAGCGCGGCGCCGGCATAGAAGGCGAATTTCACCTCGCTGAAGAAACGGCGGCGGAGTTCCGCGTCGCCGCGCAACGCTGCGATCAGCATATCGAAACCGCGCGGCACGTTGAAATAGACCGTCGGCATCACGCTTTTCAAATTGGCGAGTGACGTCGCAAAGAGACCGGGCGCCGGCTTGCCGCCGTCGATATAGAGCGAGCCGCCGTTGCGCAGCACGAGATTGAAATTGTGGTTGGCGCCGAACGTATGGCTCCAGGGCAGCCAATCGAGGATCACGAGCTCGCCGCCGCCCTGTTCGAGAAACGTCCAGGTCTGCGCCTTGGCTTGCTGGCTCGAGGTCAGCATGCGCTGGGTGTTGATTACGGCTTTTGGCGTGCCGGTCGAGCCCGAGGTGAACAGGAACTTTGCGATCGTATCAGGCGTCACCGTGGCGAAGGCTTCGGCGACGTCAGGCGTCTCAGGCGTTGCGGCGACGGCACGGAAAGCGAGCGCATCGGCATCGCCAGCATTGCCGCTGATGATCTGCGCGCTGTGCAGCGGCTTGATCGCAGCCAGCGCCGCCGCAAACGGTTTTGTCGAGGAGACGTAGATCGCGCCAGGCTCAAGCAGCGCGATCATGCTCTTGAGCTTGTCAAAGTCTTTCGACATCAGCGAATAGGCCGGCGAGATCGCCGCCGAGGGCACACCGACATGCTGGGCAGCCAGCGCCAGCAGCGCGTGATCGATGCTGTTGTCGGAGAGAATGACAACGGGGCGCACCGCGCTGAGGCTTTGCGTCAAGATCCAGGACGCCGCCGCGCGCACCCGCCGCAGGGCTCCCGCGTAAGTCACGGTGGCCCAGGGCATATCGGCGCTGTCACGCTCGGCGAGGAAGATCGTATCCGGCGTTTGCCGCGCCCATTGCTCCAGCCAGTCGCCGATGCAACGCGCGCTGTCGCGCAAGGGCTCGGGCGACCGCAGCACGATGCTGCCGTCGGCGCGATGCTCGGCGGTAGTCTTCGGCGTTGCAAACAGGCTCGAAGCGTCACCGCTTGGGGCGGTTGTCATGGTTTCCTCCTCGCCGGACATCCGGACCGGACGCGGCCTCGTTCCGGGCTGCTTTGGCCATAATGTTGGGCACGACAATTGTTGTCGTCAACAACAATCTTCCGGTTGGGCCGTCGAGGCGCTAAGGTTGCGCGGCAGGAGACACGATGTGACAGCCAGCGCAGCCCGAGCCGACACCCGCCCCTCCCCGCGCAAATGCACCGGCAACGGCGCCGCGCGGCCGGACGATACGGACGAGATCGGCCTCGACGCCTTGGTCGGCCACGCCGGCTATGCAGTGCGTCGCTTCCAGATCTGGATCTTCCAGGACTTCATCAAGACGCTCGGCGAGGTCGACATCCGGCCGACGCAATATTCGGTGCTGACGGTGATCGGCACCAATCCCGGCCTGTCGCAGATGGCGGTGGCCAAGCGGCTCGGCATCGAGCGCGCCCGGCTGGTGCATCTGCTCGACAGCCTCGAACAGCGCAGGCTGGTGAAGCGGATCAAGTCGAAGGCGGACCGCCGCTCCCACGCACTGCACCTCACCGCCCCCGGTGAGAGGGCACTTGCCAAATTCAAGCTCCTCGCCGCCGAGCACGAGCGGCATGTCGAGGAGAAGATCGGCAAGGAGAACAGGGAGCGGCTGCTCCAGATCCTCGCCGGCTTCACCTGATCAAGGCTGCCCAATATTTACGCAGATGCCCGTATCGGGGCGCTCGCAAGACGGCTCAATCAATCAACGGAATATCTTTCAAGCCTCTGATCCCACGATAATATCCGAGGCATAGCGTCTGCCCGGATATTGTACACAATGGCACACCGCTTGCTTCAATCCGGGTGAGACCTGTTGCCGGAGTTTTGTCGCCATGGGGGCTGAGCAGCCTGAAACGATCACCGCGATTGTGGCCGCGCATCGCGCGGGCACGAGCACGCCTGCGCAGACGATTGCGCGCACCTATCAGCGCATCCGCGATCACAACGATCCCGCGATCTTCATCAGCCTGCGTGACGAGACGGACGCGATCGCGGAAGCCGAGAAGCTTGGCGCGCGCAAGGATGCCGCGAGCCTGCCGCTCTATGGCGTACCGGTCGCAGTGAAGGACAATATCGACGCGCTGGGGTTTCCGACCACCGCGGCCTGCCCGGCGTTCTCGTATACGCCGACGCATGATTCGACCGCGGTGGAGCGCCTGCGCGCGGCCGGTGCCATCATCATCGGCAAGACCAATCTCGACCAGTTCGCAACCGGCCTCGTCGGCGTGCGCTCGCCTTACGGCATTCCCAAGAATTCGATTCGCGAAGATCTCGTTCCCGGAGGCTCGAGCTCGGGATCGGCGGTCGCCGTCGGCGCCGGGCTCGTGCCGCTGTCACTGGGCACCGACACCGCCGGAAGCGGGCGCGTGCCGGCGATGCTCAACAACATCGTCGGCCTGAAGCCGAGCCTTGGCATGATCTCGAATGCGGGGCTCGTGCCGGCCTGCCGCACGCTCGACTGCATCTCCGTATTCGCGTTGACGGTCGACGACGCCGCGCTCGCGCTGTCGGTGATGGCTGGACCGGACCAGGCCGATCCGTTCTCGCGCGACCGGCCGCTCGGCGCGCTCACGCCGTTTCCGGCAAACTTGCGCCTCGGCGTGCCGCGCAACGGACAGCTGATCTTCTTCGGCGACAAGAAGGCGGAGGCCGCTTACGCCGATGCACTGAAGCGCTGGACCGCGCTCGGCGCGACACTGGTCGAGTTCGACCTCGAGCCGTTCTACGAGACGGCGCGGCTGCTTTATGAGGGACCGTGGGTCGCCGAGCGTTATCTCGTGATCAAGAATCTGCTCGCGTCCGCGCCAGACACCATCCACCCGGTGACGCGCGAGATCACGGCGGCCGGTGCGCGGCTCACCGCGGCGGAGACGTTCTCTGCACTCTACCGTTTGCAGGGCCTGCGCAAGATCGCCGAGCGGACATTTGCCAATATCGACGCGCTGGTGCTGCCGACCGCGCCGACCGCCTATACGACCGCGCAGGTGCTGGCCAATCCGATCGAACTCAACAGCCGGCTCGGCACCTACACCAATTTCGTCAATCTGCTCGATCTCTGCGGCCTCGCCGTGCCGGCATCGATGCGCGCCGACGGCATTCCGTTCGGCATCACGCTGCTTGCGCCCGCGGGACGTGATGCGCTGCTTGCCAGCATCGGCCGCGTGTTTCATGCCGATACGAAACTGACCGTCGGCGCGAAGGGCGTGGCGCAAGCACCGCTTGCACCGCTGCCTTCAGTCACAAGTGATGAGATTCCGATCGCGGTGGTCGGCGCTCATCTCTCCGGCATGGCGCTGAACGGCGAATTGACGGCGCTGGACGGACGATTGATCGAGGCGACCAGGACCGCGCCGGACTACAAGCTCTACGCGCTCAAGACCACGCCGCCGAAGCCTGGCATGCTGCGCGTCGAGGCCAGTAAGGGTGCGTCGATCGAGCTGGAGATCTGGTCGCTGTCGTCATCCGCCTTCGGCAAGTTCGTCAATGCGATCCCCGCGCCGATGGCGATCGGCACGATCCGGCTTGCGGATGGCCGCAGCGTGAAGGGGTTTCTCGTCGAGCCGGAGGTGCTGGGCGAGGCGCGCGACATCACCGCGTATGGCGGCTGGCGAAAATTTATGGCGGAAGCTGCGAAGGTGTAGGTGCCGTAGGGTGGGCAAAGGCGCAAAGCGCCGTGCCCACTATGTGTCCTGACGAATGGTGATGGTGGGCACGCTTCGCTTTGCCCACCCTACGGCACTACGGCACCGCGCGTGCGCCGCCTACACCGACACCGCGTAGATCTCATACTCCCCGCGCACCAGCTCGATATGCGCGCGCATCGCGGCGGCGGCGCCCTGCTTGTCGCCGCGCATGATGGCGACGACGACGCGGTCGTGCTCAGCCTGCGACTTCGCCAACCGGCCGAGATTGCGGAACTGGGCGCGGCGGAACGGCTGCACGCGCACGCGGGTGGCGAGCGTGATCTCGGCGATGTAGCCGTTCTGCGAACCCGCATAGATCGCGTTGTGGAAGCGCTCGTTGACCTCGTGGAAGCGATCGGGATTGCCGGCGTAGCTGAGAACGCGCAGTTCCTCGTGAATGGCTTCCAGGCCGTGACGCTCGGCAGCGGACATGCGCTCGGCGGCAAGGCCGGCGCACAGTGCTTCCAGCTCGGCCATCGCCTCGAACATGCTTGTGAGACGCTCGACCGAGGGCTGCGCCACCACCGCGCCGCGATGGGCGCGCGATTCGACGAGACCACTCGCCACGAGCTGGCGCAGCGCTTCGCGGACCGGGGTGCGCGAGACGCTGAAGCGCCGCGCAATGTCGGTCTCGTCGAGTGGCGCACCGGGCGCCAGGGTTCCGCGCACGATCTCGTCGGCGAGCTGAAGCCGCAATTCCTCGGCGCGCGTGATCTTGTGCACGCTGGGCTGTGCCCGGTCGACGCGCGGCACCACCGGCTCGGCCGGCAATATTCCCTGCGGAAGATCGTCAAGCGTCATACGATCAGGTCTCTTGCGACTCACCGATGATGCTGACATGGGCGGCAACGACGCGCCAGCCCTCCGGGAAGCGAATCCAGGTCTGCATCTGCCGGCCGACCTTGCCGGGAGCCGTATCGCGATAGAACAAAGTAGAGGCCACGGCCGTGTCGCGGCCGTAGCTGGAGATGACGGTTTTGGCGGTGCGGCGGTTCAGGCCGACTGGCGAGCGGCCGGCGCGAAAGCCGGAGATCGCCTCGTAGCCATAGAGGTTCTCGCCGATGCCATAGCGCAGCGTGCGCGGATCGTTGCGGAACAGCTCGCCGAGCACGGCGACGTCGTTGGTGACGAGGGCCTGCTCATAGCGCTCGAACGCGGCCTTCACTTCCGCGATCACGTCGGGGAGATCGATCTCCATTTTAGATTCCTCTTGGGCTGGGCGCTGATACCACGCCCATCTGTTCCAATGCGTACGCGACGCGCAGCGCGATGTCCTCGCGCCAGGGCGCGCAAATGATCTGCACGCCGATCGGCAGCGGCTCCAGCGGCACGGGCACCGCGACCACGGGCAATCCGATGAAGGAGATCGGCTGGGTGTGGATACCGATATTGGCGCGCACCGGCAGCTCGACGCCGTCGAGATTGAAATTCACCTGGCCAAGCTTCGGCGCCGTGCAGGGCGTGGCCGGTGCGATCAGCACGTCGGTGGATTTGAAGATCTCGGCGAGCTGGGCGCGATACCAGCGGCGGAATTTCTGCGCGCGGTCGACCAGCGGCGCCGGCACCATCGCGCCTGCGATCAGCCGGTCGCGCACGGCCGGATCGAAATCGTTCGGGCGCTTGCGCAGGCGATCGAGATGCAGCGAGGCGCCTTCGGTGGTGGTGATGACATAGGCCGCGGCGCGGGCGCGCCCGGCTTCGGGGACGTCGACCACTTGCGTTGCGCCCAGCGCCTTGGCGACGCGGCTGACCGCCTCGACAGCTTCCGGGAACACGTTCTTCTGAAAGTACCCGCCGGCGATCGCGATGCGCAGGTCCGAAACCGGATTGGCGAGCAGCGGCAGCGTCGGCTCCAGCCCACGCGTCGTGCAGGCGCCATCGTCGGCATCCGGCCCCTGCATCGCGTCATAGGCGAGCGCGAGATCGGTGACCGAGCGCGCGAACGGACCGAGATGATCGAGGCTCGCCACGAACGGGAACGAGCGCGCCCGCGACAGCCGGCCATAGGTCGGCTTCAAGCCGAAGATGCCGCAGAAGGAGGACGGCACGCGGATCGAACCGTTGGTATCGGAGCCCAGCGCGATCGGCACCAGCGCGCCGCCGACGGCGCTGCCGGAACCGCCGGACGAGCCGCCGGTCATCCGCGTCGTGTCGTGCGGATTGCGCGAGGGACCGTCATGGACGTTCTCGCCCGTAAAATCGTAGGCGTATTCACCCATGTTGAGCGCGCCGACCAGCACGGCGCCGACGGCTTCCATGCGCTCGATCAGTGTCGCGTCGCGTTTTGCGGGCGCAAGGTCGCGGTTGATCTTCGAGCCCGCCCGCGTGGCGAGCCCCGCGACGTCAAACAGGTTCTTCACCGCGAAGGGCACGCCGGCGAGCGGGCCGACGGTCTTACCGGCCGCGATGTCGGCATCAACCGCACGCGCCTTCGCACGCGCGCGATCGGCGGTGACGTCGGTGAAGGAATTGAGGATGGTGTCGTGCTGCTTGATGCGCGCGAGGGCGGATTCAGTTGCATCGAGCGCGGACATCTTGCCGCCCGCAACCGCGCTCGCGATTTCGGCGGCCGTCATCTCTGGCTTGGTGGTCATGGCAGCATCAAGCCGTGAAGATCGGCGCGGGCTCGGTCTCGTCCGGCAGCGCGAATTCGTCGACGAGGCGGGCGAGCCGCAGCGAGACTTCGAGATTGGCGCGCACCGCAGGCCTCCAGGCCTCCTCGACCGGCAGCGCCAGCGCTTTCGATACGGCGTCGATATAGTCGTCCAGCGGCTCGGCCATCACGCTCCCAACAATCTCTCAGTGCACCGGTAACGGCGGATGCGGAATCGCCGTCAGCAGCTCCTTGGTGTAGTCGTCCTGCGGATCGCTCAGGACCTTCTCGGAAGAGCCCTCTTCGACGATCCGCCCCGACCGCATCACAATGACACGATCGCACAACAAGCGCACTACATTCAAATCATGCGAGACGAACAGGTAGCTCATACCTAGCCGCGCCTTGAGGTCCTGGAGCAGGTTCAGCACGACCGCCTGCACCGAGACGTCGAGCGCCGCGGTCGGCTCGTCCAGGATGACGAGTTTCGGGTGCAGCGCGATGGCGCGGGCGATGCCGACGCGGGCCTTCTGGCCGCCGGAGAGCTGATGCGGGAAGCGATCCAGCAGATTGTGCGGCAGCCCGACCATGGTCGCCAGCTCCTCGCAGCGGGCGCGGAGCGCGTCGCGCCCCTTGATGTCGCCGAGCTGCAGAAGCGGGTCGGCGATGGCGCGCGCGGCGGTGAAGCGTGGGTTGAGGCTGTCGGTCGGGTCCTGGAACACCATCTGGATGCGGCTGCGCTGCGGCAGCCGGGCAAACGACGCCGGCTGGATGGCGCCGATGTCCTCGCCGTCGAACCGGATCAGGCCGGAGGTCTGGTCGAGCAGGCGCATCACCATCATCGACGTGGTCGATTTGCCGCAGCCGGATTCGCCGACGAGGCCGACGCTCTCGCCATGGCCGATCGAGAAGCTGATGCCGTCGACCGCGCGGAACACGTCGGGCTCCAGGGGCGGCTTGCGGCCGAACAGTTTTCCGAGCGTGGCGGTGGCGCCCTGGCGGGGATATTCCTTGACGAGCTTTTCGATGAGGAGGAGAGGCGTCTTCTCCCTCTCCCCGTCCTTCACGGGGTCGCGACGAGCTTCGCTCGCGCTGAGAGGGTCGGGGTGAGGGGCTGTTTCCACGAGCGCGACTCGCGGAGAGCCCCCCTCACCCGCCGCGCTCCGGAGCGCAATTGCGCTCCCGAGCGCGTCGGCCTCTCCCCGCACGCGGGGAGAGGCAAGAGTCTCCTCCTCCGGCAACAAATCCCGCAGGCTCACGCCAAGCCGCGGCGTCGCGCGCATCAGCTTTTTTGTGTAGGGGTGCTGCGGGTTGGCGAAGATGTCGGCGGCCTTGGCGGTCTCGACGACGCGGCCCTTCTCCATCACCACGACGCGGTCGCAATAGGCGGCGGCCAGGCCGAGATCATGCGTGATCAGGATGGTCGACATCGCGCGGCGCCTGGTCAGCTCGACGATCAGGTCCATCACCGCCTTCTGCGTGGTGACGTCGAGACCCGTGGTCGGCTCGTCCGCGATCAGCAGTTGTGGATTGCAGGCAAGCGCGAGCGCGATGACGACGCGCTGGCACATGCCGCCGGACAGCTCGAACGGATAGGCGTGGTAGCGCTCGCGCGGGCGGGCGATCTTGACCTGCTCCAGCGCCTCGATCGCCTTTTCTCCGTGGTCCGAGACCATCGCCTGCTGCACATGGGTGCGCAGCACGTCCTCGATCTGGTCGCCGACCTTGCGGATCGGATTCAGCGCTGCGCGCGGGTTCTGGAAGATCATCGAGACTTCGCGGCCGCGCAGGTCGCGCATCTGGTCTTCGGTCGCGGCCTTGACGTCGATGCCGGAGAACATCACCGAACCCTCGGCGATCCGACCGGCACGGTCGAGGATGCGCATCACCGCGTAGGACGTCACCGACTTGCCGGAGCCGGACTCGCCGACGATCGCGAGCGTCTCGCCCTTGGCGACGGAGATGTTGACGTGCTGCACGGCTTTCACGATGCCGCGGCGGGTGGTGAATTCGACGGTGAGGTCCTGGACGTCGAGCAGGGGCTGGGCGGTCATGAGGGGCTCCCGTCACTCAAACTGGCGAAAACAACCCCATGCACAGTAGAGATGTGTTTGAAATTATTAGATAATTTATGGAAGAAGTTTAGCGGTGAGGGAGGCACGACTCTCTCATTCCCTCCCCCCTTGCGGGGGAGGGGCAGGGAGAGGGGTAGCCACGAACTCAGACCTCTCCCGGGGCTACCCCTCTCCCCCACCCTCCCCCGCAAGGGGGGAGGGAGCGCAGTGGAGTGCTTGGAGATCACCATCACGTCCTCCGCTGGGGGTCGACGATGTCGCGCAGGCCGTCGCCGAGGAGGTTGAAGCAGAATACGGCGATCATCAGCGCGAGGCCCGGAAACAGCGCGATCCACCATTCCCCCGAGACCATGAAGCCCGCGCCTTCGGCGACCATGATGCCCCATTCGGCGGTCGGCGGGCGCACGCCGAGGCCGATGAAGGAGAGGCCTGCGGCATTGAGGATGGCGTAACCCATGGTCAGCGACATCTGCACGATCATGATCGGCATGATGTTCGGCAGGATGTGCACCAGCAGGATGCGAAATTCGCCGTTGCCCGACAGGCGCGCGGCCTGCACGAAGCCGGCATTGCGGCGGACATTGGCTTCGGCGCGCGCGACGCGGGCATAGAGCGGGAAGTTCACGATGGCGGTGGCCAGGATGATGTTCTGCACGGTGTTGCCGAGCGCTGCGACGATGCCCATCGCCAGCACGAACAGCGGGAACGCCATGATGGTGTCGGCGACGCGGCCGACGATGCGATCGGTCCAGCCGCCGAAATAGCCCGCCGCGATGCCGGCGAGGCCGCCCATCAGGAACACCAGCACGACGGAGGCGACCGCGATGAAGGTATCAAGCCTTGTTGCCACGATGACGCGGCTGAAGATGTCGCGCCCCAACTGATCGGTGCCGAACCAGTGCGCCGCCGAAGGCGGCTTCAGTGCCGCCGCGGTATCCGAGGCGAGCGGGTCATACGGCACCACATAGGGACCGAAGATCGCGGCAATCAGGATCAGGATCAGCAGCGCGAAGGCAAAACCCGTGACCTTGTTCTCGCCGAGGACGTAGCGGGTCTGTTCGAGGATCGCGACCAGGCCCGAGGTGCGAGCGGGGCCGACAGGTTCAACAGCAGGCGCAACTGAGCTCATGTCTCACCCCTACCCTTCCAACCGCACGCGCGGATCGATCACGCCGTACAAAATGTCGATCACGAGATTGAGCAGCACGTACATCACCGCCATGGTCAGCACGAAGCCTTGCACCGGCGCGAAGTCCGACGAGATCAGCGCTTCCACCGCATAGGAGCCGATGCCGGGCCAGGCGAACACTTTCTCCACCAGCACGTTGGCGCCGAGCAGGAACGAGAACACCATGCTGAGCGTGGTGATCACGGGCAGCATCGCATTGCGGAAGGCGTAGGTGACGATGACGGTCGACGGCGACAGCCCGCTGGCGCGCGCGGTGCGGACGAACTCCGAAGCCAGCACCGCCAGCATCGAGGCGCGGGTCATGCGCGCGATCGGCGCCAGCGAGAAGATCGCGAGTGTCGTCGCCGGCAGGATGAGCTGGCTGAGCGCCGAGCGGAACGCTTCGAAGTCACGCGCGATCAGCGTGTCGATCAGATAGAAGCCGGTCACCGTCGGCGGCGCGCTGTAAAATACGTCGAGACGGCCGAGCGGCGCGGGCGACCAGCCGAGACGGAAATAGAAGACATACACCAGCACGAGGCCTGTGAAGAACACCGGCAGCGAGACGCCGGCCGTCGTCGTGACACGGCAGAGATGATCAACCCATGATCCTGGTCGCGTCGCCGCCAGCACGCCGAGCGGAATGGCGATGACGACGGAGACGATGAGGCCGAGCAGCGTCAGCTCGGCGGAGGCCGGCAGACGATTGCGGATCTCGGCCGCGACCGGCTGCCCCGTGGTCAGCGAATTGCCGAAATCGCCGTGCGCGAGATCGTTGGTGTAGCGGAAGAACTGCTCGATCAGCGGCTTGTCGAGACCGAGTTTTTTGCGGATCTGCTCGACGGCTTCCTTGGTCGCGGCCGGACCGGCGAAATACGCGGCGGGATCGCCCGGCAGCGCGCGCGTCAGCAGGAAGGTGACGATGACCACGCCGATCAGCGAGGGAATCGCAAACATCAGGCGCTTGCCGATCATGGTCAGCATGAAGTGCTCCCGATCGTGGACAAAACTCTCTCTGCACGCACGGCTATGTTCCCTCCCCCCTTGCGGGGGAGGGCTAGGGAGAGGGGTAGCCCCAAGCGAGGTCGGAGTTCGTGGCTACCCCTCTCCCCAACCCTCCCCCGCAAGGGGGGAGGGAGCCTGAAGAGCGTGCTCACCTCACCCATGACCGCTCACCCCTTCGCCAGCGCGCGATAATCCAGCCTCCGGTGGAACCAGTATTGGTAGCCGCTGATGTTCTTCTGCATCGCGACGTTGACGAAGGGCTGGTACAGCGGAATGCGCGGGATGTCGGTGAAGGCGAGATCGACAAAACCCTTCACGTCCTTGTCGTAAGTCGCGGTGTCACCGGTGGCGGCAGCCGTGCGCGCGCCGTCGATGAGCTTGTCCATCTCCGCCGACTTGTAGCTCATGGTGTTGAAGACGGAATTGTTGCCGTGATAGCACCAGTAGAAGAAGTACTCGGGATAATCGAGCCAGCCCGAGAACACGTTGGTGAAGAGCGGCATCTCCTTCTTGTTCAATTCGGTACGCCAGTTGGCGCCGGGCACCTTGTTGATGGTGGTCTTGATGCCGATCTGCGCGAGGCTCTCCTGCACCAGCACGCAGAGCGGCTCATTGACGCCGGCGAAATTGAGGTCGAACGAGATCGTGGTCTCGAAGCCGTTGGCGTAACCGGCCTCAGCCAGCAGCGCCTTCGCCTTGTCCATGTCGGTGTTGTATTTGTGCGGCTGCGGCCAGGCGACTTCGGTCGGCTTGTCCTTCGGCGCGCCGAACATCGGGTTCGCCAGGCCGAACATCACGGCGTCCATGATCTTCTGATAGGGCAACGCGTAGGCGACGGCCTGACGGACCTTCGGGTTGTCGAACGGCGGCTTGGTGACGTTCATGCCGATATACTGGATGCCGTTGGAGAACGGCAGCGACACCACGTTGAGCTTGCCGTTGGCCTTCATCTCCTGGAAGTCCTTGTTCGGCAGCTCGTAGGAGATGTCGGCATCGCCGCGCTCCAACAGCGCACGGCGATTGCCGGCCTGCGGCACCATGCGCCAGATCACGCGCTTGATCTTCGGCAGCGGACCGCACGCCCAGTCCTCGTTGCGCTCCATGATGACTTCGGTGCCGGCGGTCCACTTCGTCACCTTGTAGGCGCCCGAACCCGCGGTCTGCTGCTTGGTGAATTCGAGGCCCCAGGGGTCCTTCTCGCTGGCGTTCTTCTTCACCAGCTCGGAGTTGACGATGCAGGGCACGATGACGGCGAGATCGGGAATCGTCAGCTTGTCCTTTTTCAGGAAGTCGACGCGCACGGTGTAGTCGTCGATGACGACGAACTGCTCCGGCTTGGTGAGCGAGCCCGCGCTCATCTGGAAGGTGGGAAAGCCGCCGACGCTGACGGCGCGGTCGAGCGACCATTTCACGTCCTTGGCGGTGACAGGCGTGCCGTCGTGGAACTTGGCGTTCTTGCGCAGCTTGAAGGTGACCGACATGTCGTCGATCTTGAAGTCCTCGGCGAGCTCGCCCTTGAACTTGTCGCGGTCGTAATAGGGCACGCCGCCGGGGCCGGCCTTCATCTCGTGGCTGATCAGGCGGTCGTAGCAATTCCAGGAGACTTCATAGCCGGGCACGTTGGTGCCGACGCCGTGGATGTCGAGATTGTTGGGGCCGCCTTCCGAGACGATCAGCAGCGTCTCCGAGCGCGCGTCGGCATAGGCGGACGAAATCACCTGTGGCATCGCCGGAAGCGCCGCGCCTGCGGCCAATCCGGACACGGACTTGAGGAAATCGCGGCGTTTCATCGAAAATGCTCCAACGCAAAAGTTTCTGGTTGGAACAGGGATTCGCAAGGTTCGTGCCAAGGCTTAACGAGACGTTACTCCGCACATAAGCCACTGATTTTAAATCAGTTTAGGTACCGTCGCCGGCCTGATCGTGTTTTGAGCAGCCCTCCTGATTGCATACAAAGATGCAAATTTGCCGAGAAATTAGGCTGAAAAATTGAGCGCTGCGGGTTTGAGCAGGACTGTCACGGAGCCCTTGGCGGCAGGTCAACCCGCCCAGATCAGCTCCTGAAGCTCGACCAGATCATTTGCCTTCTCCTGCCAGCCTTCGATGCAGAT
Organism: Bradyrhizobium sp. CCGB01; assembly: GCF_024199795.1. NCBI lineage: Bacteria > Pseudomonadati > Pseudomonadota > Alphaproteobacteria > Hyphomicrobiales > Nitrobacteraceae > Bradyrhizobium > Bradyrhizobium sp. CCGB01. The sequence goes on from NZ_JANADK010000001.1 coordinate 9,091,399, forward strand.
ATGGCTGTTGAGGTCGCTGGCCCGGTGCAGCAGCATCAGGGCCATCAGCCGGCGCTTGAGCGCGTAGTCGAGCTTGGTATGGCCAAAGCCTTCGAGCAGGCTGCGCACCCTGCCCGGCCGGCCCGCCGCCATGAAGGCGCCTGGGCCGAGCAGATCGTAGTCGCGCCATCCCGCCAGCACGTCGCCGAAGTCGAACAGGCCGGCGAGCGACCATTGATTGTCATGGCAGGCGAGCAAAAAGTTCTCCGGAATGTATTCGCCGATCAGGATCACCGGCGGCGCATCCATCGGGATGAGCTTTTCTACGTCGCGCAGGAGATCGTCGAGGCCGGCGAGGAATTTCGGCGCAAGGCCGAGGCGCGTGTGCCGCGCCTTGCAGCCCTGTATCTGGGCACGCATGAACGCGTCCCAGCGCGGCTCGATTTGCGCAAGCGGTCCGAGCGGGGCGCGCTGGACGCTAGCGATGGTCTCGCCGATCTGGCGCAGCAGGCGCTCCTTCTGATCTTCCGCCAGTTGCGGCCACACCTCCGAGCCCAGCGTGCCTGATAGCCGCGTGATGATCAGATAGGGCCAGCCGTCGCGCATCCCCTCCGCGACGATCTCGGGGATCGGCAGATGCAGGCGGCCCTTGAGCTGCGTCAGCGAGCCGCGCTCGGAGACAAATTGTGCGCGGAGCAGCGGCGGGAAGATCTTCAGGATCAATTTTTCGCCGAGCCCGACGACGAGATTGGTGCCGGTTGCAAATACATGCGGTGCGCTGGCGTCGAGACCATGATCGCGCGCGATGTCGAGCGCGATCGGCAGCCATTGCGAGGAATCGGAGCGCCAGGCGCGGAAGCTTTCCGCGTCGGTGAAGCGGGGCAGTGTCATCAACATTGCAAACTCAATCAGACCAAATTCCCTGCGGCCATCCTTCGCGACGCCCGCTTGCGCGGGCTCCTCAGGATGAGGACGGAATGTGCGGCAACGATGTCGACGAGCCCCGATGTCGCTTAGCCTCATCCTGAGGAGCCCGCCAGAGGCGGGCGTCTCGAAGGACGAGGCGCGCGCTCAGGCCGCCCGCTACCTATCCGGGCTGGCGCGCTCGAACTGGCGGAGCAGCTTGTTGCCGCGCTCGACCGCGGCATCGAGCGCGGCTTGCGCGCCCTTCTGGCCGGTAAAGGCCTGCTCCAGCTCGTCCTCGATGGCGCCGCGGATCAGCACGAAGGAGCCGAGCCGGATGCCCTTCGAGTTCTCTGTCGGCGGATGCAGCGTGATCTCCTCGAACGAGATCGCCGAGCCCGGATTGCGCTCATAAAAACCCTGCGCGCGCGTCAGCTCGTAGGCGGCGCGGGTGATCGGCAGATAGCCGGTGTTCTGGTGCCAGGCCGCCTGCACGCCGGGCTGCGACAGATAGGCGAAGAACCGCGCGACGCCCTTGTATTCCTCGCGCGGGCGATCGCGCAGCACCCACAGCGTGGCACCGCCGATGATCGAGTTCTGCGGCGCGTTCTTCACGTCGGGCCAGTACGGCATCATGCCGTAGCCGATATCGAACTTCGAATTCGCCTTGATGTCGGCCCGCGTCGCCGAGGAGCCGATGAAGATGCCGCATTCGCCCTTCTGGAAGCGCGGCTCGGCCGACTGCCCGCGGCCGCTATAGTCGAACACCTTGTCCTTCTGCCACTCGGCAAGCCGGGCGATGTGCTGCACGACGACCGGGTTGTTGATGGTCAGCTCGGCATCCAGCCCCGCAAAGCCATTGGTCCGCGTCGCGAGCGGCAGATTGTGGAAGGCGGCGAAATTCTCGATATGGATCCAGGACGGCCAGGACGTGGTGAAGCCGCACACCGCGCCGCGCTCGCGCAAGCGTTTTGCAGCAAGCCCCAGCTCGGGCCATGTCTTCGGCGGCGCCTCCGGATCGAGGCCCGCGTCGCGGAACATGGTCTTGTTGTAATAGAGGATCGGCGTCGAGGAATTGAACGGGAACGACAACAGATTGCCGGCCGCATCGGTGTAATAGCCGGAGACGGCGGGAAGGTAATCGTTGAGCGAGAACGGCTCGTTCATGTCCCTCATCATGCTGAACACGGGATAGATCGCGCCCTTGGCCGCAGTCATGGTGGCGGTGGCGACCTCGTTGACCTGGACGATCGCGGGCTGGCTGCGCGAGCGGAAGGCGAAGATCGCAGCGGTCACCGTCTCGGTGTAATTGCCCTTGTAGCTCGGCACGATGCGGTAGTCGGACTGCGAGGCGTTGAAATCGGAGGCGAGCTTTTCCAGCTGCCGGCCGAGCTCGCCGGACATGGCGTGCCACCATGCGATCTCCGTGGCGGCACGCGCCTGGAGCGGCCAGGTGAGGATGGTGAAGGCGGCGACGAGCCGCAAAAGACGCGATGCTGAAATCACGATGGCTCTTCCCGTGTCGCGCGGCAAAGGGCGACTATACCTGCTTAAGGCCCGGCATTTCCTGTTTCAACCGGGAATGAACGGCGGCTGCAACGCACAATCGCCCCGCGGGGTGCGGCAGGATGGCCTTCCCTTAACCATCTGCTAGATTGCGTTGAACCTTTTTGCTTCGCCATAGACTCCACCACTGAGGGGTTGAGTGTGCCAGTGCTGAACCGTGCCGAACTCTCGCGGGCCGGGTTGATCTTCGTTGCGATTCTGCTCGCGGTCTGCGCGACGAGCGCTGCTGCGCGCGAATTCCGCGCCGCCGACACCCAGACCCAGGACTACCCGACCGTCCAGGCGCTGCGCTACATGGGCGCCCTGATCGCCGAGCGCACCGGCGGCCGGCACGAGGTGAAGGTGTTCCACTCCCGCCAGCTCGGCGAGGAGAAGGAGACCATCGAGCAGACCCGGGTCGGCGCGATCGACCTCAACCGGACCAATGTGGCGCTGATCGGCAATTTCGTCCCTGCGATGAACGTGCTGGCTATGCCGTTCCTGTTCCGGTCCATCGAGCACATGCAGAAGGTGCTGGACGGGCCGATCGGCAGCGAGATCCTCGGCAGTTTCGAGCCCTACGGCTTCGTCGGGCTCGCCTTCTACGATTCCGGTGCGCGGTCGATCTACAACGGGGTCCGCCCTGTCCGGAGCGTCGCGGACCTCAGGGGATTGAGGATCCGGGTGCAGCAGTCGGAGTTGATGAGCCAGATGATCCGCTCGCTCGGCGCCGAGCCGGTCGAGATGCCCTATGGGCAGGTGCTCACCGGGCTTGCCAACCATCTGATCGACGGCGCCGAAAACAACTGGCCGTCTTTCGTGACGACGGACCATTACAAGCATGCCGGCCACCTTGCGCTCACCGAGCACACGATGAGCCCGGAAGTGCTGGTGATCTCGCTGAAGGCCTGGACAAGCCTGTCGGCGGACGACCAGCAGATTTTCCGCGAGGCCGCGGCGCGCTCCAGCCGGTTCATGCGCGAGAAGTGGCGCGACCTCGAGGAGCAGTCGCAGCGCAAGGCGGAGGCCGCCGGCATCACGGTCGTCAAGGACATCGACCGCAAGCCGTTCGAGGACGCGATGGCTGCGATCTATGCCAAGGCGGGGCGTGATCCCGCCGCGGCCGCGCTGATCGAACGCATTCGCAAGGTGGAGTGAGCCGCTTGGCTGCACTTGGACACAGCGAGCACGGAGACAGGCCGCCCGGCCCGCTCGGGCGGCTGCGCGCCCGCCTGGTCGGCATGCTCCGGGCAGTGCCGATCCGCTGGCGCATCCTGTCGATCGCGGCGCTGAACTCCGCCGTGGTGGTGGTGCTGGTGGGCCTGATCTGGAACGGCTCGCAGGTGCTGGGGTCGGCCTGGGACGACGTCCGCCAGGTGCGCGAGTCAGACCGCATTCTGGCGCTGCTCGAAAGCGAGACCGGGCGCCTGCACAATCTGATCCACCGCTACATCAACCAGCCGAGCCCGGACCTGTTCGCCGAGATCCTGCTGCTGCGCGAGGCGGTGCTGGGCACGCTGACCGATCGTGCCGCCAAGGACCCGATGCTGTCGGGCTCGGTCGAGGAGCTGGAGCGCACCACCGACCGCTTCCTCAACGGCTTCGGCGAGCTGCGCGTCGTGCAGGCGACCATCGCCAAGACCTATGAGGAGCAGGTGCAGGGCCCGGCCAGGGACATGGCCGGCCTCTATTCCATCATCGAGGGCGCCACCGGCCATCGTGACGCGCTGATCTGGCCCTCGCTCGGCAAGTCCCGCGAGGCCTTCACGGCGATGCTGGTCGCGGCGAATTCCTACTATCTGTCGCTGTCGCCCGGTGCTGCCGACGACGCGCGCCGCAACACCGAGACGATCGAGAAGACCATTCCGGTCATGATCGATCTCGCCGACAACGATCTGCAGCGCATGGCGCTGCAACGGCTCGGCGCCCGCACCATGGCGCTGCGCGAGGGTTTTGCCAAACTCTCCGAGCAGCTGATGAACCGCACCGAATTGCTGCGCAACACCATCGACGCCAGCCAGGCCGAGGCGATCGGCGCCATCGACGATCTCTCCACCAAGATGCGCCAGCGCGAGCAGAAGGCGCAGGAGACCTTCGACCGCACGCTGGCGGCCATTTCTCGCCGCGTCCTCACCATTGCGATGATCTTCCTCGGCGTCATCCTCGCCGCCGGCGTGCTGATCGCGCTGTCGATCCGGCTGCCGCTGCAGCAGATCATGACCGCGATGCGCGCGATCACGCTCGGGGACCTCGACCGCGAGGTGCAGGGCACCAAGGCACGCGACGAGGTCGGCGCCATGGCGCGCGCGGTGGAGGTGTTCCGCGAGAACGCGATCGCGAAGCGCGAGACCGAGGACGAGCTGCGCGCGTCCAAGGAAAAGGCCGAGAGCGCGCTGCTCGAGCTCAACACCGCACAGCAGAACCTGATCGACGCCGAACGACTGGCGGCCCTCGGCGGCCTCGTCGCCGGCGTTGCGCACGAGGTCAACAACCCCATCGGCATCAGCCTGACCGTTGCCTCGAGCTTTGCCCGGCGCACCGAGATCTTCGAGGCCCAGCTCAAGGGCGACGGCGGCCTGCGCCGCTCGCAGCTGGAGGAGTTCGTGCAGTCCTCGCGCGACGCCTCGCAGCAGCTGGTCGCCAACCTCACCCGCGCCGGCGAGCTGATCCAGTCGTTCAAGCAGGTCGCGGTCGACCGCTCGCATGCCGAGCGGCGGCAGTTCTCACTCAGCGAAGCCACCGACCAGATCATCGCCAGCCTGCGTCCGGTCCTGAAGCGCTCGCCGATCACGCTCCAGGTCGACGTGCCCGAGGGGCTGCTGCTGGACGGCTATCCCGGCTCCTACGGTCAGATCCTGACCAACCTCTTCCTCAACGCCGCCAACCACGCCTTTGCCGACGGCCGCGCCGGCACGATCACGATCTCGGCGCGGCCGCGCGGGTCCGACGACATCGAGATCATCTTCGCCGATGACGGGGCCGGCATGACCCCGGACGTGCAGCGCCAGGCCTTTGACCCATTCTTTACCACCCGGCGCAATGAAGGTGGTACGGGACTCGGGCTTCATATCGTCTATAACCTCGTCACCCAGCAGCTCGGCGGACGCATGATGCTGGAATCCAAGCTGGGACAAGGCACTACTTTTCGGATTATCATGCCGCGGATCGCCAAGGGCGGCACGCAAAGCACAGAGACTGACGGGACTTCTCAATGGCCGAACAGGACGATGTCCTCCACCTGATCGACGATACCGGTGCCGCACCGGAGGACCAGAACGCAAGGAAGTGGAAGATCGCCGTCATCGACGACGATCCGGCCGTGCATGACGGCACCCGCTTCGCGCTGTCCGACTACAGCCTCAATGGCCAGGGCCTGGAGATCCTCTCCGCCCATTCCGCGGCGGAAGGTCGCAAGCTGATGGCCGAGCACGGCGATATCGCCGCCGTGCTGCTCGACGTCATCATGGAGACCGACGTCGCCGGCCTCGAACTGGTCGAGTTCATCCGCAACGAGCTCAAGAACGAGACCGTGCGTATCATCCTGCGCACCGGACAGCCCGGCCAGGCGCCCGAACGGCGCGTGATCGTGCAGTACGACATCAACGACTACAAGGCCAAGACCGAGCTCACGGCCGACAAGCTGTTCACCTCGCTGACCGCGGCGCTGCGCTCCTATCAGCAGCTCGAGCGCATGGTGCAGACCCGGCGCGGGCTCGAGATCATCATCGACGCCGCCTCGACGCTGTACGACTTCAAGTCGATGCAGCGGCTCGCCGAGGGCGTGCTGACCCAGCTCGCCTCGCTGCTCAATGTCGACTGCGCCGGTATACTGGTCTTGCGCGACAATGGCGGCGTGGACCCCGAACTCTCCGTGCTCGCCGGCAGCGGCTGCTACAGCCGCTTCATCGGCACGACCTCGTCGAAGGCGCTCGACCCCGACCTGCGCACGATGGTGGAAGCCGCCTTCCAGGGCCGCAAGAACGAATTCGCCGACCACCGCAGCGTGATCTATCTGCGCACCGGAAGCGGCCGCGAGGTGGTGGTGCTGCTCCAGGCCGAGCGCGAGCTGTCCGAGACCGATCGCTCGCTGGTCGAGATCTTCTCCAGCCGGCTCTCGATCGCCTTCGACAACGTCATCCTCTATCAGCAGCTCCAGGACGCCAACACGCAGCTCGAGGATCGCGTGGCCCAGCGCACCCGCGCGCTGATGCAGGCCAACCGCCGCCTCTCGGCGCAATGGCTGCGGCTGCAGCGCGCCAACGGCTTCAAGAACGAGATCCTCGGCACCGTCGCGCATGATCTGAAGAACCCGCTCGGCGTCATCCTCGGCCGCACCGAGATGCTGAAGGAGCTGATCTCGACCGGCGCGTCGGCCGACGGCGTCGTCGCCCAGGTCGATCACATCCGCGATGCGACGAAGCGCCTGACCACGATGGTCGATCACCTGATCTCGGACGCGATGGCCGATGCCTTCGACATCACCATCCGCCGCGAGCCGGTCGACGTCGCGGCGCTGGTGAAAGAGGTCGCCGAGGCCAACCATCCGCTCGCGGTCAACAAGCAGCAGGCGATCAGCGTCACCGCGCCACCCAACATCGTCACCATGTGCGACACCGACCGCATCCGCGAGGCGATCGACAATCTCATCAGCAACGCCATCAAATACTCACCGATCGGCGGCAAGATCGTCGTCGCGGTCACCCATGAGGGAAGCGACACCATCGTCCGCGTCAGCGACCAGGGCGCCGGCCTGTCGCCGGAGGATCTGGGCCGCCTGTTCGGCCGGTTCCAGCGGCTGTCGGCCAAACCGACCGCGGGCGAGAGCTCGACGGGGCTTGGGCTTTCCATCGTCAAGCGTATTATCGACATGCATGGCGGCGAGGTGACGGCCGAGAGCGACGGTCCCGGCCAGGGATCGACCTTCACCATCACCCTGCCCGCGACCGAGTTGCCGTGATTTGAGTACCGAGATCTGATGACATGACCCAAAGCCAGCACATCATGATCGTCGACGACGAGGCCCCGGCCCGGGAGATGGTCGGCGATTACCTCAAGATGCACGGCTTCACCGTGACGCTGTGCGACGGCGGCAAGAGCTTGCGCGCCGCGATCGACGGCGGCATGCCCGACCTCGTCGTGCTCGACCTCAACATGCCCGAGGAAGACGGCCTCTCGATCATCCGCGACCTCAAGAGCCGGATCAACGTGCCTGTCATCATGCTGACGGCGACGGCGAGCCCGATCGACCGCGTCGTCGGTCTCGAGCTCGGCGCCGACGATTACGTGGCAAAGCCCTGCGAGCTGCGCGAGCTGATGGCGCGCATCCGCTCGGTGCTGCGGCGGAGCACGCCGGTGAAGGCTGCCGCTGCAGAGGCGCCTGCGAAATCGGACAAGGACCAACTGGTGCGCTTCGGCACCAAATGGCTCGACCTCGAAGCGCAGGCCTTGCGCGACGACGAGGGCAACGAGCATCCGCTCACGGCGTCCGAATTCGGGCTGCTCAAGGTGTTTGCGGCCAATCCGAAGCGCGTGCTGTCGCGCGAGCGTCTGCTCGAACTGGCCAATGCGCGCGACGCCGAAGCCTTCGACCGCGCCGTCGACCTCCGCATCATGCGCATCCGCCGCAAGATCGAGCCCGACCCGACCAAGCCGGCCGTGATCCGCACCATCCGCGGCGGCGGCTATCTGTTCTCGCCCGCGGGCGAGAAGGCGTAGGGCGCGCCAAACCTACCCGCTGTCGCCCCAGACAAGCGCGCGTCGATCCGGGACGGACAGCTGATTTCTTGGCGCGACCGAACGCAAATCCTCGTACTTCGTTCCAGCCGCCCTCCGGCGCCCCCCCAGACCCGACCCCCGTATTTTCCGTATATTGAAATTCCACGATTTTTTGCCCCGAATGTTTCGTCGCGCCCTGTCCGACGAAACAATTTGGCGGCGCACGAAACCATTTTCCGCTTTTGGTGCAGACGTCCCGAAACGTTGGCTGATTAACACTTTGGTCCAAGGAAACGCCGCTCGGTTGCGGCGCTACGGGGAGCTAAGTCAATGCCGAACGTCATCGCCATCAACGCCCAAGCCAGCCAGAGCATCATTGCCGCTCAGGCGACCTCGGACGATATGCTTCTGGAGAGCATTGCCGACGGCAACCGGACAGCGATGCACATCCTCTATTGCCGGCACAATGTGCGGGTCTATCGCTTCATCCTACGCATCGTGCGTGACGCGACCACGGCGGAAGATCTGGTCAGCCAGGTGTTCCTCGACGTGTGGCGCACCGCAGGCCAATTCCAGGGCCGCTCGCAGGTCTCGACCTGGCTGCTCTCGATCGCCCGCTTCAAGGCGCTGACCGCCATGCGCCAGCGCCGCTTCGAGGACATCGACCAGGACGACGTGCGCCAGATCCCTGACGATGCCGAGACGCCGGAGAGCTCGCTCGACCGCAACGACACCAGCGCCATTCTGCGCGCCTGCGTGCAGAAGCTGTCGCCCGCGCATCGCGAGATCATCAACCTCGTCTACTACCACGAGAAGTCGGTGGAGGAGGTCGGTCAGATCATCGGCATCCCGCAGAGCACGGTGAAGACGCGGATGTTCTATGCCCGCAAGCAACTGGCAGACTTGCTTAAGGGCGCCGGCGTCGACCGTTTCGCCGCCTAAGGCCAAGGATTTCAGTGGGATAGGACCGCACTTCGGCCCTGTCCCCGGACACGGAAGTGTTACCGCCGACGAAACAATTGAAACAAAGCACAACATCAGGCGGAAAAACTCCCCTCCTATAAAGCTCACATACGGTTTCGTTAAACCTCCCAAGACCTCCAGCGACCCGGACGATGCCCCCGTCCGGGTCGTTTTGTATTTGGGTTTTGCGATGCCGCAGCCCTGATGTTCTTGGCCGCATCTGAGTGAGTTGGGCACCCTCTCTCATTCCCTCCCCCCTTGCGGGGAAGGGGCAGGGAGAGGGGTAGCCACGGGGACTCTCTCGATATATGCGCGGCACGATCGCAGGCGGATGGACCGTTTCCCGGGCTACCCCTCTCCCCCGCCCTCCCCCGCAAGGGGGGAGGGAGCGCAGCATTGCCGTGGCCGGCCCGGTTGCCTCGCAAAGCCGCCCGCTACTCCCTCTCAGACAAGGGCTTCGTCACGAACGTGTGACGCCACGTAACGACCGGCGCATCCATCCCGAAACAACCTCGTGACCCCCTTCACGAGTGCCCCATGCTCGAACTTCTCTTCGCCGTGCTTGCCGGAATCCTCACCATCGCCGCGCCCTGCACCCTGCCGATGCTGCCGATCCTGCTTGGCGCCTCGATCGGGCGCGCGGGACATTTGCGGCCGGCGATGATCGCACTTGGCTTCGTCGTCTCGTTCTCGGCGGCCGCGCTGCTGCTGGGTGCCATCACGCGGCTGTTCGATTTCGATCCGAACGTGCTGCGCGAGGCCGCCTCGATCCTGCTGCTCGGTTTCGGCCTGCTGATGCTGTGGCCGGCGCCGTTTGAATGGCTGTCGGTCCGGCTCAACGGCTGGTTCGATCTCGGCAATGCCGGCGCCGTGCAGCGCGAGGGCGCACTTGGCGGCCTCGTGCTCGGCACCACGCTGGGCCTGGTCTGGACGCCTTGCGCAGGCCCGGTGCTCGGCTCGATCCTGACGCTGGTCGCGACCTCGAAGAACGCCAGCTGGGCCGGCGTGCTGCTGATTGCCTATGCCATCGGCGCAGCGATCCCAATGCTCGCGATCGCCTATGGCGGACAGGCCGCGACCACGCGGGTGCGCAGCCTCGCGCGGATCTCGCCGCGGCTGCAGCAGGGTTTTGGCGTCGTCGTGATCGCCTTCGCGGTCGCCGCCTACTTCCAATACGACACGCTGATCGTGGCGTGGCTCACCGGCTTCTATCCCACCGGCCAGATCGGCCTGTGATCATCGCGCATCTCAACCGGAGGATTTTTTCCATGACCTTCAAACTGCTCGCCGTCTCCGCTGCACTGATCGGCATGGCCGTAACGGGCGCCGTCATCCCCGGCATCTGCGACGAGGCCGCGCGCGCAGCGCCAATGGTGACTGCGGCCGCAAACCGGCAGACCGCGCCCGACTTCGCCGGCATCAACAACTGGTTCAACTCGAAGCCGCTCAACATCGCCGACCTGCGCGGCAAGGTCGTGCTGGTCGACTTCTGGACCTATGGCTGCGTCAACTGCGTCAACACGCTGCCGCACGTCACCGACCTCTACGCCAAATACAAGGACAAGGGCCTCGTCGTGGTCGGCGTGCACACGCCGGAATTCCCGTTCGAGCGCTCGGCCTCCAACGTGCAGGCCGCACTGAAGCGCCACGGCATCACCTATCCGGTGGCGCAGGACAATGATTCCAAGACCTGGAACGCCTACAGCAACCGGTACTGGCCAGCGCAATACATCATCGACCAGGACGGCAAGATCGTGTTCCAGCACGAAGGCGAAGGCGCCTACGACCAGATCGACCGCACGGTGGCCGGGCTGCTGAACGCCAATAGTTGAAGCCGCAGGCGCGACGTTGTTGCTTGACTCCACGGACCCGTCCGTGGAGTTTCGCGGCATCGGAATCAGCTGCCCGCAATGGACGCCGCGACCATCAGCACCGACATTCGCCTTCGTGAGGGCTCCTCGATCGCGCAGCGGCTTGTCATGTCCGCCTTCGCGGCGGCCGTCGCGCTGTGCTTCACGCCGGGCCTGTTCACACGCGATCCGCTGGAAATCATCATATCGGTGGTTGCGCTGCTCGTGGGAGCCGGGTTCGTCGGCGGCATCATGCTGGCGCCGGCGGTGGTGTGGATCATCACGCCGAACGAGATCCTGATCGGGCGACAAAGTCCGTTCGGAAAGCTTCGCACGAGGGTCGTCGCAAAAGACGACATCAGCGGATTGCAGGTTCCCGGCGGCAAGCGGGTAAAGGCGCGCTTTCAACTCGTCTTCACGCTTGCTTCCGGCGAGCGCCTGACATCCCCGCCGATCTCAGACGTCACCCATGTTCGCGACACCGTGGCCCGGATCGCTGCGCAGTTCGAAGTTCCCAATGTCGAGGAGCCGGTCAATCCGCTCGATGCCAGCAATCCCGAGATGCATCTCGGCGAGCCGCTCGAGGCATTTTCCGCGCGGGACATCCGCATCGTGTCGCTGATCGCGGTCGCGTTGTCCGCCGTGCCCTACGCGTACAAGCTCTGGCGCGGGTGGCCGCCCACGCATGTCGACATCCTGTTGCTGCCGCTTGGCGTGATTGCAGCGTTCGCCGTGCACCGTTACGCCAACCTCGTGACCGGCGCGTTCTGGATCATCCGCGAGAGCGACATCCGCGTCGAACGCCTGTGGGGCGACGGCACGCCGCGCGCGGACCATATCGAGGGGCCCGAGGTGAAGACGATCACCGTCGAGCGCCGCGGCCGCTCCGAGGACGAGCACTGCATCGTCACGATCCGATTGCGCTCGGGGCGGCGGTTTCGCAGCCCCCGCATCGGCTCTCGGCCAGAGGCCCGCGCCGTGGGGACCGAAATCGTCCGGCGGCTCGGGATTTCGCCGGAGAGCAACAAGATCTAGCGCAGTGCCTGTTGGGTTGGACGATTTAGCCTCGAACTCGGTCTGAGCCTCTCCCGCTTGCGGGAGAGGTCGCGAAGGCGCGGGTGAGGGTTCTTTCCGCATCGGGAGTGTCCCATCGCGGAGACACCCTCTCCCCCGCCCTCCCCCGCACGCGGGGGAGGGAGCGCATCCAGCCCAGCGCTAGGCTTTTCGCGCCATCCCCTGTTTGTGGCATTGCGAGAGCCCGTCAAAAAACCAAAGCATTCTCGTGACATACCAGCCGGGCGTGCCATTAACTTGCCATGAACATGCCCCTGAGATTTGATGGTTCCGAATGATTTGCGCTGTGGCAGCGGGGAGAGCTTGAAATGACGGATTATCGTCGACTGACCGGGATGGTCGTGGCCGCGATCGGCTTGATCCTGTCCGCACCGCAAGCCATCGCCCAGCAGCCTGACCGCGGCGACGAGCCGGGTCTGGTCGCCGACGACGCCTACCAGCTCGAGCCGGAATGGCAGAAGCAGGTCGTGTACTTCCGCACCACCGAAACGCCGGGCACCATCATCATCTCGACCGCCGAGCGGCATCTCTATTTGGTGCAGCCCGGCGGGCGCGCGATCCGTTACGGCATCGGCGTCGGCCGCGACGGCTTCCAGTGGCAGGGTCTGGTGAACATCACCAACAAGAAAGAGTGGCCGGACTGGACGCCGCCGCCGGAGATGATCCAGCGCCAGCCCTATCTGCCGCGCTTCATGGCCGGCGGCCCCGGCAATCCGCTCGGCGCCCGCGCCATGTATCTCGGCACCACGGTCTACCGCATCCACGGCACCAACCGCCCCGACACGATCGGCACCAAGGTGTCCTCAGGCTGCTTCCGTCTGGTCAACCATGACGTCGCCGATCTCTACGATCGCGTCCCTGTTGGCACCAAGGTCGTCATCCGGCAGAAGCCCGAACTCTAAGCTTATCGCTGGAGCATGATCCCCAGGGATCATGCTCTGCGCCCTCCCCCAAATTCCTTTTCCCGATTTTTCGAGAGAGCAACATGATGCGCACATTCCGAGGCGGCCTGCTGATCGGGCTCGCAGTCGCCGTGCTGGTCGCCGTCCTGGCCATCATCTATGAATTCTACGATACCCGCACGCTGAAGCGCACCGTGCGCCGCGGCGAGGTGCTGTGCGGCGTCAACAAGGGCCTGCCGGGCTTCTCGATCCCGGACGACAAGGGCAACTGGACCGGCTTCGACGTCGATTTCTGCCGCGCGGTGGCCTCCGCGATCTTCAACGATCCGGGCAAGGCGAAGTTCGTCCCGCTCGACGCCGGCGAACGCTTCAAGGAATTGCAGAGCCGGAAAGTGGACATCCTCTCGCGCAACTCGACCTGGAGCATGGCGCGCGAGCTCGACTACGACCTCTATTTCCCCGCGGTCGCCTATTACGACGGCGCAGGCTTCATGCTGCCGCGCTCGCGCAACAAGGAGACTTCGCTGGACCTGACCGGCAGCAAGGTCTGCGTGCAGGCCGGCACCACCACGCTGCTCAACGTCGCCGATTACTTCAAAGCCAACAACATGAAGTATGAAGAGGTGAAGTTCGACAAGCTCGATGACGTGGTGAAGGCCTACGACACCGGCAAGTGCGACACGCTGTCGGCCGACGTCTCCCAGCTCTACGCGCTCAGGCTCAACCTCTCAAAGCCCGGCGACCACATGATCCTGCCGGATATGATCTCCAAGGAGCCGCTCGCTCCCGTCGTGCGCCAGCGCGACGACGACTGGATGATGATCGTGAAATGGACGCTCTACGCGATGATCAACGCCGAAGAGCTCGGCGTGACCTCGGAGAATATCGACGAGGCCCTGAAGTCGAAGAAGCCGGAAGTGATGCGCCTGGTCGGCACCGAGGGCAATTACGGCGAGCAGCTCGGCCTCACCAAGGACTGGGTCGTCCGCATCATCCGCCACGTCGGCAATTACGGCGAGATGTACGAGCGCAACATCGGCGAGAAGTCGAAGCTGAAGATCCCGCGCGGCATGAACCAGCTGTGGAATGCAGGTGGTGTGCAGTATGCCCCGCCGATGAGGTAACGGCGGTCTCACCGCCGTCACTGCGAGCTTGGGGCGGCCGCTCTCCACACTCAACTGTCATCGCCCGGCTTGACTGGGCGATCCAGTACGCCGCGGCCTCTCCGTAAATCACTTCTGTCTCTGGAATACTGGGTCGCCCGGTCAAGCCGGGCGACGACACTGAGGGTGAGGCACGCGCTCGCGCCTCACGTCCGCTGCCTCAATACCCCCGCGTGCGCGCCAGTTGCTCGGTGTGGTAATTCGCATCGCCGAACAGTTCCTCGCACACCCTTGCGCGCTTCATGAAGAAGCCGATGTCGAACTGGTCGGTCATGCCCATGCCGCCGTGCATCTGCACGCCTTCCTGCACCGCGCGCGTGGCGGTGGTGCCGGCGCGTGCCTTAGCGACGGCGACGGCTGAGGCGGCCTTGGCGACGTCGGCATCCAGTGCCTGGAGCGCCTTCATCGTGGCGGCACGGGTGATCTCGATGTCGACATAGAGTTCGGCGGCGCGGTGCTGGAGCGCCTGGAATTCGCCGATCAGCTTGCCGAACTGCTTTCTGTTCTTGAGATACTCGACGGTGCGGTTGAACACCTCGTCGCTGAGACCCACCATTTCAGCCGCGACCGCGCCGCGGCCGATGTCGAGCACGCCCTCGAGCAGGCTCGCGCCCTGATCCACCTCGCCGAGCACGCTGTCGGCATTGACCTCGACATTGGCAAGCTCGATCCGCGCCGCATTATGCGCGTCGACCATGATGGTGCGCTCGATCGATACGCCCTTGGCCTTGGGGTTGACCAGGAACAGCGTCAAGCCATCGCGCTCGCCGGCCGCGCCAGCGGTCCGCGCGGCGACGATGAAGAGGTCGGCGACGTGACCGTCGACGACCAGCGCCTTGGAGCCGGAGAGCTTGAAGCCGTTGCCGGCGCGCACCGCCTGGAGGCTGGTCTGGAGCGGGCGATGCTTTGCGCCTTCGTCGACCGCGAGCGTCGCGAGCAGCGAGCCGTTGGAGACCTTCGGCAGATATTCCGACTTCTGCGCGGCATTGCCGCCGCGGTTCAGCGCCGAGGCTGCCACCACGCTGGTGGCGAGGAACGGCGACGGCATCAAGGTGCGGCCGATCTCCTCCATCACGATCCCGGCCTCCATGAAGCCGAGACCGCTGCCGCCGAACTCTTCCGGCACGAGCAGGCCGGCAAAGCCCATCTCGGCGAAGGAGTGCCACAGCTCCTTGGAGAATCCGGTCGGATCCTTGGCGTCGCGCAAATGCCGCAGGTGCGACACCGGCGCCTTGTCGCTGATCAGCCCGCGCGCGGAGTCGCGGAGCATCGATTGTTCTTCGGTGAGGACGAGGGCCATGATGTTCAATCTCTAAGGTCTTGCAAATCTGTTGGTGTCATTCCGGGGCGATGCGCAGCATCGAACCCGGAATCTCGAGGTTCTCAGGTGCGCAACTGCGCACCATAGTTCGCGCTATCGCGCGCCCCGGAACGACGGAGAACCTTACGCCCCCGGCAAATCCAGGATGCGCTTGGCGACGATGCCGAGCATCACCTCCGTCGTGCCGCCCTCGATCGAGTTGGCCTTGGTGCGCAGCCAGGCGCGCGGACGGGCGCCCTGCTTGGAGCGCTCGCTCTCCCATTCCAACGCATCGACGCCGCCGGCGGACATCAGGATCTCGTAGCGGCGCTTGTTGAGCTCGGTGCCATAATATTTCATCGCCGATGAGAACGCCGGATGCGCCTGCCCCGCCTTGGCGAGATCGACCGCGCGCTCGGCGCAAGCCGCAAGCGCAGCTTCATCGACGTCGAACATCGCGATCTTGCCGCGCAGCATGGAATCGTCGAGCCGCCCCAGCGCATCGGAGCCGACGGAGTCGGCCGCGATCTGGCCGAGCGGACGACCGACGCCACGCTCGCCCATGCCCGAGATCATCGCGCGCTCGTGCTGGAGCAGATATTTCGCGACGTCCCAGCCGCGGTTGACGCTGCCGACCACATGCGACTTCGGCACGCGGACGCCGTCGAAGAAAGTCTCGCAGAACGGCGAATAGCCGGAAATGAGCAGGATCGGCTTGGTCGTCACACCCTTCGAGGTCATGTCGAACAGGATGAAGCTGATGCCGTCATGCTTCTTCGCGGCGGGATCGGTGCGGACGAGGCAGAAGATCCAGTCGGCGTAATTGGCGTAGGACGTCCAGATCTTCGAACCCGTGATGACGAAATCGTCGCCGTCACTCTCGGCGCGGGTCTGGAGCGAGGCGAGATCGGAGCCGGCGTTCGGCTCGGAATAACCCTGGCACCAGCGGATGAGGCCCGCCGCGATCTTCGGCAGATGCTCCTTCTTCTGGGCCTCATTGCCATACTTGAGCAAAGCCGGTCCGAGCATCCAGATGCCGAAACTCGACAGCGGCGGACGCGCGCCCATCTTCGCCATCTCGGCGCGCAGCACCTTGTGCTCGGCAGCGCTGAGGCCTCCGCCGCCATATTCCTTCGGCCAATCCGGCACGGTCCAGCCCTTGTCGCGCATGCGCTCGAACCAGATGCGCTGCGGCTCGGACGCGAATTTCGTATTGCGTCCGCCCCAGAACACGTCGCCGTCGGAGGTCACGGGTTTACGCATCTCCGGCGGACAATTGGCTTCCAGCCAGGCGCGCGTTTGCTTGCGGAATTCTTCGAGATCGGCTGTCTCAGTGTCGCTCATGGTCGTTTCCATCAATCAAAAATCGACTTGTTGGGCGCGACTCTGGGCCATCGCACCGTGGAATTCAACCACTTCCGTGGCGCGCGTTCGGCTATAGTCGCCGCCACGACGGTGCTTGAAAACAAAGAGGAAACGAGAATGCGCCTGAAACTCCTTTCGCCTGGCGAAATGAACGAGAGCCAGCGGCAGACCTATGACGAGTCGATTGCCGGCAAGCGCGGCAAGCCGCCGGCGCCGATGATGGCATGGCTCAACAGCCCCGACATGGCCCGTCACGCCACGCGGCTCGGCGAGGTGCTGCGCTACGACACGATCTTCCCCGCCAAGCTCTCGGAGATCGCGATCCTGGTGACGGCGCGGCACTGGACTGCGCATTACGAATGGTATGCGCATAAGCGCCTCGCGCTTGCGGGCGGCATGGACCCGAAAATCATCGACGCGATCCGCGACCGTCGCACGCCTGAGTTCGACGATCCCAAGGGCAGGATGATCTACGACGTCGCGAAGTCGCTGCACGAGGGTCACGGCGTCGAGAAGGGGCTGTATGATGAAGCGGTGAAAGTGCTCAGCGAGCGCGGCGTCGTCGAGGTGATCGGGCTATGCGGCTACTACACCATGGTGTCGATGACACTGAACACGTTCGAGTTCGAGCTGCCCGAGGGCGAGGTGCCGGAGCTGTCATAGTTTCGTGTCCGGAAACGCAGGGTTTCGGGATAGGGCCGTAGCGCTGTCCTGAAGCCGGGCCTATGTGGAGTTCATCAACGGAGCAGCCACATGTCGCAAAGCCCAGCCGTCCATGCCGGCACCAGGATCGGCCACGTTCACCTCAAGGTCGCCGATCTCGATCGCGCGCTCGGCTTCTATTGCGGCGTGCTCGGCTTCGAGCTGATGCAGCGCATGGGCTCCGGTGCGGCCTTCATCTCGGCCGGCGGTTATCATCACCACATCGGGCTCAACACCTGGGAAAGCAAGGGCGGCTCGCCGCCGCCGCCGGGCAGCACGGGGCTCTTCCACACCGCGATCCTCTATCCGACGCGGCCGGCGCTGGCGGATGCGTTGCATCGGGTGCTGACGGCCGGCATTGCGCTGGACGGCGCCAGCGACCACGGCGTCAGCGAAGCCTTGTATTTGCGCGACCCGGACCAGAACGGCGTGGAGCTGTATTGGGACAAGCCGCGGGAGCAATGGCCGTTCGGGCCGGATGGCAAGCTTGCGATGGTCACGAAGCGGCTGGATGTGGAGGGGTTGTTGCGAGTGCGCGAGGGGTGATGCCGTAGGGTGGGTTAGCCCCGTGGATGCGCGAAGCGCATCCACTCGGCGTAACCCACCATGCCTCGGCGAATGCAGGACGAAGTTGGTGGATTACGCCTTCGGCTAATCCACCCTACGAGAGCTTCGCCCGGGGCGTCCCCCGCACCATGATCAGCCCGGCGGCCATCACCTCCAGCGCGATGCAGAGATAGAACGGCAGCGCGTAGCCACCGGACCAATCGCGCAAGGCCCCGACGACCCCAGGGCCGAACGCATACGTCACCTGGTTGATCGCCGTATTCAAGCTGATCAGCACGCCGAACGAGGCGCTATCGAACTCCCGCTGCACGATCAGCGACGGCAGCGTGATGAGGTTGCCGACCGAGAAGCCGAACACTGCGCAGGCCGCGATCAGCACATAGTCGTTGTGCAAATTGATGACGACGCACAGCGCCGCGGCCTGGCTCAGGAACGACAGCGCCGAGGCCAGCCGCTGGTTGAGGCGATCGATCACCATCGAGAACAGCACCCGGCCGACCACCGCCATCGCGGTCAGCAGCGCAACGGCAACAGCGGCGCGTTCGCGGCCGATCACGGGATCGAGGAACGAGATCAGGTGCACGATGAAGCCGACCTGCGCGAACAGCACCAGCGCAAACGCAATCGTCACCGTGAGGAAGCCGACATCGCGCAACGCCCATGCGCGGATTTGCGTCGACGATTGCGGCTTCGCTTTCGCCGCCGCATGCCAGCCGTGAAGGTCGGGCGGCCGTCCGACGAGAATGAGGATCACCGGCAGCAGCAGCACCAGCATGGCCCCGGCGGCGGCGTACATCGCACTGGCAAAGCCGACATGGCCGATCAACGTCACCAGCAGCGGCACGCCGACGATGCCGCCGAAGCTGGCGCCGTTCAGCGCCAGGCTGATCGCCATGCCGCGCTTCTGGTCGAACCAGAGGCTGATCGTGTTGGTGATCATGGCGAGACTGGTGCCGGCCCAGCCGAAGGCGAGCACGGCGTCGGCGAGATAGAGCTGCCAGGGCTCGCGCACTGCGCCGATCGCGACCGCGGCCGCCGCCATCGCCAGCGTGCCGGCGATCAGGCAGAGCCGCGGGCCGTATTTCCTCACGGCCTCGCCAACGAAGACGACGAGCAGCGCGCCGAACAGGTAGAAGAACGTCGTGCCCGAGGAGACCAGCGAAGCCGGCCAGCCCCGCGCCCGCTGGAGCTCGGCGACGTAGACGCTCTGCCCGTAGAAGCCGAGCCCCCAGCCGAAGGTCGCAAGCAGGAAGCAGACCGCGACGATGCGCCAGCCTTCGTAACGAAGCGAGGTTTCGTCGATGGGCGCGGTCGGCTGGGGATTGTCGAGCATTTGCGCTGGTCCTTCGTTTCCCCCGCGAGCGCCGTGCTTCACGCCAGCCTGTCGATGACGAGCATCATGTAACAACCGGGCTCTCGAAAATCACTTCGACCGGGATCGAAGTATCAACGTTGCTGACAGCCTCCTGCCAACCTTGTTGAGTATGATCTTATCGGAAAACCGCTCCACACTTTTCCGGATCATACGTCAGATCGCATCCGGGAACTCGCCCATCGCAGCCTCGAGCCGCGCCTTGCGGTGGCGAGCCCAGGACGCTAGCGAGAGCACGGCGAGGCCGAGCACCACCGGTGGGAACACCACCATGTTCACCGCGGACCAGCCGTAATTGGCGAGCAGCTGGCCGGAGGAGAACGAGCCGATCGCCATCATGCCGAACACGAGGAAATCGTTGAAGGCCTGCACCTTGTTGCGCTCCTGCGGCCGGTGCGTCTCCAGCACCAGCGCGGAGGCGCCGATGAAGGAGAAATTCCAGCCGACACCGAGCACGATCAGCGTGGCCCAGAAATGCATCGCGGTGAGGCCGGAGAGACCGATGCCGGCGGCGACGGCCTCCAGCAGCAGGCCGGCGGCGACGATCCTGGGCGCGCCGAAGCGCGCGATCAGCGCACCCGTGAAGAAGCTCGGCCCGTACATGGCGACGATGTGCCATTGAATACCGAAATTGGAATCGGACACGGACAGGCCGCACATCTTCATGGCGAGCGGTGCCGAGGTCATGACGAGATTCATCATGGGATAGGAGATGACGCCGCACAAAGCCGCCGCAATGAAGCGCGGCCGGGTCACGATGGTAAGCAGCGGCCGGCCGCCGTGCAGATCGGCGGGCGCAGGCTTGGGCATGTCGACGCCGGCGACGATGCCCATCGCGACCAGTGCGACCGCGGCCTGCACCAGGAAGCTGAAGGCGAACAGATAGGGCGACCAGACGTCCATGGTCCATTGCACGAGCTGCGGACCAAGCACGCCCGCGAACACGCCACCGGCCATCACCCAGGATACCGCTTTCGGCCGGTAGGCGGCGCTGGCGCCGTCGGCGGCGGCGAAGCGGTAGGATTGCGCCACCGCGCCGTAGAGGCCGCCGAGAAAGGTCGCGAGGCAGAACAGCGCGAACGAAGCGTGCAGGATCGCAAAGCAGCCGCACAGACCGGTGAGCGTGCCCAGACCCGTGCCGACGATGAAGGCCGCACGGCGGCCGAAGCGGCGCGAGATCGCGCCGGTCGGCAGCGTGCCGGCCGCTAGCCCCAGCACATACATCGAGATCGGCACGGTCGCGAACGACATGTCGGGCGCGAGCGTCGCGCCGACGATCGAGCCGGTCGCGAAGATCACCGCCGAGTTGGCGCCGGTCAGCGCCTGCGCCGCGGCGAGACGCACCACATTGGCACGCACGCGGACATCGTCGGCGATCTCGTTGGCTGTCGTCACGTCTAGCATCGGCATTTCCGCCCAGGGGGATGTTCGGGAGCTTGGTTGATTCCCGGCACTATGGAGGGGCGCGGGAGGGCGGGCAACCGGCGCAAACGGGCGCAGGCCATGCCTCTGACGCAATCGGAGGGATGATAGCGGGCCGCGCTTTTGACGGCTTGCGCTCGATCAAATCCTATCCGCCGTGACTTCCGGAGTTTCGATCATGACCGTCGACGACAGACCCACGCTCAGCGCTCCCGACGACGATCCCTGGCTCTGGCTGGAAGAGATCGAAGGCAAGCAGGCGCTCGACTTCGTCGAACGGCAGAATCAACTGACGCTCACCGCGTTCGGCGGGAAGGCCTATGAGCGCGACCGCGACATCCTCGCCACGATCTACGATCGTCCCGACAACATTCCCTATGTCAGCCGCCGCGGAGATGATCTGCACAATCTCTGGAAGGATGCCACCAACCCGCGCGGCCTGTGGCGGCGGACCAATCTGGCGGAATTTCGCAAGGCCGATCCGGCCTGGGAGATCATGCTGGATGTCGACCAACTCGCGGCGCGCGAAGGCGAGGACTGGCTGCTCAGCGGAATCGCCACGAGGCCGGGAAGCTCGCGGGCGATTCTGAGCCTGTCGCGCGGCGGCAGCGACGCCGTTACCTTGCGCGAGTTCGACCTCGCCACGAAAAATTTTTTGCCGGACGGCTTTACGCTACCGGAAGCGAAAGGCGGCGCGGACTGGTTCGATGCCGACACGCTGCTGCTGTCGAGCGCGCATGGCGAGGGCATGGCAACGAGCTCCGGCTATGCACGAACCGTGCGGCTTTGGCGGCGTGGCCAGCCTGTCGATCAGGCCGAAATGATCGCCGAGACTACCGCCGATCACATGGTGATCTATGGTGGTGTCGACGACACCGGGGCGGCGCCGCGGGTCTGGATCGTCGACCAGATCGATTTCTTCAATCACGCGATCTGGCTGCGCGATGCGACTGGTGCGACGACAAAGCTCGATCTGCCGACCGGCATCTGGATGCAGGCGCATGGCGACTGGTTCGCGATGAAGCTGCGCAAGGACTGGACGGTCCAAGAGCAGACTCAAGAACGAACCTACGCCACCGACACCGTGCTCGGCATATCGCTCTCGGCGTTCCTCGCCGGCAGCCGCGATTTCGCGGTTCTGTTCGAGCCGGCACCGCGACGCGCCCTGCAGGGCCTGTTCTGGACCGCGGGCAAGCTCGTCCTCTCGATCCTCGACGAGCTCAGGCCGCGCTTCGAGATCTGCACGCCGTCCACCACGAGCTGGAGCCGCGAGACACTTCCCGGCCTCCCGCAGATCGGCGTCGTCGACATCTGGCCGCTCGATCGCCATCCGTCCGAAAGCAATGGCGACCTGCTCGCCAATGTGCAGGACCCGCTGACGCCACCGTCGCTGCTGTTGCTCGCGCGCGGCGTCGCAAGCCCGACCGTGCTGAAGCAGGCGCCGAAGACGTTCACCCCTGACGGCCTCGTGGTGACGCAGCACGAGGCGATCTCTGTCGACGGCGAACGCATTCCCTATGTGCAGACCGGCCCGGCGGGCGAGACCGGCGATGCGCCCGTCTATATGAGCGCCTATGGCGGCTTCGCCCATGCGGTGAAGCCATACTACAACCCCTCGCTCGGCAAGCTGTGGCTGGAGCGCGGCGGCACCGTCGTGCAGGCGAATTTGCGCGGCGGCGGCGAGTTCGGCACGCGCTGGCACGACGCCGGCCGGCTCGCCGGCAAGAAACTCTCGCACGACGATTTCGCGGCCGTTGCCGCCGATCTCGTCCGCCGCGGCGTGACCAAGGCAAAGCGCATCGCCGCGCAGGGCGGATCGAACGGCGGCATCCTCATCACCAACATGCTGGTGCGTTATCCCGAGCGCTTCGGCGCGCTGTTCTGCACCATTCCTCTGATCGACATGCGCCGTTACACGAAGCTGCTCGCGGGCGCGAGCTGGATCGCGGAGTATGGCGACCCCGACAAGCCCGACGAATGGGAGTGGCTGAAGACCTACTCCGCCTATCACAACGTCAGGGACGGCCAGACTTACCCGCCGATCCTGATCGCCACGACGCGGCGCGACGACCGCGTTCATCCCGGCCATGCGCGCAAGATGGCCGCAAAGCTCCAGGCGATGGGCTACGAGGCCTGGTTCTACGAGCCGGCAGCGGGCGGCCACGGCTACGGCAAGGACAACAAGGAGCGCGCCGGCTTCGAGGTGCTCGGCTTCCGGTTCTTGAAGGAGAAGATCGGGTGGAGGGATGGCGAGGCGTGAGAGCGCCGTCCGCTCGAGGCTTTGATCGTAGCGCGAGGTGAGGGAGGCACCGCTCTCTCATTCCCTCCCCCCTTGCGGGGGAGGGGCAGGGAGAGGGGTGGCCACAAACTCCGATCTCGCTTGGGGCTACCCCTCTCCCCCGCCCTCCCCCGCAAGGGGGGAGGGAGCGCACCACCTTCGTGGCGCGCACCCAGCCTAAGTCAGCAGTGCTCTACGAGCGCGCAAACACCAGCGTCAGATTATTCGCCGGCATGTCGATCGTATCGACGAGGCGAAGCCCTGCGGCTTTTGCGAGCGTCTCGACATCGCTGATATCGCGCACGCCCCATTCGGGATTGCCTTCGCGCAAGGAGGTGTCGAACACGGCATTGCTGAGCGCGGTGTGCTTGCCGTCGCGCTTGAACGGCCCGTACAGGAACAGCTTGCCGTCGGCGCGCAGATAGCGGCCGGCGCCGGCGAACAGGCCCTCGGCCACGCTCCATGGCGCGATGTGGATGACGTTGGCGCAGAACAACGCGGCAAGGCTTGTCGGGCCCTGCCCGCTTCGCATCTCCGGACACCAATCGGGATCGGTGAGATCGATCCGCAGCGGGCTGCGGATGTTTTGCAGGCCCGAATGAATGCGCCAGGCTTCGATGCTCTTGAGATGCCGCTGGTTGAGGTCGCTGGGCCACCAGGTCAGGCCGGGCGTATGGCGGGCGAAATGGACCACATGCTGGCCGGTTCCGCTGCCGAGCTCGACCACGTTGCCGGTCAGGCCTGCGAGATGCTTTTCCAGCGCCGCCCAGAGCGGCTCGTGATTGCGATGAAATGCCGGGGCATCGAGCCGCCCATCGGACTCGACCCGTCCGCCGTCCCTGCCAAATTCGACGACATATTCAGCCAATTGAGGTCCCCTTGAAAAACGAGAACGAGTAAGAAAACAGGATGGGCGCCCAAACGCCCCGAAAACAGCCAGCCAGCGCCCATTGCCTTTAGTCCTGGGCCCGAATTCGCCGAACAAATAATCTCTTTAGTTGCAATGCGGAAGATATTAACTCCATTTTGCCGCGTGCATAGTCTTGATTGTCAGGCGATGCCCTTTGTGCTTTGGAACACTATATTTCCGCGAACGAGATCATCGACATAACGCCTCGGAACGACGCCTTGACCGCCCTTCCACGGACGCCCGTCCTTACCCTCCTGCTGGCCATCGCCGCCGGCCTTGCCGCAAGCCCCGTGCAGGCGCAATCCGCCGTGGCCGACGGCCAGAAGCTCGCCTTCGATCGCGGCAAGGGCAATTGCCTGACCTGCCATGTCATCAAGGGCGGCGACCTGCCCGGAACGATCGGCCCGGAGCTGAAGGACATCAAGTCAAAATACCCTGATCGCAACGAGCTGGTCGCGATCATCTTCGACGAGACCAAGCGCAATCCGCAGACCATGATGCCGCCGTTCGGCCGGAACCGGATTCTGAACGAACAGGAGATCAGCGCGATCGTTGATTTCCTCCAGACCCTGTGACTTCAGGCACGCCAAGAGACTGTCCAGGAGACCTCTGATGACGACACGCACCGGCCTTCATCCGACGCGGCGCCTGATCCTTCAGGGCACAGCCTCGGTCGCGCTGCTCGGCCTCGGTAACCTGCCGTTCGGCGCGACGTCCGCGCTTGCCGCGGCCAACGACAAATATCCCGACGAGGCGTTCAAGCAGAAGAGCGAGGCCGACGCGATCAAGGCGCTCTATGGCAAGACCGCCGAGCCCTCCGACAAGGTCAAGCTCGATGCACCCGAGATCGCCGAGAACGGCGGCGTCGTGCCGATCGCAGTGACGACGACGCTCGACAAGGTGACCTCGATCTCGCTCTTCGTGGCCGAGAATCCGAACGCGCTCGCGGCGTCCTACAAGATACCCGACGGCACGATGCCCAGTGTCGCCAACCGGCTGAAGATGGCCAAGACCAGCAACGTGGTCGCCATCGTAGAAGCCGACGGCAAGCTCTACAGCGCGACCAAGGAAGTGAAGGTCACCGTCGGCGGCTGCGGCGGCTAGGAGGATCGATCCGATGGCATCAAGCATTCGCGTACGCGCCACCGCCAACGGCGACATCACCGAGGTGCAGGCGCTGATCCAGCACCCCATGGATACCGGCCTGGTCAAGGATTCCAAGGGCGAGCTGATCCCGGCGCACTACATCCAGGTGCTGAAGTTCGAATGTAACGGCAAGGACGTCTTCGTCGCCAATTGGGGCACTGCGGTCTCCAAGGACCCCTACGTCAAGTTCAGCTTCAAGGGCGCCAAGAAGGGCGACGACCTCAAGATCTCCTGGACCGACAACAAGGGTGGGTCGGATACGACCACCGCGAAGATCGCGTGATGAAGGCCCGTTTTGCCCTGCTGCTTGGCTCGCTGAGTGCCGCGCTCGTCGCGTTCGCCCTCACCTCTCCGCGCGTGATCGCGGCCGACAAGGTCGATCCCGTTGCCGATGCGAAAGCGTTCCAGAACTTCTTCTTCCAGAAGTTTCCGACCGTGAAGCACGACGATTTCGTCAACGGTCCTTATTCGATGAACGAGGACATGAAGCGGCAGTGGCAGGAAAAGGAAGAATTCCCGCCCTACGAGTTCGCGCTCGATGCCGGCAAGGAGATGTTTTCGACGCCGTTCAAGAACGGCAAGACCTATGCGGACTGCTTCCCGAACGGCGGCATCGGCATCCGCCAGAACTATCCCTACTTCGACACTGGCGAAGGCAAGGTCGTCACGCTGGAGCTCGCGCTCAACCGCTGCCGCGAGGCCAATGGCGAAGCGCCCTATTCCTACGTCAAGGACGAGATGGCCTCGCTGACCGCCTACATGGCGTTCACCTCGCGCGGCAAGCCGATGGACATCAAGATCCCCGATGATCCCCGCGCGCTCGCGGCGTTCGAGAACGGCAAGCGCTATTTCTACACCCGCCGCGGCCAGATGAATTTCTCCTGTGCGAGCTGCCACGTGCAGAGCCCGGGCGAGCGCATTCGCGCCGAGATTTTGGCGCCCGCGCTCGGCATCCTGAACGCGATGCCGATCTACCGCTCCGAGTGGAGCGGCATGGGCACGACCAGCCGCCGCTTCGTCACCTGCAACAGTCAGACCCGCGCGGTTCCGTTGGAGCCGCAGGCGGATGAATATCGCGACGTCGAATATTTCCTCTCCTACGTCGCCAACGGCCTGCCGATATCAGGCCCGGGAGCGCGGCCATGAAGCTGTCACTTGCTCTCGCCATGCTGCTTGCCTTCAGCCTCGCGCCAGCGGCGCGCGCGGCAAATGAGGCGGACTACAAGGCGGCCTATGCCGCTGCGGAGGCCGCCTCCAAGGAGGCTGCCGGCATGCGCAACCAGTGGACCGTGACCGTATCTGCGCTGGCGGCAGCCAGGAAGGCGGCCGACGGCGGCGATTTCGACCGCGCAGTGACCGCAGCCAAGGAAGCCGAAGCGCTGGCGAAGGCGTCGGTTGTCCAGGCCACGTCCGAAAAAGAAGCCTGGAAGGCGATGGAAATCCGCTAGAATAAGATCTCGTGGAACCGTCGAGCTGCCGAGAACAGGCGCGGAGATTTTTTGGATGGCCATCCGCCGCCGCGACTTCCTGAAGGGCACAGCCGCTGCTGCCGCATCGATTGGCCTGCCGCGGCTTGCGCGCGGGGCCGACAATGCGAGCATTTACGACCTCGAACGGTTCGGCAATGCGCGGATCCTGCACATCACCGACACGCACGCGCAGCTCAATCCGGTGTATTTCCGAGAGCCCAGCGTCAATATCGGCATCGGCGAGATGGCGGGACAGCCGCCGCACCTGGTCGGCCGCGCGTTTCTCGAACGTTTCGGCATCCGGCCCGACAGCGCCGATGCCTATGCCTTCAGCTGCTTCGAGTTCGAGAAGTCGGCCGGCCGGTTCGGCAAGCTCGGCGGCTTCGCCCATCTGAAGACGCTGGTGGATCGCCTGCGCAGCGATGCCGGCGAAAAGCACGCCGTGCTGGTCGACGGCGGCGATCTCTGGCAGGGCACGGGGCTTGCCAACGTCACGCAGGGCCGCGACATGGTCGAGGTCGCCAACCTGCTCGGCATCGAGGCGATGACCGGACATTGGGAATTCACCTATGGCGAGCAGGTGCTGCGCGAGAATCTCGAGCGCTTCAAGGGCGAGTTTCTGGCGCAGAACGTCTTCCTGACCGAGGAAGCCGCATTCAACGACGCCCGCGCCTTCGACAAGGCTACGGGACGCGTGTTCAAGCCCTCCGTGATCAAGGAGCTTGGCGGCCATCGCGTCGCGATCGTCGGCCAGGCCTTCCCTTACGTTCCGATCGCGCATCCCAAGCGGTTCACGCCGGACTGGACCTTTGGTATTCGCGAGGAAGAGCTGCAGAAGCATGTCGATGCCTTGCGCAACACCGACAAGGTCGATGCGGTCATCCTGCTGTCGCACAACGGCATGGATGTCGACCTCAAGCTCGCAAGCCGCGTCACCGGCATCGACGTCATCCTCGGCGGCCATACCCATGACGCCGTGCCGCAGCCGATTGCCGTGAAGAACGCCGGCGGCACGACACTCGTCACCAATGCCGGCTCCAACGGAAAATTTCTCGCGGTGCTCGATCTCGCGCTCGACAAGGGTAAGGTCAATGACATCCACTATCATTTGCTGCCGGTCTATTCCGAGCTGCTGAAGCCGGACCCTGCGATGGCCGAGCTGATCGGCCGGCTGCGCGCGCCGCATGTCACCGACTGGTCGGAGAAGATCGCAACGCCAGACCGCCTGCTGTATCGGCGCGACAATTTTGCCGGCCCCATGGACGAGCTGATCTGCGCCGCGCTGCGCACCGAGCTCGACACCGAGATCGCGCTGTCGCCGGGCTTCCGCTGGGGCGTCACCGCGCTGTCCGGCCAGCCGCTAACCATGGAGGATGTGCTCGCAGAAACCGCGATCACTTATCCCGAGACCTACGTGCAGGAGATGACCGGCGCAGAGATCAAGGACGTGCTGGAAGACATCTGCGACAACCTCTTCAACCCCGACCCCTATTACCAGCAGGGTGGCGACATGGTGCGGGCCGGCGGGCTCAGCTACACCTGCACGCCGACCGCGGCGATCGGCAGCCGCATCTCCGAGCTGAAGCTCAGGGACGGCAAGGCGCTCAGCGCGAGCCACCGCTACAAGGTCGCGGGCTGGGCCTCGGTCAACGGCCAGCAGGGCGCACCGGTGTGGGATGTCGTCGGCAAATATCTGCGCTCGGGCCGGATGTTGCAGGAGCGGCTCGGCTCCGGCGTCACGCTGAAAGGCGTCGACGGCAATCCGGGCATTGCAGGACAGGGATGATGCGGCCGCAAATCTTTTCCGCGATGCTGCTGGCGTTGCTCGCATGGGCGGTGCTGCCGCCGATTTTTGCGCAGCACGCGCCGCTCCAGGACAAGCCGTTCGCCGAGCACAAGATCGTGCTTCAACTCTCCGACGGCGATGCCAAGAAGCAGGCGCTGGTGCTGAGCGTCGCCAACAATCTCCTCAAGGCCTACGACCCCGACAAGGTCGCGATCGAGGTGGTCGCGTTCGGCCCCGGCATCGACCTGCTGTTGTCAGGCAGCGAGCGCCGCAAGCAGGTCGAAAGCCTGATCGCGCAGGGCGTGCGGTTCGATATCTGCCTGAACACAGTCGACACGATCGAGCGCGAGACCGGAAAACGGCCGGAGTTCATTCCGGCGGCGACACCGGTGCAGGTCGGCGTCGGGCAGATCCTGTTCCTGGCGGAGAACGGGTACACGGTGGTGAGGCCGTAAGGGCTTCCGCCGCGCCTCATTCACCGCTGTCATTCCTCGCGAAAGCGGGGAATCCAGTACGCCCCGACTTCTCCGTACCCCTCGCCGCCTCTGGAATACTGGATCGCCCGCTCCAGTGCGCGATTGCGCACAAGGCGGGCGATGACAGCGAGCATGTGGCGGGCACCGGCCTCATCACGCACAATAAAAATTTTCTAAATCTTCTTGCCATGCAGTGGATTACTTCTCTTTATAGTCCCAAATGTAGTAGAATCCTCGAAGCCAACTCACGCCGGGTCCTGCCATGATCTTCCGCCAGCTCTTCGACAGCGTTTCGGGCACCTACAGCTACGTCCTCGCCAGCCGTCCCGGCGGCGAGGCACTGATCCTCGATCCCGTGCTGGAGAAGGTCGACCGCTACTGCCAGCTATTGCGTGAGCTCGACCTCAAGCTGGTCAAGGCGGTCGACACCCATCTGCATGCCGACCACGTCACCGGGCTCGGCGAGCTGCGCGACCGCACCCATTGCATGACCGTGATGGGCGACCAGACCAAGGCCGACGTGGTGGCGATGCGGGTCGCCGACGGCGACAAGGTGACGATCGAGGGCCTGTCGCTCGACGTGATGTACACGCCCGGCCACACCGACGATTCCTATTCCTATTTGATGGGCGACCGCGTCTTCACCGGCGATACGCTGCTGATCCGCGGCACCGGCCGCACCGACTTCCAGAACGGGTCGTCGCGCGCGCAATACGAATCGATCTTCAACCGCCTGCTGAAGCTGCCGGACGAGACGATGGTGTTCCCGGCACACGACTACAAGGGCGACACCGTCTCCACCATCGGCGAGGAGAAACGCTACAATCCGCGGCTCCAGGTGCGCTCGGTCGACGAATATATCGAGCTGATGGCGAACCTGAAGCTGCCCAATCCAAAGATGATGGACGTCGCGGTGCCCGCCAACATGCATGTCGGCCTGCATCAGGAGGAGCTGGAGAAAGAGGGCCGCGCGCTCAGCGCGGTCGAGGCGATCAGCTCGCTCGGCCGGCCCGACATCCTGCTGGTCGATCTGCGCGAGACCAATGAGCGGATGAAGCACGGCATGCTGGAGGGCGCGCTGCATACGCCCTATCCGTCCGTTGAAGACAGCCTCAAGCCCGGTGGCATGCTGCGCGAGGTCGCAGCCTCAACCGGCCGCCGCGTCGTGTTCTTCTGCGCTTTCGGCGAACGCTCGGCGATGGCTGTCACCGCCGCCAAGGCAGCCGGGCTCACCAACACCGCCCACATCGCCGGCGGCATCGACGCCTGGAAGAAGGCGGGCGGGCCGGTGCTGCACTGACGGCGCAGGCTTGCGATAGGTCAGGAACTGCACATATCCTCCTGGTAAGACGGGTGCAGCATCACCATCCGGGACCAGCCATGGCCAAGATCGGCAAGCCGAGCAAGCCGCCCAAAATTGCGGACAACAAGCAAGCGGATGACAAGGCGAAAAAGCCTCCGCCTCCACGCGAGATCGACGACGATTACGAAGACGGCGATTTTGTTTCGCCGAAGCGCGATCGCGATGGGAATGATGATGAGCCGTTGTGAGGGGGTACGAGGCTCACCTCACGCATGGTGCGTTCCCTCCCCCCTTGCGGGGGAGGGTTAGGGAGAGGGGTGCCACACGGCACACTCTTTCAAGATCGCGACGATTCTTGCACGACGACCGACAGACCGTTTGCTGGGCTACCCCTCTCCCCCGCCCTCCCCCGCAAGGGGGGAGGGAGCGCAGTTTGCCCGACTGCACCGCCGAGCGATCACTGAGATCGCAGCACCCCACCCGCACTACCTGCCATGCGCCTGCGTTCATGGACAAATAACCGCTCTCCCCGATAGTTTGCGCGTCTCTCAAGGACGTGAAACGGAACTACGATGGTCGACGTTCTCGCCGCACCGCAACAAGGCAAGGCGGACAGCGCGCTGCGCACGCTGACCGGAATCTCGATCGCGCATTGGGTCAGCCATTTCCATCTGCTGGTCCTGCCGATGCTGTTTCCGTTCCTCAAGAGCCAGCTCGGCGTCGGCTATATCGAGCTCGGCTTCGCACTCACTGTGTCAGCGGTCGTATCCGGCCTGACGCAAGCGCCGACCGGCTATCTCGTCGATCATTTTGGTGCGCGCAGAATCCTGCTGGCCGGGCTGACGCTCGGCGGCTTCGCGCTGATCCTGCTCGGCCTGCACCTCAGCTACGCCTCGCTGATTGCCTGCGCGGTGCTGCTGGGTCTTGCCAACAGCGTCTACCATCCCGCCGACTACGCCATCCTCGCCGAGCATATGGATGAGGCGCGGATGGGCCGCGCGTTCTCGATCCACACCTTTGCCGGCTATCTCGGCGGCGCGCTGGCACCGGCGATCGTTGCGGCCCTCATCACCATCTCTGGCGGGACAGGCGCCATCATCGCTTCGGGCGCAATCGGCGTGCTGGTGGCGTTGCTGCTGGTCGTCATGAACATTCCCGATGCCGGCGCCCACAAGAAAAAGCCGGGCGACGAGAACGCGCCGAAGCAGGCGGTGATCACGCCGGCGCTGATCACGCTCACCATGCTGTTCATGCTGCTCAGCCTCTCGGTCGCCGGCATCAACAATTTCGGCGTGGTCGCGCTGATGAGCGGCTATGGCGCGACCTATTCCATCGCCAACGTCGCGCTGACGGCGTTCCTCGGCTCTAGCGCCGTGGGCGTGCTCGCGGGCGGCTTCCTCGCCGATTACACCGAGCGCCATGGCTATGTCGCAGCCGCCTGCTTTGCGGCGAATGCGGCGATCGTGCTGCTGATCGCACTGGTGACGCTGCCGGGTTGGGCTTTGACCGTCACGATGGCGACCGCGGGCTTCCTCTCCGGCGTCATCGCGCCGTCGCGGGACATGCTGGTGCGCAACGCCGCGCCTCCCGGTGCAGCGGGGCGCGCCTTCGGCATCGTCTCCACTGGCTTCAATCTCGGCGGCATCGTCTCACCGCTGCTGTTCGGCTGGATCATGGACCAGAGCGCGCCGCACTGGGTGTTCGGGGCGTCGGTGATCTTCATGCTGGCCACGGTGGTGCTGTCGCCGTTCACGGAGCGGAAGCCGCAAGGCAAGGCTTGAGCAACGAATTCAACTGTCGTCCCTGCGAAAGCAGGGACCCATAATCCCAGGGAGAAATTGGCGGCGCGGACTGGTCACCAAGAGTCTTCGCCAGATAGCTCCCTGTGGTTATGGGTCCCGGATCTTCGCTTCGCTCGTCCGGGACGACGAGCCGTTAAAGCCAAAACACAACAAAACAAAACGGGAAGAAACATCATGAGCACCCCTGATCTCGTGATCCGCGGCGGCACTGTCGCGGACGGTCGCGGCGGCGAGCTGTTCGAGGCCGACGTCGCCATCACCGGCGGCAAGATCAGCGAGGTCGGCAAGGTCTCGGCCAAAGGCAACGAGGAGATCGACGCACGCGGGAAACTCGTGACGCCGGGCTTCGTCGACGTCCACACGCATTATGACGGCCAGGTCACCTGGAGCCAAGACATCACGCCGTCGTCGCAGAACGGCGTCACCACCGCGATCATGGGCAATTGCGGCGTCGGCTTTGCACCGTGCAAGCCCGCCGACCACACCCGCCTGATCCAGCTCATGGAAGGCGTCGAGGACATTCCCGAGCCTGTCCTGAGCGCCGGCATTCCCTGGGCCTGGGAGAGCTTTCCGGATTACATGAACTGGCTTTCCAGGCGCGATTTCGACATCGACGTCGGCGCGCAGCTGCCGCACGCGGCGCTGCGCGTCTATGTCATGGGCGAGCGCGGCGCGCGCCGCGATCCCTCCACAGCCGAAGACAACGCGGCGATGGCGAAGCTCGCGGGTGAAGCCGTACGTTCCGGCGCACTCGGCTTCTCGACCTCGCGCACGCTCAACCACCGCACCTCGACCGGCGATTTCACGCCGACGCTGAAGGCCGGCGAGGACGAGCTCACCGCGATTGCCGGCGCGATGCACAGCCAGGGCCGCAGCGTGCTGCAATTCGTGCTGGACCTGTCGACCCTCCACGAAGATCTGCCGATGATGCTGCGGGTGGCGGACGCCACGAAATGCCCGATCTCGTTCTCGATCACGCAGAACGACAAGGCGCCAAACCGCTGGCGCCAGACGCTGGACGAGATCAATGCAGCCGCGAAGCGCGGCCTCTCCATCACCGCGCAGATCGCGGCGCGCCCGGTCGGGCTCTTGCTCGGTCTCGAGCTGTCGCGAAACCCGTTCCAGACCCATCCGAGCTACAAGGCGATCGCGCATCTGCCGCTGAAGGAGCGGCTGGCGGCGCTGCATCAGCCGGAGGTGCGCAAAGCCATCTTGAGCGAGACGGCGACCGCGACCGACGACCCGCTGTTTTTCCGGCCCAACTACGACAAGATGTTTTTGCTCGGCGATCCCCCGGATTACGAGCAGCCGCCGGAGAATGCGCTGGGCCCGCAGGCGCGCAAGCAGGGCCGCCAGCCGGAGGAGCTCGCCTACGACGCGATGCTGTCGGACGAGGGCCGCGGCATGCTCTACGTGCCGTTCCTCAACTATGCCGACGGCAATCTCGATGCGACGCGCGAGATGCTGATCGATCCGCAATCGGTGCCGGGCCTGTCTGACGGCGGCGCCCATTGCGGCATTATCTGCGATGCCAGCTTCCCGACCTATCTGCTGACGCACTGGACGCGTGACCGCAAGCGCGGCGAGAAGCTGACAATCCCGTTCGTGGTCGCCGCACAGTCGCGCAAGACCGCGCTGTCGGTCGGCCTCACCGATCGCGGGCTGATCGCGCCGGGCTACAAGGCGGATGTGAACGTGATCGACTACGACCGCCTGCATCTGCATCCGCCGAAGGTGCATTACGATCTGCCGGTCGGCGGGCGGCGGCTGTTGCAGGACGTCGATGGCTACGAGGCGACGATCGTCTCGGGTGTCGTGACGCGGCGGCACGGTGAGGCGACGGGACGCCGGCCGGGGAAGCTGATTCGGGGCGCGCAGGGGATGAATTAAACGAGGAGCTGCTTACCCTCCCCTGGAGGGGGAGGGTCGGCTCACATGGAGCGCAGCGGAATGTGAGACGGGGTGGGGTGACAGTCTCTCCGCACGGAACAGTGCCCGTGTTGAGAGATCACCCCACCCCGCTCGCGCTTCGCACGATCGACCCTCCCCCTCCAGGGGAGGGTAAGACAACCCGCCCTCTTACGTCGGCGACACCGCGCCCTTCAGAGGAGCTGCCTGCGGAGCGGCACCGCGCGTCAGCCTGGCCTTTTCCGTGTTCGGCCAGAGCAGCAGCAGGCCGATGACACCGGAGCCGACCATGACCACCGCGTTGATGGTGAAGCCGGTCAGGTAGCCGTCGAGCATGGCGCCGGCGCGCTGGATCACGGTGCCCATCACCATCGGCGCGATGATGCCCGAGAGCGTATAGAGCGCACCGTAGATCGCGAGGACCGCGCCGCGCTGCGACGCCGGCGTGAACTCACCGAGCATCGGCGGGCAGACGACATAGATGGCGCCGCACAGGCCGGAGCCGACGACGAGCAGCGCGATCTGGAGACCAGCGCCGGTGACATGCGGCATCATCGCCAGGATCAGGCCGCCGATGATCAGCGGCACCGAGCCGAGCACGCCGCGCGAGATGCGCGTGGTGTAGCCGCGCGCGTTCATGACCTGCGAGATCCAGCCGGTGAGGATGACGACGGTCGCGCCGAACACCCAGGGCAGGATCGAGATGAAGCCGGCCTGGCTTTGCGAGAAGCCAAGGCCCTTCACAATGAACGGCGTGAACCAGGTGAGGCCGAGCGACAGCGCCCAATAGGCGCCGAAGGTCGCGATCACGCAGCCGACGAAGGTGCGCGAGGTCAGCAGGTGCAAATAGGGAATTTTCGCCTCGGTTACAGCGAGGACCTGCGTGTCCTCCAGCGGGCCTTCCTCGCCGAAGGTGAGCCAGGCGCAGACCCACATCAGACCGACGACACCGAGCGCGCCGAAGGCATAATGCCAGGAATGATTGACGATGACCCAGTTCAGCGCCGGCACCGCGAGAATGACGCCGAAGGCCGAGCCCTGCGACAGGATCGCGGTCGGCAGCGTGCGCTTCTCATCCGGGAACCATTTGTAGATCGCGTGCGCGGCGACCGAGAAGGCCGGGCCTTCGCCGGCGCCCAGCACGATGCGGCAGATCAGGAGCGTGGTAAACGAGACGGTGCCGACCATCGGAAACTGCGCCAGCGCCCAGATCACCGCCAGCGTCAGCAGCACCCAGCGCGTCGGCACCTTGTTGACGATGAAGCCGACCACGATGGCCGAGATCGAGAACAGGAAGAAGAACGAGGAGCCTAGCAGGCCGAATTGCTCGGCGCTGAGCTTCATGTCGGTCATGATCGGCACGCCGGCGAGTCCGACGACAATCTTGTCCGCGAAGTTCACGACCATGAAGAGAAAGAGGAGAAAAGTGACGGTCCAGGCGCCTTTCGGCGTTGCCTTGGAATCCCCTGCCGTCTTACCCGCCGCGGACGGCGTTCCCTGAGCGCTCATCATTCTCCCCGTATGTCTTTATTGTCGGCACTTTTTGATTTGGCCGTTTTGGGAGCTAACAACGGCTTCAAGGCCAACGCAACCCCGGCATTTCCACGGCAAGTGTGCTACGCAGCATTGAGTTAATTCCGTCCGGCGCATTGACCTTGCTGAGCATCCGAAACCTCTCAAAGACCTTCTCCTCGGCCGGCGAGCCGGTCCATGTGCTGCGCGGCGTCGACCTTGACCTCAAGGCTGGCGAACGCGTCGCGCTGACAGGCGAATCCGGCAGCGGCAAGAGCACGCTGCTGCACCTGATCGCGGGGCTCGATGCCGCCGATGGCGGCTCGATCCGGCTGGAGGACACCGAGGTCACCAAACTCTCCGATGCGGGGCGCGCGGGGCTGCGGCGCGACCGGATCGGCCTCGTGTTCCAGCAGTTCAACCTGATCCCGAGCCTGTCGGTGGCGGACAATCTAGCCTTCCAGGCGCGGATCGCCGGCCGGCATGATGCGGCCTGGACAAAAGAGCTGGTCGAGCGGCTCGGGCTCGACGGCCTGCTCAAGCGTTATCCAGAGCAATTATCAGGCGGCCAGCAGCAGCGGGTCGCGATCGGCCGGGCGCTGGCGACAAAGCCGTCGCTGCTGCTCGCCGACGAGCCGACCGGCAATCTGGATGAAGCGACCGCCGAAGGCGTGCTGGCGCTGACGCG
Source organism: Bradyrhizobium sp. CCGB01 (assembly GCF_024199795.1). NCBI lineage: Bacteria > Pseudomonadati > Pseudomonadota > Alphaproteobacteria > Hyphomicrobiales > Nitrobacteraceae > Bradyrhizobium > Bradyrhizobium sp. CCGB01. The sequence goes on from NZ_JANADK010000001.1 coordinate 9,127,499, forward strand.
CGATCTCGTCAGCCGCACCGGCTGCGGCTTCCTGATGGTGACGCACAGCCTGCATCTGGCCGGCACGCTCGACCGCCACCTCACCTTGCATGCGGGGCGGATCGCATGAGGCGCGCGCTGTGGGTCCTCGCGGTGCTCCTGAGCCACTGGCGGCGGCACAAGATGCAGTTCGCGACGCTGCTGATCGGCCTGATCGCGGCAACCGCATTGTGGAGCGGCGTGCAGGCCATCAACCAGCAGGCCCGCAATGCCTATGACCGCGCCGCGGCGACATTCGGCGGCGTGCGCACGGCGATGCTGGTTGCGCCTGACGCGGCGACCTTTTCGCAAGGCCTGTTCGTCAAGCTTCGCCGCGCGGGCTGGCCGGTCTCGCCGGTGCTGGAAGGCCGCGTCCAGGTCAACGGACGTTCGGTGCGGCTGCTCGGCATCGAGCCGGTGACGATGCCGGCGGACGTCGGCAACGCGCCGCGCCTCGGTGCTTCGGATCTGAGCAGCTTCGTCGCGCCTCCGGGCCAGACGCTGGTGGCGCGCGAAACGCTCGCTGACATGCAGGAACAGGAGGGCGCGGCACCGCCGATCAGCAGCGGCGCAAAACTGCCGCCGCTGCGCGTGCTGCCGCAGCTCGTGCCCGACGTTCTGGTCGTGGACATCGGCGTGGCGCAGCGGCTGCTCAACAAGCCGGATCAGGTGTCGCGGCTGCTGATCGGCAAAGCGAAGGGCAGGCCGGCGCCGCTGGCCAGCATCGTCAGCGGGCAGTTGCAGCGGGTCGAGCCGAATGCGGAGACGGAGCTGGAGCGCCTCACCGATAGCTTCCATCTCAACCTCACGGCCTTCGGCCTGCTGTCGTTCTTCGTCGGCCTCTTCATCGTCAACTCGGCCGTCGGCCTCGCCTTCGAGCAGCGGTTGCCGATGCTGCGCACGCTGCGGGCCTGCGGGGCCTCGGCGCGGCTGGTCAACACGGTGCTGGTGATCGAGCTGGTGGCGCTGGCGCTGGTCGCAGGATTGATCGGGCTCGTCTGCGGCTATTTCATCGCAGCCGCGCTGCTGCCCGACGTCGCGGCCTCGCTGCGCGGGCTCTATGGCGCGCAGATCCCCGGGCAGCTCGCGCTGCGCTCGGAGTGGTGGCTCGCCGGCATCGGCATCAGCATCGCGGGCGCGCTGGTGGCGGCGGCGACGAGCCTGATCAAGGCCATCAGGATGCCGGTGCTGGCGACCGCGCAGCCGCGCGCCTGGCAGCAGCGGCAGCGGCGCTGGCTGATCCTGCAAAGCCTTGCTGCCTGCGCCGTGTTTGCGGTCGCGCTGCTGTTGCTTCACTACGGACAATCGCTGATCGCCGGCTTCGGCGTACTCGCGGCGCTGATGCTCGGTGCGGCACTGATCCTGCCGGCCTTCCTCGAGATCATCCTGCTCATCGGCCAGCGCTGGTCGCGCGGACCGCTGTCGCTTTGGTTCTGGGCGGACAGCCGGCAACAGCTCTCCGGACTGTCGCTCGCGCTGATGGCGCTGCTGCTCGCGCTGGCCGTCAATGTCGGGGTCTCCACCATGGTGGAGACCTTCAGCCGCACTTTCCTCGGCTGGCTCAACGGGCGGCTCGCAGCCGACGTCTACATCAGCGCCTCCGACAATTCGCAAGGCGTTGCGATCCGCGACTGGCTGAAGGAGCGCAGCGATGTCCAGGCGATCCTGTCGGGCGGGCGCGCCGAGGCGCAGGTCCAGGGCCAGCCGGTGGAATTGCTCGGCCTGCCCGATCACGCGCTCTATCGCGAGCGCTGGCCGCTGCTGGAGACCGCGCCGAGGGCGTGGACCCAGCTGGTGCCGGGCAATGCCGCCTTCATCAGCGAGCAGTTGAGCCGCCGCCTCAATGTCCGTGTCGGCGACGTCATCGAGGTGCCGGCGCCCGGCGGGACCTGGGAGCTCGATATCGTCGGCATCTATGCCGATTACGGCAATCCCAAGGGGCAGCTCGCGGTGAATGTCGCGGCGCTGATCCGGCACTTTCCGCAGACGCCGCAGACACGGATCGGCCTGATCGTCGCGAAGCAGGATATCCCAGGCTTGATCGCGGCCCTACAGAAGCAGTTTGCGCTCGATGATCGCAGCGTTGCCGACCAGGCGACGGTGAAGGCGGAATCGATCCGCATCTTCAACCGCACCTTCGCGGTGACATCGGCGCTGAATGCGTTCACGCTCGGCGTCGCCGGCATCGCACTTTTGACCAGTCTCCTGACGCTGGCGAATTCCCGCCTGCCGCAGCTTGCGCCGCTGTGGGCGATCGGCCTCACGCGCCCGCGCCTTGCCGCGATCGAATTGACCAAGACGCTCTCCGTTGCGCTGTTCACGTCCCTGCTGGCCGTGCCGCTCGGCCTGTTGGTGGCGTGGTGCCTGATCGCCATCGTCAACGTGAAGGCGTTCGGCTGGCGGCTGCCGTTCCACGTCTTTCCGCTGCAACTGGTCGAGCTGGTTGCGGTCGCGCTGATCGCGTCGCTGCTTGCCGCATTGCTGCCGATGGTGCGGCTGGCGCGGATGCAGCCGGCGAGCCTCGTAAAGGTGTTTGCCAATGAGCGCTGAGACGATCTCGCGGCGCACGTTTGCCGGCGGCATTGCCGCACTCGCGCTCACACGCCGTGCCGGCGCACAAGGCTATGCCGGGCTCGGCGAGACCGCTGACGGCTTTGCGAAGGTCACGCCGGGAAAGCTGTTCACCTTCCCCGCCGATCACGGACCGCATCCGGAGTTTCGCATCGAATGGTGGTATCTGACGGCGAACCTCACCGACAGCAGCGGCGCGGCCTGCGGGCTGCAATGGACACTGTTCCGTCAGGCGGCGCGGCCGGGCCCGCAAGGCGAAGGCTGGGCCAATCAGCAGATCTGGATGGCGCATGCGGCAGTCACGCGCGCCGATACACACCGCTTCAACGAGGTGTTTTCGCGCGGCGGCATCGGGCAGGCCGGCGTCACGGCAAAGCCGTTCGCGGCCTGGATCGACGATTGGGAGATGAAGGGTTTTGAACGCACCGACGATCGCTCCCTGGCGCCACTGACGCTGAAGGCCTCCGGGACAGACTTCAGCTACGCACTGACGCTGGAGGCCGATCGTCCGGTGGTGTTGCAGGGCGATGGCGGCTACAGCCGCAAGTCCGAGCGCGGGCAAGCGTCCTACTATTACAGCCAGCCATTCTATCGCGCGCGCGGCAGCCTCACGATCGACGACAAATCCGTCGATGTCTCGGGCCAGGCCTGGATGGACCGCGAGTGGAGCAGCCAGCCGCTCGATGCCGACCAATCCGGCTGGGATTGGCTGTCGCTGCACCTTTCATCCGGCGACAAGCTGATGCTGTACCGGCTGCGGCAGAAGGACGGCAAGGAGTATCCGTTCGGCAACTGGATCAGCGCCACGGGCGACACGCAGATGATCGCGGGTGGCGATATCCAGATGGTTCCGAAGGCGACCGCCGAGATCGCGGGACGCAAGCTGTCGTTGGAATGGCAGATCGCGATCCCCTCACGATCGTTCTCGATTGCCTGCAAGCCGCTCAATCCAAAGGCCTGGATGGGGACCGGCTTCTCCTATTGGGAGGGACCGATCAGCTTTGCCGGCACGCATGACGGCGTTGGCTATCTCGAGCTGACCGGCTATTGAAGCCCGACCTGCGTAGATTCTGGTTTTGACGCGTATTCCTTGCGCGAACCGGTGTCCACTTCGCTCGAAACGCTTGAGGGAAATCAGCAATGTATCATCTCACCGCCCTCGTCACGCTGCTGGCGATCGCATTTTATTTCTTCACCAGCATCAACGTCTCGCGGGCGCGGACGAGCACCGGCATCAAGGTTCCGGCAACGTCCGGCCATCCGGATTTCGAGCGCGCCTTTCGCATCCAGATGAACACGCTGGAATGGATGCCGATCTTCCTGCCGTCGCTCTGGCTGTTCGCAGTCTATATCGGCGACGCCACCGCTGCCGGGATCGGCGCGGTCTGGATCATCGGCCGCATCGTCTATTTCATCGGCTATTCGAAAGCGGCGGCCAAGCGCGGCCCCGGCTTCGCGATCCAGGTCCTCGCCGCGTTCGCGCTGTGGGTCGGTGCGCTGGGGGCGGTGGTGCTGCGGATGGTGTAAAGGGAAGAATTGTAAGCCGTCATTCCGGGGCGGCGCGCCAGCGCCGAACCCGGAATCTCGAGATTCTCAGGTGCGCAATTGCGCACCATAGTTCGATGCTTCGCATCGCCCCGGAATGACGCTACGCGTCACTTCGTCAGCGGGCAGCCGCTGTCCTTGGCGGCGAAGAACGCCTTGTCGCCAGGGACGGTGGCGAGCAGCTTGTAATAGTCCCACGGCTTCTTCGATTCCGACGGCTTCTTGACCTCGAACAGATACATGTCGTGGACCATGCGGCCGTTCTCGAGCACCTTGCCGCCCTGCGCAAAATCGTCGTCGACCGGAAGCTCCTTCAGCTTCTTGGCGACTGCGTCCGGGTCCTTGGTGCCGGCGGCCTTGACCGCCTTGAGATAGCTGATCGTCGCCGAATAGGTGCCGGCCTGGATCATGTTCGGCATCCGGCTGGTGCGCTTGAAGAAGCGTTCGCCGAAATGGCGGGTGCGATCGTTGAGATCCCAGTAATAGCCCTCGGTCAGCACCAGGCCTTGCGCGGCCTGAAGGCCGAGGCCGTTCACCTCCGCGAGCGTCATCAGGAGGCCGGCAAGCTTCTGGCCGCCCGAGACAATGCCGAACTCGGCCGCCTGCTTGATCGAATTGGTGGTGTCGAGGCCGGCATTGGCGAGGCCGACGATCTTCGCCTTCGAGCTCTGCGCCTGGAGCAGGAAGGAGGAGAAGTCCGAGGAGTTGAGCGGCACGCGCACCGAGCCGACCACCTTGCCGCCATTGGCGGTGACGATCTCGCTGGTGTCCTTTTCCAGCGCGTAGCCGAAGGCGTAATCGGCGGTGAGGAAGAACCAGGTGTCGCCGCCGGCCTTGGTCAGCGCACCGCCGGTGCCGACGCCGAGCGCGCGGGTGTCATAGGCCCAGTGGAAGCCGTAGGGCTGGCAGGCATCGCCGGTGAGGCGCGAGGTCGCGGCGCCGACGACGATGTCGATCTTCTTCTTTTCCTTGGAGAGCTCGTGGATCGCGAGCGCGACCGAGGAGGTCGTCAGCTCGGTGATCATGTCGACATTCTCGACGTCGTACCAGCGCCGCGCGATCGAGGCGGCGAGATCCGGCTTGTTCTGGTGATCGGCCGTGACCATCTCGATCTTCTGGCCCAGCACTTCGCCGCCGAAATCCTCGATCGCCATCTTGGCGGCTTCGACCGAATATTTTCCGCCGTAATCGGCATAGACGCCGGACTGGTCGTTGAGGATGCCGATCTTGACGCCCTGCGCGAAGGCCGGCGCAGCCAGCAACAGGGCAGACGTTGCGACAGCGGCCAAAAGTGCTGATTTCATGTGTTAGCTCCCAGCAGTATTCTGTTTTGAAATCGCGCGGATACTAGTGAAGAACACCGGCGATGCCCATCCATTTCGGCGTAGGCCGTTAGTATGGGCGGGAGGCATGGGAAGCTTTGCACCCAACAACCGGTGTCGTCCCGGACAAACGAAGCGAAGCGGAGTGCAGATCCGGGACCCATAACCATAGGGAGAGGTTTGGCGAAGACTCGTGGTTGCCCCTTTACCCCACACGCCCCCCTGGGGTTATGGGTCCCCGCTTTCGCGGGGACGACACTGTGATTGAGGACGCACCGGTGGCCGCCTGACCTGTCAGGCCACTACCTCCGGCTTCTTGTCGCGCCGCCCTTCCGCCAGGTTCCGCACCACCACATAGAAGATCGGGGTGAACAGCAGCCCGAACAGGGTAACGCCGATCATGCCGAAGAACACGGCAACACCGACCGCCTGCCGCATCTCCGAGCCGGAGCCGCTCGAGATCACCAGCGGCAGCACGCCGAGGATGAAGGCGAACGAGGTCATCAGGATCGGCCGCAGGCGCAGGCGGCAGGCGTCGATCACGGCCTCCAGCCGCGGCTTGCCTTCGTTCTCGATGTCGCGCGCGAATTCGACGATCAGAATCGCGTTCTTTGCCGCCAGCCCCACCAGCACGACGAAGCCGATCTGGGTGAGGATGTTGACGTCCTGCCCCATGATGCGCACGCCGATGGTGGCAGCGAGCAGGCACATCGGCACGATCAGGATCACCGCGAACGGCAGGGTCCAGCTGCCATATTGCGCGGCGAGCACGAGATAGACGAACAGCACGCAGATCGGGAACACGTAGAGGCCCGCATTGCCACCGGTGACCTGCTGATAGGACAGGTCGGTCCATTCGAAGGTGAAGCCGCTCGGCAGAGTGTCGTCCGCGAGCTTCTTGATGGTGTTGAGCGCGGTGGTCGAGCTGGTGCCCGGCGCCGGCTCGCCCTGCAATTCGGACGCCGCATAGAGATTGTAGCGCGCGACGCGGTCGGGGCCAGAGACATCCTTGAACTCGACCACGCTGCCCAGCATCACCATGTCGCCGGAGGCGTTGCGCGTGCGCAGGCGTGAGAGGTCGCTTGGCTCTTTGCGGAACGGGAAGTCCGCCTGCGCGGTGACGTGATAGGTGCGGCCGAACAGGTTGAAGTCGTTGACATAGGTCGATCCGAAATAGGTCTGGATCGTGTCGTTGATGCTGGCGATGGGGACGCCGAGTTTTTGCGCCTTGGTGCGATCGATGTCGACGAAGAGCTGCGGCGTGTTGGCCGAGAACGGCGAGAACACCGTGGGACCGAGCAGCGAAGGCGATTTGCGCGCCGCTGCGACAAGCTCGTCGGTGGCTGCGGCGAGCAGCTCCGGCCCGCGGCCCTGGCGGTCCTGGATGCGGATGGTGAAGCCGCCGCCGGTGCCGATGCCGGGCACGGCTGGCGGCGGAATGACGATGATGAACGCGCCCTGGAGCACGGAGAGCCGCTTGCGCAGCTCGGCCGTGATGGCGTTCGCCGTCAGCCCCTTCTTCAGGCGCACCTCGGGTTCATCGAACACCGGAAACAGTGCGGCCGCGTTGCCGGCCTGCGTGCGCGTCGCGCCGGAGAAGCCCGCGAAAGCGGCAACGCGGACGATACCCGGCGTATCCAGCGAGATCCGCTCGATCTCGCGGACGATCTCCGTGGTCCGCGCCAGCGACGCCGCGCCCGGCAATTGCACGGAGATGATGACGTAGCCGCGGTCCTGCGCCGGAATAAAGCCTTGCGACGTGGTCCCGATCAGCCAGCCGGCACTGCCGATCAGCACAATATAGATCAGGATCATCACCACCGAATGCCGGATCACGAAATTGGCGAGGCCGGCATAGCCATGCGCGAGCCGGTCGAACACGCGATTGAACACGCCAGTGAAAGCGTTCCAACCGCGCGCAATGACGTTCCAGGCAGCCGGCGGTCGTTTCTCCTCGTGCGGTGTGAGGATCAGCGAGGCCAGCGCCGGCGACAGCGTCAGCGAGCAGAAGCAGGAGATCGCGGTCGCCACCGCAATGGTGACGGCAAATTGCTGGAAGAACTGCCCGGAGATGCCGCCGAGGAATGCGGTGGGGACGAACACCGCGCACAGCACCAGCGCGATCGAGACCAGGGCGCCGCCGACCTCCTCCATGGTTTTCAGCGCCGCGTCGCGCCGACTCATGCCGTGCTCGAGATGCCGCTCGACATTCTCGACCACCACGATGGCGTCGTCGACCACGATGCCGACCGCGAGCACGAGGCCGAACAGCGTGAGATTGTTGATGGAGAAGCCGAGCGCCGCCATCACCGCGAAGGTGCCGACCAGCGAAACCGGGATCGCGATGATCGGGATGATCGCGGGCCGCCAGCCCTGGAGGAACACCAGCACCACGATGACCACGAGCAGCATGGCCTCATAGATGGTCTTGATCAGCTCGTGGACGGACTGCGCGATGAACTCGGTCGGGTTGTAGCCGATGTTGTAGTCGAGGCCCTTGGGAAAGACCTCCTTGAGCTTCACCATCGTGTCGGAGATGTTCTTTGCCGTCGCGAGCGCGTTCGATCCCGGCCGCTGGGTCACCAGCATGGCCACCGCCGATTTGCGCAGCAGGAAGCTGTTGGTGCTGTAGGCGAGCGCCCCGAGCTCGATGCGGGCGACGTCGCGCAGGCGCACGGTGCGGCCGTCGGAGCCGGCCTTGATCAGGATGTCCTCGAACTGCTTCTGGTCCTTCAGGCGGCCCGTGAAGGTGAGGTTCGGCTGGAAGGCGCGGTCGGCGATCGGCGGCTCGGCGATCTGGCCGCCTGCGATCTGCACGTTCTGCGCGCGGATCGCGGCCAGCACTTCGGTCGAGGTCAGGCCGAGATTGGCGATTCGATCCGGGTCGAGCCAGAGCCGCATCGAATAGTCGCGCGCGCCGAAGATCTGGATGTCACCGACGCCGTCGATCCGGAGCAGCTGGTCGCGGACCTGGAGCAACGCGTAGTTGGAGATGTAGAGCTGGTCGAAGGTGTCGTCGGGCGACAGCATGAACACGACCATCAGGATGTCGGGCGAGTTCTTGCGTGTGGTGACGCCGTTGCGCTGAACCTCTTCAGGCAGACGCGGCTGCGCGATCGCGACGCGGTTCTGCACCAGCACCTGGGCCTTGTCGAGATCGGTGCCGAGCTTGAAGGTGACGGTGATGGTGAGCTGGCCGTTCGAGGTCGCCTGACTGTAGAGATACAGCATGTCCTCGACGCCGTTGATCTCCTGCTCGATGGGAGCTGCGACCGTGTCGGACACGGTTTGCGCGGAGGCGCCGGGATATTGCGTGGTGACCACGACGGTCGGCGGCACCACTTGCGGATATTCGGAGACGGGCAGCGTCGTATAGGCGAGCGCGCCGACGATCAGCAGCACGATCGACAGCACCATCGCCAGGATGGGCTGGTTGATGGAGAGACGGCCAAGGTTCATGACTTGTCACCGGGCTTGCCACCGGCCGGCGCGGGTGCGGGAGACGGGGCGACCTTGGCGCCGACGCGGGCGCGCTGGATGCCGTTGACGATGACGCGGTCCTCCGCCTTCAGCCCCTCGCGAATCACGCGCAGCCCGTCGTCGAGCGGACCCAGCACCACGGGGCGCGCCTCGACGGTGTCGTCCGGCTTCACGACGAACACGATCTTGCGGGACTGGTCGGTCGCGACCGCGACGTCGGGAATCAGCAGCGCCTCGTAGGGCGCGCTGCCGATCAGGCGGACGCGGCCGAACTGGCCCGGCAGGATCGAGAGATCGGTGTTCTTGATCACGGCGCGGCTGCGCAGCGTGCCGGTGGAGACATCGAGGCGGTTGTCGAGGAAGTTGATCGTGCCCTCATGCGACGGCTTGGTCTCGCCGGCGAGCGTCACCTGCACCGGGTTCGCGGTGTCGCGCGAGCTCGGGCGGCGGCCTTCGAACCACAGCTTGCTGTATTTGATGAAGGTCGCCTCATCCATATCGAAATAGACGTAGATCGGGTCGAGCGCGACGATCGAGGTCAGCAGCGTTGAGGTGCCGGTATCGCTGCCTTGCACGAGATTGCCGGGGCTGACGAGATGACGGCTGACGCGGCCCGTGAGCGGCGCGGTCACATGCGTGAACTCGATGTTGAGCCGGGCGGCCTTCAGCGCACCGGCGGCCTGCGTCTCCGCGGCGTGCGCAGCCTGCAAGGCCTGGCGGCGCTGGTCGACGGCCTGCTCGGAGACCGCGCTGGTCTGGACCAGGTTCAGGCCACGGTCGAGCTCGCGCTTGGCAAGCTCCACCTTGGCACGCGCGTCGGACAACTGGCCGTCGGCCTGCTCGGCGACTGCCTCGAACGGGCGCGGGTCGATGACGTAGAGCAGGTCGCCCTGACGCACGATCGCGCCGTCCTGGAATTCGACGGAGTTGACGAAGCCGCCGACACGGGGGCGCACCTGCACCTCCTCGACCGCCTCGAAGCGGCCGGTGAACTCGTCCCAATCGGTGACGGTGCGCTTGACCGGCTGGGCGACGGTCACCGGCGCAGGCGGCGGAGCGCCCGCCTGCGAGGCGGGCCTGTCGCAACCGGTAAGAGCTATTGCCGCGGCGAGGAGACCGGCAATTGCGAAAGGTCGCGATCGAACGAAATCGTGCTTTTTGACAAGTGGCTCGCTTCCGTCCAGTCCAGTCATCCTAGGTCCTCGCATCAAAGCCACGGAAAAAGCAGGGTACGCGTCGCCCCGCGGGCGCCACAGGATGGGCGGCGATGATGAAATCTTCAAGACCAATACACGCGCATTGCCCGGACGGATGCCCTGGCCGGATGGCGGGTTGACAAGGGAGAGAGATGACGAGCGCGACGTAAGGAGGGTGACGAAGGAGCGACGCGCGCCACCCTCCCCTGGAGGGGGAGGGTCGGCTCACATGGAGCGCAAGCGAAATGTGAGACGGGGTGGGGTGACGGTCTCTCCACGACCAACAGTGCCCGTGTTGAGAGATCACCCCACCCCGCTCGCGCTTCGCGCGATCGACCCTCCCCCTCCAGGGGAGGGTAAGGAAACGGCCAGCGTCTTCGCACATGACGGGCACGGCGGGCTCGGCTAGATTGGCGCCACAAGAACAAAGACGGATTGTCCGGGGAGGACAGGCGTGCACCAGGGACGTGTCGTTTACGGCGCGATCGAAGAGGTCGTGTTCGGCCATCCCGCGGCCGAGGCCGTCGTTGCGCAGATGGACCGGCTGGGGACGCGCCGTGCCTTCCTGATGGTCTCCGGCACGCTCAACCGGCAGACCGACGAAATCACCAAGATCAAGGAAGCACTCGGCGCCCGCTGCGCCGGCCTGTTCGATGCCATGCCGGCGCACACGCCGCGCGAGGCGGTGATCGCAGCGACAAACGCGGCGCGCGAGGCGGGCGCGGACCTGATCGTCACCGTGGGCGGCGGCTCGATCACCGACGGTGCCAAGGCGGTGCAGCTCTGCCTCGCCAACGGCATCGACGATATCGACGGCATCGAGCGCATCCGCGTCCACAAGGGCGTCGCACCCGAGATGACCGCGCCAAGCGTGCGACAGGTCAGCGTTCCGACCACGATCGCCGGCGGCGAGTTCAGCGCGATCGCGGGCGTCACCGACCGCGGCACGCATGTGAAGCAGATGCTGCGACATCCGCTCACGGTGCCGCGCGCGACCATCCTCGATCCCGCCATCACCGTGCACACGCCGGAATGGTTGTTCCTCTCTACCGGCATCCGCGCCGTCGACCATTGCGTCGAGGCGATCTGCTCGCGCGAGACGCACCCTTATGCCGACGCGCAATCGGTCAAGGGCCTCGCCATGCTCGCCGACGCGCTGCCGCGGGTGAAGGCCGATCCTGCCGACCTCGACGCCCGCATGGATGCGCAGATCGGCACCTGGCTGTCGATGGGCGCGCTCGCCGCCGGCGTGCCGATGGGCGCGAGCCACGGCATTGGCTATGTGCTGGGCGCGGCCTTCGACGTGCCGCACGGCCACACCTCCTGCATCATGCTGCCGGCGGTGATGCGCTGGAATGCGAGCGCCAATGCCGAGCGCCAGATGATCGTCGCCGCCGCGATGGGCTTTCCCGGGCACAACGCCGCCGACGTGCTCGATGCCTTCATCCGCTCGCTCGGCATGCCGCGCAGCCTCGCTGAGGTGGGGGTCTCGCCGGACAATTTCGACGCCATCGCGGAAGCTGCGATGCGCACGAACTGGATCCCACGCAATCCGCGCAAGATCGACGGCCCCGCACAGTTGCGCGAAATCCTGTTTCTCGCCGCATAATCCAGAGCCGGAGGACTGATGTATCCAGGTCAGCATGCCCGTCTACGCCCGCTCCAGCCGGCCTTCATCATGGCTGCGACCGGCGAGGCCGTCACCTATCGCGAGCTCGATGCGCGCAGCAACCGCCTCGCGCATCTGTTCCGCAAGCACGGTTTGAAGCGGCTCGACCACTTCTCGATCTTCATGGAGAACAATTCGCGCTATCTCGAAGCCTGCGGCGCGGGCGAGCGCTCCGGGCTGTACTACACCTGCATCAACTCGTTCCTGACGCCGGGCGAGCTCGCCTATCTCCTGGTGAACAGCCAGTCGAAAATCCTGATCACGTCTGTTGCAAAACTCGATATCGCGCGCGAGGCGATCAAGGCCTGTCCTGATATCAAGCTCTGCATCGTCGCCGACGGCCCTGGAGAGAGCGACCGCATCGTCGGCCTTGCCGAGGTGACCGCGGACCTGCCGCCAACACCGATCGCGGATGAGTGGCTGGGCACCGCCATGCTCTACTCATCCGGCACGACCGGGCGGCCGAAAGGCATCCTGCGGCCGCTGCCGGAGGAACCGCCAAAGCATAATCTGCCGCTGTTCGATTTCCTGACCAAACTTTGGCACTACCGCGAGGGCATGGTCTATCTGTCGCCGGCGCCGCTCTATCATTCCGCACCGCAAGCGGCCGTGAACCTCACGATCCGCATGGGCGGCACCGTGATCATCATGGAGACTTTCGATCCCGAGCGCTATCTCCAGCTCGTCGAGCAATGGGGTATCACCCACACCCAGCTGGTACCGACGATGTTCTCGCGCCTGCTCAAATTGCCGGAGGAGGTGCGCAGCCGCTACGACCTGTCGTCGCTGGAGATCGCGATCCACGCCGCCGCGCCCTGCCCGGCGCTGGTCAAGGACGACATGATCAAATGGTGGGGGCCGATCATCCACGAATATTACGGCGCGACCGAGGGGCTCGGCTTCACGGCGTGCAACAGCGCGGAATGGCTCGCCCATCGCGGCACCGTCGGCAAGGTGCTGCTCGGTGACCTCCACATTCTCGATGAGAACATGAAGGCGTGCCCGACCGGCACGCCCGGCCAGGTGTGGTTCAAGACGGGATCGCCGTTCGAATATTTCAACGACCCTGAGAAAACCAAAGAGGCGCGCTCGGCCGACGGCAGCATGAGCACGGTGGGCGACGTCGGCTATGTCGACGAGGATCGGTTTCTCTATCTCACCGACCGCGCGACCTTCATGATCATCTCCGGCGGGGTGAACATCTATCCGCAGGAATGCGAAAACCTGCTGATCACCCATCCGAAGGTCGCCGATGCCGCCGTGTTCGGCGTGCCCAATCCCGATCTCGGCGAAGAGGTGAAGGCGGTGGTGCAGCCGATGCCCGGCGTGGTGCCGGGACCCGCGCTCGCCGACGAACTGATCACCTTCTGCGGCCAGTCGCTGTCGCGGCAGAAGGTGCCGCGCTCGGTCGATTTCGAGAAGGAGCTGCCGCGGCTGCCGACGGGCAAGCTTTACAAGCGGCTGCTGCGGGATCGGTATTGGGGGAACAAGACGTCGCGGATCGTGTGAGGGGGCGCCGCTCAGCGCGTTCGCACCTGCACTCTCACATGATGAGAATGTGAAACCCCTGCGGCCTTCCGTCATCCGAATTGTCGAGACGGCTACTGGCCTTGCGGGTTGCCTCCCTCAACTTGCGTCGCTATCGTCTGACAAACAGGCCGAAAAGGCCGTTGTCCAGGGAGGATGAGCATGCGGAGCGTGTGGGCGCTCGCCGTGATGGCGGCGCTATCTGTGCTGACGGCCTCAACCACCACGCTCGCCGGCGAGCCCAAGCAGGGGGGGATCCTGCGGATGTACCACCGCGACAGCCCCGGCAATGCCTCGATCCATGAAGGCGCGACCTACTCGCTCAATGTTCCCTTCATGCCTGTTTTCAACAACCTCGTCATCTACAAGCAGGACGAAGCCCAGAACAGGATGGACAACATCGTGCCCGAGCTCGCCGAGAGCTGGGCCTGGGTGAACGACAACAAGACGCTGACCTTCAAGCTGCGCCAGGGCGTGAAATGGCATGACGGCAAGCCGTTTACCTCGGCGGACGTCAAATGCACCTTCGACATGCTGATGGGCAAGTCGCAGCAGAAGTTCCGTCAGAACCCGCGCAAGACCTGGTACGAACAGGTCAACGACGTCTCCACCAACGGCGACCTCGAGGTTTCCTTCAACCTGAAGCGGCCGCAGCCGTCGCTGCTGGCGCTGCTCGCCTCCGGCTACACGCCGGTCTATCCTTGCCACGTCTCGCCCGGCGACATGCGCACGCATCCGATCGGCACCGGTCCGTTCAAGTTCGTCGAATTCAAGGCCAATGAATCGATCAAGCTGACCCGCAATCCCGACTATTGGCGCAAGGGCCGGCCCTATCTCGACGGCATCGAGTTCACCATCATTCCGAACCGCTCGACAGCGATCCTCGCCTTCGTCGCCGGCAAGTTCGACATGGCCTTCCCGACCGAAGTGAGCATTCCGCTGCTCAAAGACGTCAAATCGCAGGCGCCGAATGCAGTCTGCGTGGTCGAGCCGAACAACGTCGCGACCAACATCATCGTCAATTCGTCGGCACCGCCGTTCGACAATATCGACATCCGCCGCGCCATGGCGCTGTCGCTGGACCGCAAGGCGTTCATCTCGATCATGTTCGAGGGCCAGGGCGACATCGGCGGCACGTTGCTGCCGCAGCCGAACGGGTTGTGGGGCATGCCGAAGGAGATGCTCGAGACCATCCCGGGCTATGGCCCCGATGTGAACGCCAACCGCGAGGCAGCGAAAAAGCTGATGCAGAAGGCCGGCTACGGGCCGGACAAGCACCTCGCCGTCAAGGTCTCGACCCGCAACATCCCCGTCTACCGCGATCCCGCGGTGATCCTGATCGACCAGCTCAAGAGCATCTATATCGACGGCGAACTCGATGTGGTCGAAACCGCGAACTGGTTCCCGAAGGTCGCGCGCAAGGACTACATGCTCGGGCTCAATCTGACGGGCAACGCGGTCGACGACCCCGACCAGTCGTTCTACGAGAACTATTCCTGCGGTTCCGAGCGCAATTACACCAATTACTGCAACAAGGAGATCGAGAAGCTGTTCGACGTGCAGTCGCAGGAGACCGACGTCAACAAGCGCAAGAAGCTGGTGTGGGACATCGACAAGAAGTTGCAGGAGGACGTCGCCCGTCCGATCATCTTCCACGCGCGCACCGGCTCCTGCTGGCAGCCTTACGTCAAGGGCGTGACCGTGATGTCGAACAGCTCCTATAATGGGTACCGGTACGAGGACGTCTGGATGGACAAGTAGCGCTGGCGGCTGACGGTTTCGACAGGAGGCGATGCATGTTTGCCTATCTGGTGCGGCGCCTGTTCCTGATGCTCGTGACCCTGTTCGGGATCTCGGTCGTCATCTTCTTCCTGCTGCGCATCGTGCCCGGCAACATCGTCGATATCCTGTTCGCCGCGGCCGGCTATGTCGATCCTGCCGACAAGGCCAATCTGGAGAAGGAGCTCGGCATCGACCAGCCGCTGATCGTGCAATATTGGCACTGGATCAGCGGGTTCCTGCGCGGCGATTTCGGCTACTCCTACGTCTCCGAGAAGCCCGCGCTTCAGGAGATCCTGCCGCGGATCCCGATCACCGCGCGGCTCGCCGGCCTGGCGCTGTTGTTCTCGGCCTCGATCGGCATTCCCCTAGGCGTCATCAGTGCGGTAAAGCAGGGCACGCGGCTCGACTACGCGCTCCGCGTCGTCAGCCTCAGCGGATTGTCGCTGCCCTCGTTCTGGCTCGGCCTGCTCATCCTCACCGCCTCGGTGGCGATGTTCGGCCAGATGCCGATCTTCAATCCCAATCCACAGACCTGGCTGGAGGCGTTCGCGACCTACGCCGTTCCCGCCGCCGCGGTCGGCTTCCGCAGCGCGGCGCTGACCATGCGCATCACCCGCTCTTCGATGCTGGAGGTGCTGCGGCAGGACTATATCCGCACCGCCCGCGCCAAGGGCGCATCGGATGCGGCGGTGAACTATCATCACGCGCTGAAGAACGCGATCCTGCCGGTCATCACCGTGATCGGCATCGAGGCGGCGTTCCTGATCGGCGGCCTGATCGTCACCGAGACCGTGTTCAACATCCCCGGCGTCGCCCGCTTCCTGGTCGAGGCGATCCGCTGGCGCGACTATCCGATCGTGCAGAACCTCGTGATGCTGATTGCGGTCGTGGTGGTGAGCGCGAATTTCATCGTCGACATGCTCTACGCCGTGTTCGATCCACGTATCAGATACACGGATTAGGAGATCAGCTTGGCTGCGATCGACTTCGACGTTGAACTGAGGCGCGCCGGGGCACATGCGACCGGCGGCTGGCGGCGCGTGCTGTTCCTGGCGCAACGGCACGTGCTGGGTGCGGCCGGGCTCGTCATCATGACGGTGTTCGTGCTCACGGCCATCTTCGCCGACTTCATCGCGCGCTATGATCCCCTCACGGTCGATGCCGCACGTGCGCTGGCCCGCCCGAGCTGGGCGCACTGGATGGGCACCGATTCCTTCGGCCGCGACGTGTTCAGCCGGATCATCCACGGCGCGCGGATCTCGCTCGCGGTCGGCATCGGCTCGACCGCGCTCGGCGGCGCGATCGGCGTGATCGTCGGCCTGACCTCCGGCTATCTCTCCGGATGGGTCGACCTCGTGTTCCAGCGCGTCTCCGACGTTCTCCAGGCCTTGCCGCTGCTGGTTCTGGCCCTGATCATGACGGCCGCGCTCGGCCCGTCGCTGCCGAACGTCATCATCGCCATCGCCATTCCGCTGATCCCGACCGTGTCGCGCGTCATCCGCGCCAACACGCTGGCGCTGCGCGAGCAACCCTTCGTCGAGGCCGCCAAGTCGATCGGCATGAGCGAGGTGCGCATCGCGCTCCGCCACGTGCTGCCGAACACGCTGGCGCCGCTGATCGTGCTCGCGACGGCCCAGCTCGGCTCGACCATCCTCACCGAGGCCTCGCTCTCCTTCCTCGGGCTCGGCATTCCCGAGCCTTATCCGTCCTGGGGGCGCATGCTGTCGGAGTCGGCCGCCGAATATGTCCGCACGGCGCCGTGGCTGGTGATCTTCCCGGGCATCGCCATCAGTCTCGCCGTGTTCGGCGCCAATCTGTTCGGCGACGCCCTGCGCGACATCCTCGATCCCCGGCAGCGCGGCTGATGGCAAAACAATCCGATCTCGTGCTCGACGTGAGGAACCTGAAGACGGTGTTCTTCACGAACTCCGGCCTGTTCAAGGCCGTCGACGATATCTCCTTCACCGTAAAGCGCGGCGAGACGCTGGCGATCGTCGGCGAATCCGGCTGCGGCAAGAGCGTCACCGCCCTGTCGCTGATGCGGCTGGTGCCCGATCCGCCCGGCCGCATCGTCGGCGGCTCGGTCTCGCTTGAAGGCACCGATTTGCTGGCGCTGGATGAAGCGCAGATGCGCGCTGTCAGGGGCAACCGCATCTCGATGATCTTCCAGGAGCCGATGACCTCGCTCAATCCGGTGATGCGGATCGGCGACCAGATCGTCGAAGCCGTCCGGCTGCACCGGCACATCTCGGCCAGGGAAGCACATGACATCGCGGTCGAGATGCTGCGGCTGGTGCGCATCCCCGAGCCGGCCCGGCGTGCAAGGGAATATCCGCATCAGCTCTCCGGCGGCATGCGCCAGCGCGCGATGATCGCGATGGCGCTGGCGTGCCGGCCGGCGCTCTTGATCGCGGACGAGCCGACCACCGCGCTCGACGTCACCATCCAAGCGCAGATCCTGGCGCTGATCCTCGACCTCCAGAAGGAGCTCGGCACCGGCCTCGTGCTGATCACCCATGATCTCGGCGTCGTGGCGCAGACCGCGCAGCGCGTGATCGTGATGTACGCCGGACGGAAGGTCGAGGAAGCCAGCGTCGAGGCGCTGTTCACGTCGCCAAAGCATCCCTATACGCGCGGGCTGATGGCCTCGATCCCGGCCGTGCCGGCATCCGGCGTCGCCGCGCAGGAGCGGCTGAACGAAATCCCCGGCACCGTGCCTTCGCTGGTGCGGCTGCCGAAAGGTTGCGCGTTCGCGCCGCGCTGCAAGCTCGCGATCAAGCGCTGCGAAGCCGAATATCCGCCGCTCACGGATTGGGGCGGCGGCCATCTCGCCGCATGCTGGCGCGCGGCTGAAGTGGCGGAGGTGGCATGACCGAAGCGCTGCTCGAAGTCACCGACCTCAAGAAGCATTATCCGGTGCGCGCCGGCGTGTTGCGCCGGCAGGTCGGCACCGTGCACGCGGTCGACGGCGTCTCGTTTGCGCTCGGCATCGGCGAGACGCTCGGCCTCGTCGGCGAATCCGGCTGCGGCAAGTCGACGGTGGCGCGCAGTGTGCTGCGGCTGGTCGAACCCACCTCGGGCCAGATCCGCCTCGAGGGCGAGGACATTACCCACCTCTCCAAGACGGCACTGCGCCCGCACCGCCGTTCGATGCAGATCGTGTTCCAGGATCCCTTCGCCTCGCTCAATCCGCGCATGACCGCGGGCGACATCGTCGGCGAGCCGCTGGCCGTGCATGGCCTCGCGACCGGCAAGGCGCTGGAGACGCGCGTCGCAAAACTGTTCGAACAGGTAGGCTTGCGGCCCGACCAGATGCGCAATTTCCCGCATCAATTTTCGGGCGGCCAGCGCCAGCGCATCTGCATCGCACGGGCGCTGGCGCTGGAGCCCCGCCTGATCGTCTGCGACGAGCCGGTTTCCGCACTCGACGTCTCGATTCAGGCGCAGGTGATCAACCTGCTGATCGATCTGCAACGCCAGCACGGCTTCTCCTATCTCTTCATCGCGCATGACCTCGCCGTGGTCGCCCATATCAGCCACCGCGTCGCCGTGATGTATCTCGGCCGGATCGTCGAGATCGCCGACAAGGACGAGCTGTTCCGAAACCCCAGGCATCCCTACACGCAGGCCCTGCTCGCTTCAGTGCCGGTTGCGAACCCGTTTGCGAAAAAACTCGCGCCGCTCGTCGACGGCGACGTGCCGAGCCCGGTCAATCCGCCCCCGGGCTGCGCGTTTCACACCCGCTGCCGGTTCGCGATGGAGCGGTGCAAGACGGAGCGGCCGGCGCTGGTGGATGCCGGTGACGGGCATCAGGTGGCGTGCCTGCTCAACGACGGCACGGGACGAAGCAACGCGATCCCGTAGAGGGGTACGCCAGCGAAGTGCGCTTCGCGCAGTCGCAGGGCTAACCACCCTACGATTTGCGTAACGTCCGGATCACCGGCCAGGCCGCCAGCGCGGCAGCCAGATGCTTGAGCGTATGGCCCGAGACAATGTGCCCTGTCGCCTCAAAGATGGTCTCGTCGCCGAGCTCGAAAAGCTTGGCCAGCACGTAAAAGAACATCACGCCGCCCAGCGGCACGCCAAGCGCACCGGGCCGGGGCCGTGTCAGCGCCAGTCCGACAGCGAGCGCCATGCCGCCGAACTGCACGACCACCCATGGCGTGAGGTTCTCGTACGCCACCCAGGCCGCAAGCAGGCCGGCCGCCGTCACCAGCACCACCACCGCCCGACCGGCGCGTGCGCTGATGCGCTCGTCGGCCGCGATGCCCAAAAAGCCCGCGAACGCGACCGCCATGCCGAGACGATCGGCCACGAGCCGCTGCGGCGCGTCGGGGGCGAGATGATAGAAGCACGATCCGATGCAAGTGAGGATCAGGCCCACGAAGAGGCAACCTGCACCCGCGGGCGCATCGCGGCTGGCGCGCAGCTTCACCAAGCCCCAGATGCCCATCGCGAGGAAGGCGAGATTGCTCAGTACGTCACCGGCGTTGGGCACGCCCAGCCAAGTGCGGGTGTCGACAAATTGCGGGATATGCCAGGCGGAGGCGGGCATCGCGGGCGCGAACAGCGCCGCCAGCGCCAGGCCGAGGAGCGCGGCGAGCAGGTAGTTTTCGCGGGCTTGCAGGACGGGGAACGAAAGCCGGCGAGAAGCTGAGGGGAGTGTAGCACCGGTCTCCCGGGCAGGATTATTTGCGCGCAACATACAAGCCTCCGCATGTATCGAGCGACGTTTAAGATTAGTAGCATAAAAATGAACAATGTTCAATGGATTCTACGCGCAAGCACGATCAGACCAGTATCCCTTTGAAATTATTTTGAATTCCGTACGCGACGCGCGCAGTGCCGTAGGGTGGGCAAAGCGAAGCGTGCCCACCAATCCAAACGCAATTGCCGCACGAGGGTGGGCACGGCGCTTCGCGCCTTTGCCCACCCTCGAGTGCGACGCGTGCCGCACTAACCTGCCCCGATCTCGGCCACGATCCTGCCGGTCGTCACCTGCTCGCCCTCGGCAACGTCGATCGCGGCGACCACGCCATCGATGCCGGCCTTGTGGATGTGCTCCATCTTCATCGCTTCCAGCGTCATCACCGGCTGACCGGCGGTGACGCGATCGCCCGGCTTGACGAGAACGGCAACGACGCGACCGTTCATCGCGGCGCGGACTTTTCCGTCGCCGCCATTGGCCGCGGCAGCCTTCGGCGCGGCGAGGGTGAGATCGGTGACCGCGAGCGGGATGCCGCGACGCTGGAGGTAGAGCCGGTCGCCGTCGCGCAGGAATTTTGCGCTGTCCATCACGCCGTCGTGGCGGAAGCGGATGGCGCCGGGATCGAGCTGATCGATCTCGAACTTGTCCTGACGGCCGTCGGAGGCCACGGTGTAGCTGCCATCGCGCTCGCGGGTGACTTCGAGCTCGTGCGCGTGGCCGGCGATATCAACTTTCGCAGGCAGGGGAAACGTGGCCGACAGGCTACGGCCACGCTGCCATGACGGCGCGCTGGGATTTGTGACGTAGAGCAGCAGACCCGCCAGCGCTGTGTCGAATGCGGCGTCCGCTCGGGGCGCCAGCAGCGCGTCGCGATGCGCGCCGATGAACGCCGTCGTCGCCTCGCCTCCGGCAAATCCGGGGTGACGCAGGCAGGACATCAGGAACGCCTGGTTGGTCGTCACGCCAAACGCCGTGAGCTGCTCCAAGCCGACGATCAGGCGTCCCCTCGCCTCCTCGCGACTCGCGCCATGGCTGATGACCTTGGCGATCATGGAATCGTAGTAGGGCGGGATCTCCGAGCCCGATTGCAGCGCGTGCTCGACGCGGATGCCATCCGGCACCTGCCAGCGCGCCATGCGGCCGGACTGCGGCATGAAGTCTTGCGCGGCATCTTCCGAGCAGAGCCGCACCTCGATGGCATGACCGGAGAATTTGATCTCCTGCTGCTTCACCGGCAATGGCTCGCCGCGCGCGACACGCAGCTGGAGCTCGACGAGATCGAGCCCGGTGATCGCCTCGGTCACGGGATGCTCGACCTGAAGGCGGGTGTTCATCTCCATGAAGTAGAACTCGCCGCTCGCATCAAGCAGGAATTCCAGCGTGCCGGCGCCCTCGTAGCGCAGCGCCTTCACCGCAGCGACGGCGACCTCGCCCATTCTTGCACGCAGCTCAGGCGTCACGGCCGGCGATGGCGCCTCTTCGATCAGCTTCTGGTGCCGTCGCTGCACCGAGCAGTCGCGCTCGCCGAGATGGATGGCGTTGCCGTGGCTGTCGCCGAACACCTGGATCTCGATATGCCTGGGATTCTGGATGGCGCGTTCGAGGATGACCGTGGGATCGCCGAACGCGGCCTTTGCCTCCGACCGCGCGCTACGCAGCGCATCGCCGAAGGAGGCTGCGTCGGTGACGAGCCGCATGCCGCGCCCGCCGCCGCCGGCAACCGCCTTGATCATCACGGGGAAGCCGATCTTTTTGGCTTCCGCGAGCATGACTTCGTCACCCTGGTCCACGCCCTGATAGCCGGGGACGCAGGGAACGCCGGCCTTCTTCATGATCTCCTTGGCGCCGGCCTTGTTGCCCATCGCCTCGATCGCCTGCGGGGACGGGCCGATGAAGACGAGGCCGGCGTCCTTGCAGGCCTGGGCGAAATCCTCGTTCTCGGCGAGGAAGCCATAGCCGGGGTGCACGGCATCGGCGCCGCTCGTCCTGGCGGCTGCGATAATCGCTGGGATGTTGAGATAGGACTGCGCCGGCAAGGCTTCGCCGATGCGCACGGCCTGGTCGGCCTGCTTGACGTGGAGCGCATCGCGATCCGCATCCGAATAGACCGCGACGACGCCGAGACCAAGCTGCCGCGCGCTACGCATCACGCGCAGTGCGATCTCGCCGCGATTGGCAACCAGGACCTTGAAGAACGGCCGGTGCTGCACTGATCCGTTCCTCATGGGCGGGCCACCGAAAACTGCATGCGCTGCGGCGTGCGCGTATCGCCCTCGCGGCAGATCGCGAGCACCTCCGACAGCACCGCGCGGGTGTCGCGCGGATCGATCACGCCGTCGTCGAGCACGCGCGCGCTGGTCGAGAACACGTCCATCTGGCCGTCGAACACGCCGATGATCTGCGCCTTCATCGCATCGAGCTTCTCTTTCTCGACCGGCTTGCCGCGGCGCGCGGCGGCTGCCTCGGTCACGATCGCCATGGTCTCGGCGGCCTGCTCGCCGCCCATCACCGCGGTCTTGGCGTTGGGCCAGGAGAAGCAGAAGCGCGGATGGAAGCCACGGCCGCACATGCCGTAATTGCCGGCGCCGAACGAGGCGCCGCAATAGATGGTGATCTGCGGCACCGTCGCCGAGGTCACAGCCTGGATCATCTTCGAGCCGTGCTTGATCATGCCGGCTTCTTCATAGGCCTTGCCGACCATGTAGCCGGTGGTGTTGTTGAGATAGAGGATCGGCGTGCGGGTCTGGCAGCAGGCCTGGATGAAATGCGTCGCCTTGTTGGCGCCAGCGGGATCGAGCGGGCCGTTGTTGGTGATGATGCCGATCGCCTGGCCCTCGATGCGGGCATGGCCGCACACGGTGGCCGGACCGTAATTCGGCGCCATCTCGGTGAAATCGGAATCGTCGATGATGCGCGCGATCACCTGCTTCATATCGACCGGGCGCTTGTGGTCCATCGGCATGATGCCAAGCAGCTCGTCCTGGTCGTAGCGCGGCGGCTTGAACTCCGGAGCCGCCCGGCCCGGCCGCTCCCATTCCAGCGCCGCCATGATCTCGCGCGCAATGCGCAGGGCATCGCGGTCGTCCTCGGCGAGATAGTCGCCGAGACCGGAGACCTGGGTATGCATCTCGGCGCCCCCGAGCTCCTCCTCGGTCGCGACCTCGCCGGTCGCGGCCTTCAGCAGCGGCGGTCCCGCAAGGAAGGCGCGCGTGCGGCCACGCACCATGACGATGTAGTCGGAGAGACCGGTCTGGTAGGCGCCGCCCGCGGTGGACGAGCCGTGCGTCACCGTGACGACCGGCAGCCCCGCCGCCGAGAGCCGCGCGAGATTGCGAAAGATGTTGCCGCCGCGGACAAAGTCCTCGACGCGATAGCGCAGGAGGTTGGCGCCGGCGCTTTCGACCAGCTGCACGTAAGGCAGCTTGTTCTCCAGCGCGAGCTCCTGCACCCGCAGCGTCTTGTCGAGGCCGTAGGGCTGCAGCGCACCGGCATCGATGCCGGCGTCGTTGGCGCTGACCATGCAGCGGATGCCGGAGACAAAGCCAATGCCGGCGATGACGCCGCCGCCGGGCACGCTCTTGCCCGCATCCGGCACGTCGAACATGTAGCCGGCGAGCGTCGACAGCTCGATGAAAGGCGCTCCGGGATCGAGCACCAGCGCGACGCGCTCGCGCGGCAGCAGCTGACCGCGCTTGTGGAAGCGATCCTTTGCCGCGGCCGATGCGGCCCGCGTGCGCTCTTCCAACGCGCGCATGCGGTCGATCAGACCGAGCATGCCGTCGCGGTTGGCGTGGTAGGCAGCGCTGCCGGGGGAAATGGTGTTTTCGAGAATGGACACAGTTTACTCCGTCATTCCGGGGCGATGCGCAGCATCGAACCCGGAATCTCGAGGTTCTCAGGTGCGCAATTGCGCACCATAGTTCGCGCTTCGCGCGCCCCGGAACGACGTTCAGCGATTCGTCCCAAAGATCTTCCGCGCCTCGGCTGGGCTTGCGATCTCGCGGCCGGCGCGGCGGGCGCAGGCGGCGATGGCCTCGATCAGCTGGCCGTTCGACGTCACCTTCTTGCCGTCGGCGAGATAGAAGGCGTCCTCGAGACCGGTGCGGAGATGACCGCCGAGCTCGGCGCAACGCTGATGCAGCGGCCAGATTTCCTCGCGGCCGATCGCCGTGACCTGAAACTGCGCCTCGGGGCGTTTCAGCTTGATCAGGATCGGCAGCAGCTCGGGATCGGACGGCATGCCGGAGGCCACGCCCATCACGAAGTTATATTCGAGCGGGCCCTTGTACATGCCCACCTGATGATACATGCCGACGCAGCGGACGATGCCGACGTCGAAACATTCGAACTCGGGGATGGTGCCGACCGCGTTCATGACGTCGAGATAGTCCTTCACCTTCTCGACCGCGTTGTCGAACATCATCGGCGGCCAGGCCCAGGTATTGTCGGCCTTCACTTTCAGGTAATTCAGCGAGCCGGCATTGCAGGCGGCGATCTCGGGCCTGGTCTCGCGGATGCAGTCGAGCGCACCGCTGTAGTTCGGCCCTGACACGCCCGACGTGTGATTGATGATGACGCCGGGGCAGGCTTCGCGGATCGCCTGCTGGATTTCCTTGCTGACGCTGACGTCCCAGGACGGCAGGTGCCCCTTGTCCGGCGCCTGCTGGCGCAGATGGATGTGCATGA
This sequence comes from Bradyrhizobium sp. CCGB01, assembly GCF_024199795.1. Lineage (NCBI taxonomy): Bacteria > Pseudomonadati > Pseudomonadota > Alphaproteobacteria > Hyphomicrobiales > Nitrobacteraceae > Bradyrhizobium > Bradyrhizobium sp. CCGB01. The sequence continues at coordinate 9,152,003 of NZ_JANADK010000001.1, forward strand.
TGGACGCGCCGGCATCGAACGCAGCCTTGGCCTCGCGCGCCATCTGCTCGGGCGTGACGGGCACGTTGTGCTGCTTCGGGTCGGTGAGCACGCCGTTCAGCGCGCAGGTGATGACGGCCTTGTCGCTCATGCCACTCATGTCTCGCAGGTTGATCATTCAACGTTTGCGATCATGTGACGCGCGACATGCGGCTTCTTGCGCGGAGAAGCTGGGAAAAACGAGGAATCGTAGGGTGGGTTAGCCGAAGGCGTAACCCACCACTGTCCATCTCGGCGGCGAATGAAGAGGTGGGTTACGCCGAGCAGATGCGCTTCGCGCATCTGCAGGGCTAACCCACCCTACAAAAGCGCTAGCTCGCCTCAGCGAGCCGCACAGTTTCGCTACTGCGATAGATCGCAAGGTCGCGCGAGCCGACGAAGATCGCCCGCGGCTTCAATCCGTAGAAGCGGCGGATCGAGTGGCTGAAATGCGTGGAGTCGGGATAGCCGATGTCCTGCGCGAGATGGGCGAGGTTGAGGTCCTGGTTGGCGAAGTGCAGCAAATGCCGCGCACGCTTCCAGGCGCGGAAGGAGCGGAAGGAAATGCCGGTCTCTTCCTTGAACAGATGCAGGAAGCGCGAGGCCGAGAGACCCGCCTCCGCCGCGCATGTATCCGCCGTCACCGGCTCGCCGGAGAAGCGCTCGATGCGGGCGACCGCGCGCGTCACGCGCGGGTCGAGGACGCGGCGCGGCAGCGCCTCGCCAAAACACATCTCGTCGAATTCAGCGGTGGTGATGTCGCCATAGCGGCGCTGGCGCAGCAGAGCGTAGGCAGCGAGGATTTGTCGGGCATACACGGCCCGGTCCGGTCCCATCAACCGCTCGGCCAACGTCTCGATCACGCCGTCCGACATGCTCTCAGGTTCAAGCGTGACGCTGATTGCCGTGCGGTAGTCGCTGGCGATGGAATGCCGCTGGTTCGGCAGTGTCACGAACAGCTCGCCAGTGGCGAATACGTCGTCGATGGTCAGATGCAGGCTGCCCTTCACCGCCACATAGACGTGGCAGCAGCCCGGGGTTCGCTTGCGGGGCCGTCCGAGCAAACCGGCATAGAATACCCGTTCCGGCGTGATCAGCATCAGATGGTCGGATTCGCGACCCTTATCTTCCATTGGCGGTCCTCCTCGCGCGGCTCTTTGGCCGCTGCGGACGGAGGTCACCTTAGCGGAAATTTGGGCGCTGTCACGGCGCGATAGCGCTGTCACGAGGCGCAAAACGTTGGCATCCCAGGACGAAGGTGGCTCGCCCGGAACCGTCGTGAGACTGTAGTCCCAATCAGTGAAAGCTTACGCCCTCACACGCGGTGCAACATTCTGCTCGACGCCAGCCTTCTGCTCCGCAGCGACCGCGCGCCTGAAACCGTCGCGCTGCTGCAAGCGCGCCCAATAGGCTGCGACATTTGGCCCAAAGTCCTTCGCGAGCCCGATGCTGTCGGCAAGGCGGAGCGCGTAACCAATGACAATGTCAGCGGCGGTGAAGCGGCCCGCGCACAATGTTTCGGCATTGGCCGTCGCTGCCTCGACGGCGCGCAGTCGCCCCAAGAACCATTTTGCATAATCGGTGGCGACCTGCGGATTGCGGCGCTCCTCCGGCTCGAGCTGGGTGTAGCGGAGCACCAGCGTTTGCGGAAAGGTTAACGTGGCGTCGCTGAAATACATCCAGTTCAGGAACGCGCCATAGGCGGGATCTTCCGGCCCGACCATCAGCGGCGTCGGCCCGTGCTTGACGCCGAGATAGTGGCAGATGCCGGAGGACTCGGTCATCTTCGTCTCGCCGTCGACCATGAAGGGAATCGTGCCCAGCGGATTGATGCCGAGATAGTCCTTGGCGAAGACCCGCGGCGGGAACGGCAGCATCTTCAACTCGTAGGGGAGCCCCATCTCCTCCAGCATCCAGAGCGGGCGAAACGAACGTGCGCCGTCGCAGTGATAAAGCGTAATCATCAGGCGTTTCCCTTGCTGCCGGGCAGCGTGCCCATCATCTTGCACAGGACCGTCAGCATGACCTCGTCGGCGCCGCCACCGATCGAGGTCAGGCGGCTGTCGCGATAGGCACGGCTGACCGGCGTCTCGTTGGTAAAGCCCATTCCGCCCCAATATTGCAAGCAGGCGTCGGTGAGCTCACGCCCGAGCCGGCCGGCCTTCAGCTTGGCCATGGTTGCAAGCCGCGTCACGTCCTCGCCGGCGACCAGCTGCTCGGCGGCGCGATAGATCAGCGCGCGCAGCAGCTCGACCTCGGTCTGCATCTCCGCGAGCTTGAAGTGGACGACCTGGTTGTCGAGGATCGACTTCCCGAAGGCCTTGCGGTTGCGCGTGTACGCGATGGTCTCGTTGATGATGTATTCATGCGCTTTCAGGCAGGCGGCCGCGCCCCAGAGCCGCTCCTCCTGGAACTGGATCATCTGGTAGGTAAAGCCCTTGCCCTCCTCGCCGATCCGGTTGCGCTTGGGCACGCGGACATTGTCGAAGAAGATCTGCGCGGTGTCCGACGAGCGCATGCCCATCTTGTCGAGTTTGCGCGCCACCGTGACGCCGTTGCTCTTCATGGGCACGCAGATCAGCGACTTGTTGCGGTGAACGGGCCCATCGCCGGTGTTGGCGAGCAGGCAGATCCAGTCGGCCTGGGTGCCGTTGGTGATCCACATCTTGCCGCCATTGATGACGTAGTCGTCGCCGTCCGAGCGCGCATTGGTCTTGATCGAGGCGACATCGGAGCCCGCGCCGGGCTCGGAGACGCCGATGCAGGCGACGTAATCGCCCGAAATCGAGGGCACCAGAAACTCACGCCGCACCTCGTCGGAGCCAAACCGGGCCAACGCCGGCGTCGCCATGTCGGTCTGCACCCCGATCGCCATCGGCACGCCGCCGCAGGTGATGGCGCCCAACTCCTCCGCCATCATCAGCGCGTAGGAGTAGTCGAGGCCCGAGCCGCCGAACTCGACCGGCTTGTTGAGGCCGAGAAAGCCGAGGCTGCCCATCTTCTTGAACAGCTCATGCGCCGGGAAGATGTCGGCCTTTTCCCACTCGTCGACATGGGGATTGATCTCGCCCGCGATGAACTTTTGCAGGGATCGGCGGATGTCGTCGTGGTCGGCGGTGAACAGCATTATTTCCCCTTCGTCATTCCGGGGCGCGCAAAGCGCGAACCCGGAATCCAGAGATGAGTCCTACAAGATCGAGATTCCGGGTTCGACGCTTCGCGTCGCCCAGGAATGACGGTGAAAGTCACAATCCCATCTGCCGGCTGGCCAGATCCTTCATGATCTCCTCGGTGCCGCCGCCGATGGCGTTGACCTTGACCTCGCGGTAGATGCGCTCGGCCTTGATGCCGCGCATGAAGCCGGCGCCGCCGAAGATCTGCACGGCCTCCGAGGCGCAGAAGGCCATGGTCTGCGTCGCCTGGTTCTTCATCATGCAGATTTCGGCGACCGGGCTCTCGCCCTGCTCGAGTCGCCACGCCAGCATCTCCAGCATCGCCTGCGAGGCCGCGACCTTCTGGGCCATGTCGACGATCTTGTGGCGGATCACCTGGTGCTGGGCGAGCGGCTTGCCGAAGGTCTTGCGTTCCCTGGCGTAGGCGATCGCCTCGTCGAGGCAGACCCGCGCGAACGCGGTGCAGCCCGCCGCCATGCCCATGCGCTCGCTGTTGAAGTTCCGCATGATGATCTTGAAGCCCTGGCCTTCCTCGCCGATCAGGTTTTCGGCCGGCACCCGACACTCGTCGAAATGCAGCGTCGCGGTGTCGGACGCCCACCAGCCCATCTTCTTCAGCTTCGTCCGCGACAGGCCGGGCGTATCGCCCTCGATCAGGAGCAGGCTGACGCCGCCGGCGCCCTCGCCGCCCGTGCGCACCGCAACGGTCAGATAATCGGCGCGCACGCCGGAGGTGATGAAGGTCTTCTCGCCGCTCACGACGTAGTGATCGCCATCGCGCCGCGCCTTGGTGCGGAGGTTCGCGACATCCGAGCCGCCGCCCGGCTCGGTGATCGCCAGCGCGGAGATCTTCTCGCCCGCCAGTACCTGCGGCAGCACCCGCGCCCTGACCTCCGGGCGCGCCGCCCGCGCGATCGGCGGCGAGCCGATGGTGTGGCTCATCAGGCTGGCGCTGACGCCGCCGGCGCCGGCCCGCGCCAACTCCTGGCTCGCGACGATCTTCATGAACTGGTCGGCGGCGATCCCGCCATATTCCTCGGGGAATCCGAGCCCCAACAGGCCAATCTCGGCTGCCTTGCGATAGAGCGCGCGGGGAAATTCGCCAGCCTCGTCCCATTCATGGGCGAACGGCGCGATCTCCTTGTCGACGAAGCGGCGCATCACCTCGCGGAAGGCGTCATGCTCGGCGGTATAGAATGGGCTCTTCATCGCACTCTCGCCTTGTTGGCGGATTCGTCCTCTCCACCATGGCCGGAACATCTGCGGTTCACTTGCGCAGAGTGGCTGGCGGGGGATCCGGTCCACGGCAGGCCATAACCTAGCAACTCAACGCAAGACGATTTTCACCCCTCGCAGGCCAACTCCGGAGCAAAAAAAGACGTGGCGCACAAACTCCGGCTGGCCCCAGGGCCACGCCGGGCATGGTGCACCCGATAGGGACGAGAGGCGACACAAGACCGCCGAGGGAGGAATTTTTGGCCGTTCGTTATTACGACTGGATCGTCCATCACGGCCGCCGCACGCCTGATAAGGTCGCGGTGATCGACCTCGCGAGCGAGCGCCGCTTCACCTATGCGCAGCTCGATGGCCGCGTCGCACGCCTCGCCGGATTTCTCCGCGACACGCTGAAAGTCTCGCGCGGCGACCGCGTCGCGGTGCTGGCGCTGAACACCACCGATACGCTGGAGGTGCAATTCGCCTGCGGGCGGCTGGGCGCCATCTTCGTGCCGCTGAACACCCGCCTCACCGTTCCCGAGCTCCAGTTCATCACCGGCGACTGCGCGCCGAAGGTGATGATCCACGACACCGATCTCGCCGAGACCGCGCTGAGCGTCGCAAAGCTCTGCAACATCGGGACCAGCCTGCTGCTCGGGCCCGGCGGCGCCTATGAGGCCGGCATCGCGGCAGCCAAGCCGCTCGACCGCGCCGAAGAGGTCACGCTCGATGACGTCTCGACCATCATGTACACGTCGGGCACCACGGGTCATCCGAAGGGCGCGACCATCACCCATGGCATGACCTTCTGGAATTGCGTCAATCTCGGCGGCCCCGCCTGCATCGGACCGTCCTCGGTGCTGCTCACCGTGCTGCCGCTGTTCCACACCGGCGGTCTCAATTGCTACACCAATCCGGTGCTGCATGCCGGCGGCACCGTGATGATCATGCGCGCCTTCGATCCCGGCACGGCGCTCGGCCTGATCAACGATCCCGCGCAGGGCATCAACGTGTTCTTCGGCGTGCCCGCGATCTACCAGTTCATGGCGCAGCACCCGGCCTTCGCGACGACCGACCTCGGCCGGCTGATCGTCGGCGGTGTCGGCGGCGCACCGATGCCGGTGCCGCTACTGAAAGTGTGGGAGGCGCGCGGCGTCGCGCTCCAGCAGGGCTACGGCATGACCGAGACCTCGCCGGCCGTGCTGGTGCTCGACCGCGAGGATGCGGCGCGCAAGGCGGGCTCGGCCGGCAAGCCGGTGCTGCACACGGAAGTCCGCATCGTGCGCCCCGATGGCAGCGACGCCGATGTCGGCGAGCTCGGTGAGCTCTGGGTCAAGGGGCCGAACATCACGCCCGGCTACTGGAACAGGCCGGAGGCAAACAAGAATTCCTTCACCGACGGCTGGCTGCACACCGGCGATGCGACCCGCGTCGACGAGGAGGGCTTCTACTACATCGTCGACCGCTGGAAGGACATGTACATCTCGGGCGGCGAGAACGTCTATCCGGCGGAGGTCGAGAACGTCCTGCACCAGCTCACCGCCATCGCGGAAGCCGCCGTGATCGGCATTCCCGATCCGCAATGGGGCGAAGTGGGACTCGCCATCGTCGCGGCCAAGCCCGGACAGCGACTGACCGAGGCGGATGTCTTTGCGCACTGCGCGGCGAACCTGGCGCGCTTCAAATGCCCTCGCCAGATCCGCTTCGTCGATGCGCTGCCGCGCAACGCCACCGGCAAGATCCACAAGCCGACCTTGCGCAAGGAATTCTCGGTGGCCTCTGAAGTCGACAAGAAAGTCGCCAACGCCTGATCAAAGCGCCCCTCTCGCGGGCGCTTTTGTTTTTCGACGTGCCTGCCCAAAACCAAAAGAACCCCAAGGAATTTTCATGAACAAGAAACTCTCCCTGCTTGCCGCAGCAACGGCGCTGACACTGCTTGCGACCCCATCCGCGTATGCGCAGAAGGCGTACGACACCGGCGTCACCGACACCGAGATCAAGATCGGCAATGTCGAGGCCTATTCGGGTCCCGCTTCCGCCTACGGCATCATCGGCAAGACCGAGGAAGCCTATTTCAAGATGATCAACGACCAGGGCGGCATCAACGGCCGCAAGATCAACTGGATTTCGTATGACGACGGCTACTCGCCGCCGAAGACGGTGGAGCAGGTCCGCAAGCTGATCGAGAGCGACGAGGTCTTCCTGGTGTTCAACGCGCTGGGCACACCGACCCAGACCGCCGTGCAGAAATATCACAACGCCAAGAAGGTGCCGCAGCTCTTCCTCGCCACCGGCGCCAGCAAGTGGAACGACCCGAAGAACTTTCCCTGGACCATGGGCTTCCAGCCCAGCTACCGGGTCGAGGCACAGATCTTCGCAAAGTATATTCTGAAGGAGAAGCCGGACGCGAAGGTTGCGATCTTCTATGCCAACGACGACTTCGGCAAGGACTACCTCGCCGGCATCAAGGACGTGTTCGGTGACAAGGCAGCGAAGCTGATCGTGGCCGAAGAGAGCTACGAGACGTCGGAGCCGTCGATCGATGCCCATATCGTCAAGCTCAAGGGCACCGGCGCCGATGTCTTCGTGAACATCGCGACCCCGAAGTTCGCCGCGCAGGCGATCAAGAAGATCGCGGAGCTGGAGTGGAAGCCGATGCACCTGATGACCGACGTGTCGGTGTCCATCGGCGCGGTGATGAAGCCGGCCGGCCTCGAGGCCTCCGAAGGCGTGCTGTCGGCGGGCTATCTGAAGGATGCGTCGGACCCGCAGTGGAAGGACGACGAGGGCATGAAGAAGTTCATGACCTTCATCGACAAGTACATGCCCGGCGCCAACATTTCGGACGCCAATCTGGTGTACGCCTATGCCGCGGCGCAGACGATGGTGCAGGTGCTGAAGCAGTCGGGCGACAACCTGACCCGCGAGAACGTGATGAAGCAGGCCGCCAGCCTGAAGGACTTCGTCCCCGACACGCTGATCCCGGGGATCAAGATCAATACCTCTTCCACCGACTTCGCGCCGATCGAGCAGCTCAAGATGTGGCGGTTCAAGAAGGGCCAGTGGGAGCTGTTCGGCGACATCATCAGCGCCGAAACGGGCGGCTAGCCCTGCATCATGGCGGCGGGCGATGGCGCGTCGTTCGCGCCTTCGTCCGCCCCGATGCTGATCCCTGCCACCGGCAGACCAAGCCGGCGCTCGTCACCTCGCGCCGCAAAGCGCGAGCATGTCCATGCCAGTATCGCCGTGCCGGATGACGGCTGATCGAATTGCAGGACGAAGGCGTCGGCGTCGATGGCGATCGCTGCATTGGAGAGGCGTACGCCGTCGAGATAGAACCGCACCCCGATTCGATCCAGGGGTCCGCGAATCTCCGGCGATGCAATGCGGATCATGTTGCGCCCCTTCGGCACCTTGATCCGCAACGCGGCTTCCGGCTCACTCCAGCGAAAGCTGCGGTGCTGCCAGACTTCAGGCGCGTGGAACCCCGCCTGCGCCACCACCCGATCTCCAAGGCGGGGCAGTTTCGCGCCGGCGGCCTCGCCGCTGCCGTGAATGCAATCGAGGCGCTGAAAGTGGATCAGCGAGGCGATATAGCGCTTCAGCCAACGTGCAATGCCGTCGCGCGAGCCGACCATCGTGAGCATGGTCAGCACACAACGCGCATAGGCCGCGGCAACGCGCGCTGAACTGCACGCAGAGCGGCCGCCCGTCAGCGCGATCGGTCCCCAGCGCCAGAGGCCATCCAGGCTCTCGCGATTCACGTGCGCGGATCGCATCCGTGCGACCAGGGCGCTGCGCGCGAGCGCCACGTTGAAATCGCCGCGGCTGTTCCATTCGATCGGAATGTCGAGCAGATCGCTGCCGGGATCGCTACGCGCCTCGCTGAGATAGCGGATCTCGCCCTGCACGAAATCGAGCGTGAATTTCTTCAGCTCGCCGATTTCGCCGACATAGTAGTGATGGAAGCGCGCCTCCTCGAGATAGCCGATCTTATGGCCCCTCGCGTGATACGCGGCGGCGAGCACCCATTCGGCGAAATGACCGAACTCCTCGCGCAGCCCGCCGCATTCCCGATAGACGTCGCGCCGCGTCACGAAGCACTGGTCCAGCACCTTGCGCCAGGGATGCTGCTTCATGCCGAACTCGATATCGGCCTGGTACATGGCGGCCTCCGCCACCGACAGCCGGTTATGGCAGATCGGCACCGACCGGCAGGAGAACCCGGCCCAGTCGGGATGAGCGTCGATCGCGCGGATGCAGACATCGATCACGTCGGGCTCGGGCCAGCAATGCGACTCCGTGAAGAAGAGGTATTTGCCGCGGGCCTTGGCCGCGCCGAAGGCGCAGAGCCCGATGTCGTGATCCGAGTTGGTGAATTCGAGACGCGCACTGTCGCCGGCGAGGGCGCTCAGCTTGTCGTGCGCCGTGAAGTCGGGCGGCACAACCAGGATGAGTTCGTAAAGAGATGCGTCCGCTGTCTGCGATGTCCAGCCGAGCCACGACAGCTCCCACTGCCCGCGATGAAACTCGAGCGGGATGATGACGGAGAAAAGCGGGGATTCACCACCGTATGACGCGGGCACGTCCTGCATGCCTCCTTATAGACGCATGCGACGCCATTTTCGGACTTTTCTCACAGACTATACCGACAGAAACAATGCGAACGATTCCTCCACCGTGCGGCGCAGATGCCTTGCATACAACGCGTGGTTGGGATCGTCGGGACCGACCCGTCCCAGCGACGGCTTCGGGACATTGCGGAGCGGCACATAGGCGATCGGCGCCGCGATCGGCGTCAATTGCGAGCCGGGGCCGGCGCGGAGCGTCGAGATGATGCCGTACATCTCGCCGGCAACCGTCGGCCGCGACACCGTGATCACGCGATGCTGGCCGTGCTTGATGATGACGAGGTAGATGAAGCCGGACTGATGCGGCACCGCCACCTCGCCGGTGTGCTCATAGGCGGCATCGGTCCGCTCGCCCTCGCGGAACACCAGTGAAGACACCTTCGGCTCCCAGACGATCTCGGTGCGATAGGCGAAGATCGCATCCTTGTCGCCGAAGGATGGCCGCAGCGTGATGTAGACGTCCTCGAGCCAGGTCACCGCGCGATGCGCATAAGAGCCGAGGCTGTCGGGCGCGACATCGTTTGCGGCCGGGGGCGCCACCACGATGACGCTTTTGCGCAAGGATACGCCGAGGGCCTGCTCCAGCCGCACGGTCGTTGCCAGCGTGAACGGCCGCCGGCCGCCGAGCACCTTCTCCAGCGTGGACAGGCTGAGCTTGGCCTGCTCGGCCAGCGCCTGCCGGGAAATCCGTCGCCTGGCGAGCTCCTCGCGGATGGTCTCCGCGATCTCGCGGCTCTGCTCGTCCGAAAGCTGTCTATCGGTGATTTTATCCTGCATCTGCATCGTCAACCCTGCCTTGCGAGAGCCAGTCTAGCAGGGCGGACAAACCAGCACAAAACCGCACTTGGCCGTTCCGGCCGCGGCTGCCGGGGCCGGCTGCGGCGGAACATTGCCGATCATTCTGCTCGCGAATTCAGGCCCTCCCGACGGATGCTCCGAGCCAGCAAACATCCTTCGGGAGCAGGCGAAATGGATACCTACGACACGGCCGACAGTGACGAACACCCCATGCTGGGGCGGCTGATCACGATCGGACTATTTCTTCTGGTGCAGGGCATCGCAGTGATGCTGGTCGCCTTCGTGGCCCTGCTGGTGAGTTTTGAGCCGGGATGGTCGGCGACGGCGGAGCAGGCCAGCCTGCTCCAGCCCGGCGATGCCAGATCCGGCACCCTTCTGCTGAAGGAGGACGGCGCTTATGCCGAAGCGATCCGCCTCGGCATCGACGTCGACATCACGGTATCCGGTCCGACGCTGCGCGCCCGCGTCACCCAGATCTTCCGCAATCCGACCAAGGACTGGGTCGAGGCGACCTATGTCTATCCGCTTCCCACCGGCGGCGCCGTCGATACGCTGAAGATGGTGGTCGGCGACCGCGTCATCGTCGGCGACATCAAGGAGCGGCAGCAGGCCCGCCTGGTCTACGAGCAGGCGCGCCGTACCGGCCAGAAGGCCGCGCTCACCGAACAGGAGCGGCCGAACATCTTCACCAACTCGGTCGCCAATATCGGCCCAGGCGAAACCGTGCTGGTGCAGATCGAATACCAGGAGCCGGTGCATCAATCCGGCAATGAATATTCGCTGCGCCTGCCGCTCGTGGTCGGACCGCGCTACAATCCGGCGCCGATCGTACAGAGCGTCGACTTCCGCAACGACGGCTCGGGCTGGGGCGCGACGAATTCGGATCCGGTGCCTGACCGCGACCGCATCTCGCCGCCGGTGCTGGATCCCGCGAAGAACGCGCCGGTCAATCCGACCAGCATCACGGTGCGTTTGAAAGCCGGCTTCGCGCTCGGCGAGGTCAAGAGCCACCACCATAACGTCAAGGTCGAGAGCCCGGACAATGCGACGCGGATCGTCACGCTCGCTGAGGGCACTGTACCCGCCGACCGCGATTTCGAGCTGACCTGGAAGCCCGCCGCGGAGAAGGCGCCGTCGGTCGGCCTGTTCCGTGAGCGTGTCGGCGATGCCGATTATCTGCTCGCCTTCGTCACCCCGCCCAGCGCCGAGCAGGCGACGCAAAAGCCGCTGCCGCGCGAGGTCGTGTTCGTGATCGACAATTCCGGCTCGATGGGCGGCACGTCGATCGTGCAGGCCAAGGCCAGCCTGCTTTACGCCCTTGGGCGCCTTCAGCCGAACGACCGCTTCAACGTGATCCGGTTCGACGACACCATGGATGTGTTGTTCCCGACCGCCGTACAGGCTGATGCAGCGCATGTCAGGGACGCAACCTCGTTCGTCGACGCGTTGCAGGCGCGCGGCGGCACCGAGATGGTGCCGGCGATGCGGGCGGCGCTGACGGACAAGCTCGGCGACACCGGCATGGTCCGCCAGGTGGTATTCCTGACCGACGGTGCGATCGGCAACGAGCAGCAATTGTTCGAAACGATCACGGCGATGCGGGGGCGCTCGCGCGTCTTCATGGTCGGCATCGGATCCGCGCCCAACACCTATCTGATGACGCGCGCCGCCGAACTCGGCCGCGGTGCCTTCACCCATATCGGCTCCGTCGAGCAGGTCGAGGAGCGCATGCGCGGCCTGTTCGCCAAACTGGAGAACCCGGCAGTGACCGGCCTCAGTGCGAAGTTCTCTGACGCGAAGGCCGACGTCACGCCGGCGATCGTTCCCGACATCTATCGCGACGAGCCGCTGGTGCTGGCGGCAAAGCTCGACAAGCTCGCGGGTTCGCTCGAGATCAAGGGACGCGTCGGCGATCGCCCGTGGTCGGTGACGCTGCCGCTACAAAACGCCGCCGAAGGCAAGGGCCTGTCAAAACTCTGGGCACAGCGCAAGATCGGCGACGCAGAGGTCGCCCGCACCCTGCGCGAGATGACACCCGACGCATCCGACAAAGCGATCCTGGCACTGGCGCTCGACCATCAGATCGTCACGCGGCTGACCAGCCTCGTCGCGGTTGACAAGACGCCGAGCCGCCCCGAGGGCGAGCCGCTCAAGCTCAGCGAGCTGCCGCTCAACCTGCCGGCCGGCTGGGATTTCGCGAAGGTCTTTGGCGAACGGCCGCAGGTGCCGGCGCAACTCCGCGAACGTCATGCCGACGCGCGCAACCAGCCGGCAGTGCGACGGCCGACACCTGCCGCCCCCGATGCCGTTCGCCTGCCCAAGACTGCAACCTCGGCCGAGCTGAAGATGATCGCTGGCCTCGTCCTGATCGTGCTCGCCCTGATCCTGTTCGTGTTCAACCGGCGTCAGTCCTTGCTCACTGACGCTGCTTGAGAGAGGAGCCCCCCGAACTCCTCTGTTAGCGCGCGCGGTCGCCCGTCCCACACCAACGGCCGCGCGCGCCTTTTTCTTCTTCCGTCATTGCGAGCGCAGCGAAGCAATCCAGACTGCCTCCGGGGAAAGAATCTGGATTGCTTCGCTTCGCTCGCAATGACGATTGTGGATACAATGCCCCGCTTCATCTCTCCCCTGGCGCTCGCGCTGATCGGCACCATCCTGTTCGGCGACGGCGCGTACATCCACGCCAAGGCATGGCTCGCACAGGTGCTGCTGGAGCGCGCGTTCGACAGGAGCGTTGCGACCGGCACGATGGTCAAGCCATGGTCTTGGGCCGACACCTGGCCGGTCGCACGGATCGAGGTGAAGCGGATCGGCGCCAGCGCCATCGTGCTGGAAGGCACCAGCGGTCAGGCACTTGCCTTCGGACCCGGCCATATCCACCAAACGGTTGATGCCGGCGAGCGCGGCATTGCGGTATATGCTGCACATCGCGACACACATTTCCGTTTCCTGCGGAATGTTGCCATTGGTGACGTAATCGATGTCACACGCAGTGACGGCAAACACTTCCGCTATCGCACGGATTCTTCCGCGGTCGTTCGTTTCGATGCATCGGGCATCGATCCCGCAACGCAGGACTTCGAGCTCGTGCTCGCGACCTGCTGGCCGTTCGACGCCGTCACCTCGGGCCCCGAACGCTACACCCTGCATGCCACCTTGATCAAAGCCGATGAATAGCGGTTCGCAATCGGCCCGTTCGGGACCGGTTGAAGCCTCGCAGATGGCACCTGCCACGCCCGGCAATCGCGTTTGATGGGGCCACTGAACTGGCGTCCTCGCCCGTCGCCCTGTAAGAAAGGCCGATTGATTTGACGCTGCAATTTTCAGGACAAACGGTAATGGCCGACGAGTTCAGGCAGCGTCTCGAACAGCTCGAGAACCGCATCGCACTCCTGGAAAGGAACCAGGATCTCATTGCCGCCGGGCAAAGACGGTCCTCGCTTCGGAGCCTCTGGCGACGCCCGCCGATGTGGACCTTCGAGCAATATCCGCCGCGCCTGCTCAACCTGACCGCTTTCCCGCCTGCGCCTGCGATCCCGGCGCGTGCGCCGCGGATCGCGATGGTCACGCCAAGCTACAACCATGCGCAATATCTCGGCGCCGCGATCGAGAGCATCGTGAGCCAGAACTATCCGAGCCTGTATTATCATGTGCAGGACGGCGCCTCGATCGACGGCACGATCGATCTCCTGAAGACCCTTGGCGACGGCATCAGCTGGAAGAGCGAGCCGGACACGGGGCAGTCGAACGCCATCAATCTCGGCTTCGCCGGTGCCGATTGCGAGATCATGGCTTATCTCAACAGCGACGACATGCTGCTGCCCGGAACACTCGCCTATGTCGCCAACTATTTCATGTCGCACCCCGATGTCGACGTCGTCTACGGCCATCGCGTCTTTGTCGATCGCGAGGGGCTCGAGGTCGGCCGCGCCGTGCTGCCACCCCATGACGGCAAGGCGCTGCAATATGCCGATTACATTCCGCAGGAGACGATGTTCTGGCGCAAGCGCGTGTGGGACCGGATCGGGCCGATCGACGAGAACTTCCACTACGCGATGGACTGGGACTTCATCCTGCGGGCGCAGGCTGCGGAATTCAAGCTCGTGCGGCTGCCGCGATTTCTCGCCTGCTTCCGAATCCACGATGCACAGAAGACGGCTTCGACCTACGCAGTCGGCGTCAGGGAGATGGGCATCCTGCGGCGCCGCTGTCTCGGCTTCGACCCGACGCAGATGCAGATCAGGCGCGCCATCGCTCCCTATCTCGCGAAGCAATTGGCCTATCACTACGCCTACAAGCTGAGCCTGCTGCGCTACTGAACAAGCAGGAGATCAGCGAAGTGCTTGGAGCGCGCGTCGTCCATTGCGAGAATGAGCGTCACGACGTCGTAGCACTTCACCTCGCCGTTCGCACTTTCGCCAAAAGTCTGGTGATGCTAGCCTTGTCGCAAAGCCACTTCATTCCGTCACGCGGCATGGAGCCAGTCACGATCAGTCCCGCCAGAAGCCGGCGCATGACAGCGCGCTGCAACAAAAACAATAAGTGAGGAAGCGCCATGGAAGCCCAGGTGTCTGCTGCGTCCGTTTCTCCGCGCCCATGGTCTCCAGCACCCGACGCCAGCGACATCGTCAAAGGCATTCACGCCATGCTGCACCCGCACAACATCGTGCTGGTGGGGGCGACTGACAAGCCCGGCAACTATGCCGAACGCATCTGGAACAATCTGGTCAAGTACGGCTACGAGGGCGGGCTCTATCCGGTCAACGCCAAGCGCGAGACCATCTGGGGCGTCCCCTGCTTCAAGGATTTTGCCAGCCTGCCGGAAAAGCCTGATCATGTGCTGGTGCTGGTGCCGGCGCGCTTCGCCGTGCAGGTGATCCGCGACGCCGCTGCCGCCGGCGCGCGCTCGGCCACCATCGTCACCTCCGGCTTCAGCGAGTTGCAGGATGATGAGAGCCAGAAGCTCGCCGCCGAATTACAAGCCGCGATACGCGAGACGGGCCTTGCCGTCACCGGCCCCAACTGCCTCGGCAACTTAAGCGCCGGCGAAAAGCTCTTCACCAATATCGACGACCGCAACGTCACCATGGAACAGGGTGCGGTGGCGATCGCCGGGCAATCCGGCGCCATTGTCATGGCGATCCGCCAGGCGCTGGAGGATCGCGGCGTCGGGGTCGGTTACATGGTGACGACCGGCAACGAAGCCGGGCTCGAGACGCCGGACCTGATGCGCTATTTCGCCGAGGATCCGAGCGTCAAGGTGATCGTGGTCTATCTGGAAGGCGTGCGCAACACCAAGGCCTTTCGCGATGCGTGCAAGGCGGCACGCGCCGCGAGCAAGCCGGTGATCGCACTCAAGCTCGGCGCATCCGAAGGCGGCCGCGCCGCGGCGATGGCGCATACCGGTGCACTTGCAGGCTCGATCGAGACCTTCGACGCGATCGCAACCCGCGAAGGCGTGATCCGGGTCGGCGGGCTCGACGAGCTGATCGAGACCACCGAATGCTTCGTTCACTCTGCCGTGCCCAAGGGCGACCGGCTCGCCGCGGTCACGCTGTCCGGCGGCAAGCGTGGCATGCTGCTCGATGCTTTCTATGCCGAAGGCTTGAACTTTGCACCGCTGAGCCCGCATGTCGGCTCTGAGCTGGCAAAGATGCTCGGGCCGGGCTCGATCGTCGGCAATCCGCTCGACGCCGGCTTTGCCGCGGTGGTTGACCCCTCCGTCTACATGAAGTCGATCAAGCTGATGATCGACGACCCCGATATCGACATCGTCATCGTCGATGCCGAGCTGCCCAAGACACCGCACGAATTGCGCGAGCGCAATCTGCGCATCGTCAACGAGATGGCGAGCCAGGCCTCGAAACCCGTGATCTACATCAGCGCGATGTCGATCGGCTTCACCGAATTCACCAAGGACTTGCGCAAATCGCTGCCGCATCTCGCGGTCATGCAGGGCATGGACCGCGCGGTGACCGCGATCAAGTCGCTGCTCGACTATGCGAAGCTGCGCAAGGAAGTGCCCGACATCGCCTCGAGCTCAAAGCCTGCCGCGCGCGCGGTGCTGGAGAAGGCGCTGAAATCGGCGAGCGGCGCCGCACTCGACGAGGTCGCCTCGAAGAAGCTGCTGAAGGCCTACGGCATCCCGATCTCCAAGGAGGCAATCGCGCAGACGGCGGCCGAGGCCGTGAAGATCGCCAAGCAGATCGGCTTTCCGGTTGTGGCCAAGGTCGTCAGCGCCGAGATCCTGCACAAATCCGACATCGGCGGCGTGGTGCTGAACCTCGCCAGCGCGGCGGAGGTGAAGAAGGCATTCACCGACATCACCGCGCGGGTGAGCAAGCTGAAGGGGAAGCCGAAGCTCGACGGCATCCTGATCGCGCAGCAGGTCAAGGCCGATCTCGAGCTCGTGGTCGGCGCCTCGCTCGATGCCGAGATGGGACCGGTCGTGCTGTTCGGCACCGGCGGCATCGACATCGAGCTGATGAAGGACGTCGCGCTCGCCGGCGCGCCGCTGGACGAGGCCGAGGCGCGGCTCCTGATCGGCCGCACCAAGGCCGGCATCAAGATGCGCGGCTATCGCGGCAAGCCGTCCCTGCACGAGGCCTCCGCGGTGAAAGCGCTGGTCGGCCTGTCCAATTTGATCGCGGATGCCGGCGACCGGATCGCCTCGATCGACGTCAACCCGTTCCTGATCAACACCAGAACAGGCGTCGCCGTCGACGCCCTGATCGTGCTGAACAATGCCGCGGCAAAACGCGCGGCCGGACATTGATGTCGCGTAGGGCGGATTAGCGCAGCGTAATCCGCCCTCTTGCATCCAGAAAGCAGTGGCGGGTTACGCTTCGCTAACCCGCCCTACTTAACACTGCGGCCTGCTTCCAACTTTTCCGCTTTGGCCGTAGACTCAGCCACATGGCACGCGCGAGCAACCTTGTCATCGGAACGGCGACGCTGGCGGTCATCGCCGTGGCGTTCGGCGGCGTGCTCGGCGTCCAGAAATGGCGCACCGCCCAGAGCCGGAGCCAGTTGCGCGTGGTGTTCGAGGGCGGCTCCGCCAGCGGACTGCGCCGCGGCGGGCCGGTCAACTTCGACGGTGTTCCCGCCGGCCAGATCCTGTCGATCAAGCTGGACAATCCGCGCAAGATCGTCGCGCTGGTGATGCTCGACAACACCGCGCCGATCCGCAAGGACACGGTCGCGGGCATCGAGTTCCAGGGCCTCACCGGCGTCGCCGCGATCTCGCTGATCGGCGGCGCACCCTCCGCGCCGCCGGTGCCGCTGGACACGGACGGCGTCCCCGTGCTGACCGCCGATCTCAGCGACGCCGAATCCATCGTCGACACCCTGCACAGTGTCGACCGCACGATCGTGAGCAACGCCCCCGCGATCAAGGACGGCCTGCGCACGTTCGAGAACCACACCGCCGATCTCAGAAGCAAGGGCGGCGAAATCGACTCCGTCATGGCCAAGGTCGACACCGCCTTCGCAGGCTTCGACAAGGCGGTCACGAAGATCGAAGGCGTGGTGCCCGGCTTCGCCGACGGCAAGGCTGACGAGCTGTTCGAGAAGATCAAGGGACTGCACGAGCTCGCCGATACCATGAAGAAGAAATCGGCTGCTTACGTCGAGGACATCCGTCGCTCGCTGCTCGACGTCAGCGAGGCCGCCAACAAGATGAGCGGAACGCCCTCGCCCGCTGCCGCCCCGCGCCCGCCGCGCAAACCGCCGCAGAAGAAGCAGTAACTGTTTTTCTTATCCTCCCCTGGAGGGTGACAGTTCCGCCTGATCTGGCGCCTACCACGCGTAGCGCACGACGCCCTTGCCGGCGTAGGAGCGGGTGACGTTCGAGAACTCGCCCTCGAAGGTCGCCGACGCGGACCAGCCGTTCATCCAGTTCATCTGTACCGACGCCGTGGTCAATGCGGAATCGCGCGCCAGAGCCGCGCCGTTCACGACGAAGGCCGATCCCGGCAGGGTCTGGAACACCGCACCGACAGTGCGGTCCGGATTGTAATCATGCGCCCAGGCGACTCGGCCACGCAGGGTCATCAGGCCGCCGGCCGCGGCGAAGGACTTGTCCGCGCGCAGGCCGAGCTCGGTGCGGGTGCTGGTCACGTCCTTGGCGGCGTAGTTGAGTGCGAAGGTGTTGTTGCCGACCACCGCGAACTCCGAATAATTCGGCAGGCTGAACATGGTGGCCTGGGCCGCAGCATAGGGGGTCAGGCCAATCCACTGTGTGGCGTAACGATAACCGCCCTCGATGCGGCCCGAGAACGCGTTGGCGTTGAACTGCGCACGCAGCTGATCGACGCCAGCTGCGGTGACGATGCGGTTGGTCGTGACGTCCTGCCAGCCATAGGCCAGTGCGGCCGTGATATAGGCCGGTCCCATCGTGTGACGCACGAAGGCGCCGGCCTGGAACAGGTCGGAGCGGCCCCAGCCGAGCCCGTTGACATTGAAGCCCGTGCCGCCGCCGGCCAGCGCAAAGCCCGCGATCGTCGACGGCGAGAAGCGATAGTCGAGACCGACGGCCGTGCCATAAATGCTGCTGCTGGTGTTGTTCGAACCAAGGGCAGCATTGCCGTCAGTGGTCTGCGAGCCGCCATAGCCAGCCGCCCAGACGTTCCAGCGCTGCTCGAACGACGCAGCCGGCGCCTTGCGGTAGATCGAAGCGAAGGCATCGCGCGTGGTCTTGTCACGCGCGCCTTTACCGGTCGCGGCATAGGCATTCGCGCTCGCCTCATCCGCATAGGGCGTCGCACCGGGCGCACCGCTGCGCCCAGAGCCAAACACGTCGGTCAACAGGCCAAGGAACAGGTTCATCGCGTCGAACGTCGTCTGCTGCGATCCCGTCGCCGATTCGCCCGAGGCCTGCGTCAGGCCGGCCGGCGAGAGATTGGCGAGCGCCACGGGAAGGCTGCCGGTGCTGTTGAACACGTTCGTCAGCACGTTGGCGACGTTCTGCTGATTGACGTTGAGGCCGCCGCCATAGCCCAGCGCGAGGTCGAGGTAGACATCGTTGAGACCGTAGCTCAGCGTCGCCTTCAGGTTCGACGACAGGCCCGCGACAACGGGATTGAAGGTATCGGGCAACGTCCCCGCATTCAGGATCGTGTAGTGCTTCGCGATCGAGCCGGTCGGAACGACGACGACGGTCGCGCCGCCGAGCGTCGCCGTGCCGGTCACGACCGCGAGGCCGTTGCTGGCGCCCGAGATCTGCACCATGTAGCTCGACGCGCTGGTGAACGAGAGGTCGCCGGACACGGTGAGCGTCCCGGTCGGATTTCCCGGCGCCAGCGTGCCGCCATTGACGGTGGTCGTGCCGACCGTGCCGACGCCGCCAAAGGTGCCGCCCGTGGCAACGGTCACGGTGCCGTTGATGGTGCCGGCGAGCATGAGCGTGCCGCCGAGCACGCTCCAATCCTGATTGCCGGTGCCGGTCACGGTCCAGGTCGAGCTGTCGACCTTGTTGAAGGTCGAGAAGCCGTCGTACTGAAGGCCGGTCCCGATCTGGTCGAGATTGAACGTATCCTTGCCGGTGCCGCCAAGCTGGAACGTGTCGGTTCCCGATGCAAACACCTGGCCCTTGATGACGCTGCCGGGGCCAAGCGTGAGCGTGTTGGAGCCGCAGCCGCAGAGGTCGATCGCAATGGCACCGGACGCACTGGCGTCGATGGTGCCCGAGTTGAAGACGCTGCCTCCACTCACCAGGATGCCTGTGCCGCCCGCGCCGACGGTGATGGTGCCGGTATTGACGATCTGGTTCGTTGTCGAGAACGCGCTTACGTCCATACCGACGCCTGATGCGCCGACGGTGATCGTGCCGCTGTTGGTGACAATGTTGGAATCACCGAACACGATGATGCCTTCGACAGCATCCGCGCCCGTGATCCGTCCGCTATTGGTGATCGTGGAGGACGAGCCGTTATAGGCAACGCCCGCACCGGCCAGGCCGACATTAATCGTGCCGCTCTGGCTGATCGTGGCCCTGTCGCCCTGCATCGAAATGCCGGCCGATCCGCTGCCGCCCACGTTGATCGTGCCGGCGTTGGTGACTTTCGAATCATCGCCCTGCACGGCAATGCCGACGGCAAGGTCGCCAGCCGTGATCGTGCCGAAATTGCTGGCGGTCTGGAAGTCGCCCTGCATGAAGATGCCGGCGGCGTTCTGCCCGACCGTGATCGTGCCGGTGGCGGTGTTGGTGACCGTGTTGTTGGCGGTGATCGCCATAATGCCGCCGGAGAAGCCGGTGGAATCGCCGACCGTGATCGCGCCGGCGTTGGTGACGATCGCGCCGCCGAACACGAAGATCCCGGACGAACCGTCGACCCCGGTGATCGTACCCGTCGCGGTGTTGGTGATCGTGTTGTTCTGGGCTGCGAAGACGCCTACGCCCGACGCACCGATCGACAATGCGCCGCTGTTGGTGACGGTGTTGCTGTTGCCGACCGAGATCGCGGCACCGCTGTCGCCCGTCGTGATGGTTCCGGCATTGGTGATGACGTTGTGGTCGATCGCCTGGATGCCGAGACCGTTGTCGAGCACCGTGATGGTGCTGTTGTTGGTCACGGAGTTGGAATTTCCAACGGCAATGCCGGTGAGGCCCGAGCCCGCCGACACGGTCCCGTTGTTGGTGACGGTATTGGAATCGTTGACGCCGATCGCGACCGCGCCGTTGTCGTTCACGGTCGCGCCGGACAGCACGTTGACATTGAGGCTGTCGACGCCAACCCCGGCCTGAAAACCGTCGGCGTCGGTGCCGCTACAGGTGACAGTCTGGCCGCTCGTCGCCGGATCTGGCGCGCAGGCCGCGCTGGCCGGCGTCGCGCTGAGGCTCAATCCCAGACAGAGCGCAGATGCGCCGACGAGCAACGCGACAGCGCACCGGCGCAGTCGACCCTGCCGCCTCGATGGCCCCTCGCCCCTCAACGTCACGCTCCCCGTTCCCGCCAGTTCCGCGGGGAACTTAGGCCATGAGGGGGCTCCGTAGAACTACGACGGCACCGAAATGCGTCCGTTTGCCCCACAACCGGGGCAGAATCCGGCCGTGATGTTGCAACCGCGCCACGGTTTAAGGGGCCGAATTCCCATTTCGCGCATGAAGCGGCTCGCTCCGGCGACCGCAATTGCTCAGTAATTGCTGGGCGCCGCCTCGTTCGGGATGCCGTCGATCGGACATTCCGCGGTTCCCGGCATCGAGCGGGTCATCGCCTCGACCATGTCGCGCGTCCCTTCCGGATCGGCGATCCAGTTCTTGTAGAAGTCATAGGGGCACGCCGCGACGCCGCGCGGGCTCTCGCCGGAATTGATCATGCCGGTGTAGCCGCGGTGGACCAGCTTGTAGAGATGGTTCTGCGACTGGCCGTTGCGGCGCGCATCGCGGATCAGATTCTTCGACAGCTGGGCATATTGGATGCCGTACTCCTCCTCGCCGCACTCGCCGAGCGTACGGCCATCGAAGCCGATGATCGCGGAGTGACCGAAGTAGGAATAGACGCCGTCGAAGCCGGCGGCGTTGGCAACCGCGACATAGACGTTGTTGGCCCATGCCATCGCCTTGGAGATCATGACCTGCTGCTCCTTGGCCGGATACATGTAGCCCTGGCAGCGTACGATCAGCTCGGCCCCCTTCATGGCGCAGTCGCGCCAGATCTCCGGAAAGTTGCCGTCGTCGCAGATGATCAGGCTGACCTTCATCCCCTTCGGGCCGTCGGAGACATAGGTGCAATTGCCGGGATACCAGCCCTCGATCGGCACCCATGGCATGATCTTGCGGTACTTCTGCACGATCTCGCCCTTGTCGTTCATCAGGATCAGGGTGTTGTAGGGCGCCTTGTGCGGATGCTCCTCGTGGCGCTCGCCGGTCAGCGAGAACACGCCCCACACTTTGGCCTTGCGGCAGGCCTCGGCGAAGATCGCGGTCTCCTCACCGGGCACCGCCGAGGCGGTCTCGTACATCTCCTTGGAGTCGTACATGATGCCTTGCGTGGAGTATTCCGGGAAGATCACGAGGTCCATGCCGGGCAGGCCGGCCTTCATGCCCACCAGCATGTCGGCGATCTTGCGGGCGTTATCGAGCACCTCGGCCTTGGTGTGCAGGCGGGGCATCTTGTAATTGACCACTGCGACGCCGACGGTGTCGTTGCTGCTGGAAATGTCACCGTGAAGCATGTTGAGCGCTCCTGTCTTTTATTCGTTTGAGGTCATCGCGTGCGTTATTCGCGCATGATCTTGCCGGAAAACCGCTGCACACTTTTCCGGATCATGCGTTAGTGGCTGATCATCCAGGGGCGTGCGGTCGGAAAGCCCTTGGCGCCGCTCCTGGTCTTGGTCACCAGCCGCGCCGGCTTCTTGCGGTCTGACGTGCTCTTGTCCTTCACGGTCTTGCCCGACGAGCAGCAGCCGCAGCCGGGGCCATGCGAGGCCTTGTATTGCGCGAGCGTCTGCGGCGCGTGCGTGCTGCGCTCGTTGACGGCATGGGCCTTGCGCTTTTCGGCCGGCATGCAGAAGAAGTTCGGCGCGGTCAGGATGACGCGCGGCGCCATCGTCTCGCAATGCGGGCAGCTTTGCGGATCGTCGCATTCGGCCATCGGCCTGAGATCCTTGAACGGACCGCAATCGTCACAGAGATATTCATAGACCGGCATCGCATCATCCCTACGCTGTTGCCTGTGAGAGAATTCCCGCGGCGGATGCGGGGCGGCCCAAAAGCTGGCCGTCCCGCATCCCGTCGCGCAGGGATTACTTGTCCGGCGAGATCGGCATCTGGATATCGCCGGTGATGTGCTTGATCGGGCCCGCCGCCGACGGCATCACGTCGAAGTCGAAGATCTCCGTCGGCAGCCATAGCGTGGCGCAGGCATTGGGCACGTCGACCACGCCGGAGATGTGGCCCTGGCACGGCGCGGTGCCGAGGATCGAATAGGCCTGGGCGCCGGAGTAGCCGAACTTCTTCAGATACTCGATCGCGTTGAGGCAGGCCTGGCGATAGGCGATGTGGACGTCGAGATAGTGCTGCTTGCCGGCCTCGTCGACCGATATGCCTTCGAAGATCAGATAGTCCTTGTAGTTCGGCGTGATCGGCGACGGCTTGAAGATCGGGTTCTTGATGCCGTATTTCGCCATGCCGTCCTTGATCACCTCGACCTTCAGATGCAGCCAGCCGGCCATCTCGATGGCGCCGCAGAAGGTGATCTCACCGTCGCCCTGACTGAAGTGCAGGTCGCCCATCGACAGACCCGCGCCCGGCACATAGACCGGGAAGTAGATCTTCGAGCCGCGCGACAGGTCCTTGATATCGCAATTGCCGCCATGTTCGCGCGGCGGCACGGTGCGCGCACCTTCCGCGCCGATCTTGGCCTTGACGTCGCCCTTGGCGCGGCCGCCATGAGCGGTCGGCGCGAACGGCGGGTTGGCCAAACCGGGCACGCGGGTCGGATTGGTCGAGATCAGCTCGGCCTCGCGCTTGTTCCAGGTCTCCAGCATCTTCGGATCGGGCAGACAGCCGATCAGGCCTGGATGGATCAGGCCGGCAAAATTCACGCCGGGGACGTGACGCGACGAGGTGTAGAGACCCTTGATGTCCCAGATCGACTTCTGCGCCAGCGGGAAATGGTCGGTGAGAAAGCCGCCGCCGTTCTGCTTGGAAAAGAAGCCGTTGAAGCCCCACAGGCTCTCCTTCATCGGGCCGACGTCGAGGAGGTCGACGACGAGGAGATCGCCGGGCTCGGCACCCTTGACGCCGATCGGACCGGACAGGAAGTGCACGATCGACAGGTCGATGTCGCGCACGTCGTCGGCGGAATCGTTGTTCTTGATGAAGCCGCCGGTCCAGTCATAGGTCTCGATGATGAAATCGTCGCCGGGATTGACCCAGGCGACGATCGGGATGTCGGGGTGCCAGCGGTTATGCACCATGTCATTTTCGTAGGCCGACTTGGTGAGATCGACCTTGATCAGTGTCTCTGGCATCGAGATGCTCCCCTTTTTACACGGTTGGTTAGACGGACAGATATTTCGAGACCTGTGCGGCATCGACGGCGTCGCGCGGATCGTCGCGGACGATCTCGCCGTTCTCGATCACCAGCACGCGGTCGGCGATGTCGAGTGCGAAGCTGAGAACCTGCTCGGACACGACGATCGACAATCCCTTTTCGTCGCGGATGCGCTTCAGGGTGCGCGCCATGTCCTTGATGATCGACGGCTGGATGCCCTCGGTCGGCTCATCCAGCAGCAGAACCTTCGGCTTGGTCGCGAGCGCGCGAGCGATCGCGAGCTGCTGCTGCTGGCCGCCGGAGAGATTGCCGCCGCGGCGGCCCTTCATCTCCAGCAGCACCGGAAATAATTCGTAGATGTCGCCAGGCACCTCGGAGCCGCCGGAGACGACCAGCCCCGTTTCGATGTTCTCCTTCACCGTCATGGTGGAGAAGATCATGCGGCCCTGCGGCACATAGGCGAGGCCCTTGGCGACGCGCTCATAACTCGGCAGGCCGCCGAGCTCCGTTCCGTCCATGGTCACCGAGCCGCTCTTGGCCGGCAGGATGCCCATCAGCGATTTCATCAGCGTGGTCTTGCCCATGCCGTTGCGGCCCATGATCGCCACGATTTCGTTGGGCGCGACCTTGACGTTGAGCCCGTGCAGCACCTCGCTCTGGCCGTAGGCGACGTGAAGATCTGAGATTGCCAGCATCGAAATTCTCCTCAGTGACCCAGGTAAACTTCGACGACCTTGGGGTCGTTCTTCACCTTCTCCATGGTGCCCTCCGAGAGGATCTGGCCCTGGTGAAGCACGGTGACCTTGTGCGCGATGTCCTCGACGAACTTCATGTCGTGCTCGATCACCAGCACCGAGCGGTTCTTGATGATGCGGTTGAGGAGCTCGGCGGTCTTGGCGCGCTCCGACACGCTCATGCCGGCGACAGGCTCGTCCAGCATCAGCAGATCGGGATCCTGGATCAGCAGCATCCCGATCTCGAGCCACTGCTTCTGGCCGTGGCTGAGCAGGTCCGCGTTCACGTTGAGCCGGTCCTTCAGGAAGATCATCTCGGCGACCTCGTGCACCCGGTCGCGCACGGCAGCGTCGCGGGTGAAGGTCAGCGCGCCGAACACCGAGCGGCCGCGCGGATAGGAGATCTCCAGATTCTCGAACACCGTGAGATCGTCGTAGATCGACGGGTTCTGGAACTTGCGGCCGACGCCGGTCTTGACGATCTCGTTCTCCCGCATCCGCGTCAGCTCCTTGCCGCGGAACTGGATCGAGCCCGACGTCGCTTTGGTCTTGCCGCAGATCAGGTCGAGAACGGTGGTCTTGCCGGCGCCGTTGGGGCCGATGATGACGCGGATCTCGTTCTCGTCCACATAGAAGGAGAGATCGTTGACCGCCTTGAACCCGTCGAACGACACCGTCAGCGCCTCGACCGCGAGCAGGAATTCCTTGGGCTGGTGACCTACGAGCATGATGATCTCCTCACTCCGCCGGGGCGCCGTCGGCAACCGAGCTGTCGGTCCAGCCGTCAGGTTTCGATTTGCGCGATGAGATCAGGCGATCGATGCGCGGCTGCACGTAATCGCCCCAGATTCCGGCAAGACCGTTCGGGAAGGCAAGGACCACGGCGATGAACAAGCCGCCGAGGCCAAACAGCCACAATTCCGGAAAGGTTTCCGACAGGCTGGTCTTGGCGAAATTGACCAGCAGCGTGCCGTAGACTGCGCCGAGGATCGACAACCGGCCGCCGACCGCGGTGTAGATCACCATTTCGATCGACGGCACGATGCCGACGAAGGACGGTGACATGAAGCCGACATTGAGCGCGAACATGGCGCCGCCGATCGCAGCGAACACGGCGGCGATGCAGAAGGCGAAGATCTTGAAATTCGCAACGCTGTAGCCGGAGAAGCGGACCCGGTCCTCCTTCTCGCGCATCGCGACCAGGATGCGCCCGAGCTTGGAGTGCCGGACGAACTGCGCGATCATGATGCAGGCGAACAGGCATCCGACCTCGAAGAAGTACAGCACGATCTTGGCGTGGTCGGGCCGGATGTCCCAGCCCTTCAACGTCCGCAGGTCGGTCATGCCGTTGATACCGCCGGTGTAGCCCTGCTGTCCCACGATCAGGATGGTCAGGATGGCTGCGACCGCCTGGGTGATGATGGCGAAGTAGGTGCCGCCGACCCGGCGCTTGAACATCGCGGTGCCGATGATGAGAGCGAAGATGCCGGGCACGAGGATGATGGCGGCGATCGTGAAGGTGAGGCTGCTGAACGGCTTCCAGAACAGCGGCAGCGCGGTGATCTGATTCCAGTCCATGAAATCGGGAATGCCGGGTGTCGACTGGATCTTGGTATTCTCCACGCTCGAGGCTTCAAGCTTGAGGAACATCGCCATGCAGTAGCCGCCGAGCCCGAAGAACACGCCCTGGCCGAGACTGAGAATGCCGCCATAGCCCCAGCAGATCACCAGGCCGAGCGCGACGAAGGCGTAGGTCAGGTATTTCGCGACCAGATTGAGCCTGAAGACATCCAGCGTGAGTGGAAGGATCACCACCAGGAAGACCGCGAGCAGCAGAATTCCGATGAGCTCCGATCGATTGAAGAACCGATTGTCGGTCATTGCATCAGCCCCAGTTTCTCACTTGCGGACCTTGAGGGCGAACAGCCCCTGCGGCCGCAGCATCAGGATTCCGACAACGGCGAGCAGCGTCAGCACTTTCGCCATCGAGCCCGACATGAAGAACTCGAGGGTGGATTGCGTCTGCGAAATCGAGAAGGCCGAGGCGATGGTGCCGATCAAGCTCGCGGCGCCGCCGAACACGACCACCAGGAACGTATCGACGATGTAGAGCTGTCCGGAGGTTGGCCCGGTGGAGCCGATCATCGTGAAGGCGCTGCCGGCGACGCCGGCAATGCCGCAACCGAGACCGAAGGTGTAGCGATCGACCTTTTCGGTGTTGATGCCGACCGCGCCGGCCATGATGCGGTTCTGCACGACGGCACGAACCTGGCGGCCCCAGCGCGACTTGTACATGACATAGGCGACGCCGATGGTGATCAGCACGGTGAGGCACATCACGAAGACGCCGTTGATCGGCACCTCGATGCTGTCGGTGACGTGCAACGAGCCGAGCATCCATTGCGGCAACTCGACGCCGACTTCGCGCGCGCCGAACACGGAACGATAGGCCTGCTGCAGCATCAGGCTGAGGCCCCAGGTTGCCAGCAGCGTGTCGAGCGGGCGCTTGTAGAGATGCCGTATCAGCACCCACTCCACCAGCATTCCCAGCGCGCCGGATGCGACGAAGGCCAGGATCATCGCGAGGAAGAAGTAGCCGCTGAACAAGCTCGGAAGATAGGACTGGAAGAAATTCGAGGTCATCCAGGTGACGTAGGCCCCGAGGATCATGAACTCGCCATGGGCCATGTTGATGACGCCCATCTGGCCGAAGATGATCGCAAGCCCGAGCGCCATCAGGACGTAGACCGAGAACAGGATCAGTCCCGCAAAACCCTGCATGACGAAGATGGAGCCAAGATCACCAAGCGAGTAGTCGCCGAACATCGATGTCCTCCGTCGGGGAAAGGGTCCCCGCGTCGCGAGCAGGTTCGCGACGCGGGGGTCTTGGGCGTGGATTTGCGGTCCACGCCAGGGAGCGGTTTTGCCTTTTGGGAAACGGCGTCGAACGCCGCGTCTCTTACTGGTAACCCTTCGGGAACGGATCCGGCTCGACGAGATCGGCGGTCTCGTAGATCAGCTCGAACTGACCATCGAGCTTGGCGCGTCCCACCCGGGTCTTGGACCAGAGATGATGGTTCTCGTGGATGCGGACGTAGCCTTCCGGCGCGCCCTTGAACTCGACGCCCGGCGAAGCCGCCGCGATCTTGTCGATGTCGAAGGAACCGGCCTTCTCGACCGTCAACTTCCACAGCCACGGGCCGAGATAGGCAGCCTGGGTGACGTCTCCGATCACGGTCTTTTCGCCCCACATCTTCTTGAACGCGGGCACGAAGGCCTTGTTGTTCGGATTGTCGAGCGACTGGAAGTACTTCATGCAGGCATAGGCGCCCGCGATGTTCTCGCCGCCGATACCGTCGATCTCGTCTTCGGTCACCGAGATGGTCAGCAGCGCCTGCTTGGAGAGATCGATGCCGGCAGCCTTGAGCTGCTTGTAGAACGCGACGTTCGAGCCGCCGACGACGTCGGTGAAGATCACGTCGGGCTTGGTCAGCTTGATCTTGTTGATGACCGAGTTGAACTGGGTGTTGCCGAGCGGATAATACTCCTCGCCGACGACCTTGCCTTTCAGCACGTTCTCGACGTGCTTGCGCGCGATCTTGTTCGAGGTGCGCGGCCAGATGTAGTCGGAGCCGATGAAGAAGAAGGATTTTGCGCCCTTCTCCTTGGCGATCCAGTTCAGGCCGGCGAGGATCTGCTGGGTCGCTTCCTGGCCGGTGTAGATCACGTTCTTGGACTGCTCGAGGCCCTCGTAGAAGGTCGGGTAATAGAGCATGCCGTTGTACTGCTCCATGACCGGCAGCACCGCCTTGCGCGATGCCGAGGTCCAGCAGCCCATGATCGCCGCGACCTTGTCGTTGACGAGCAGCTTCTTGGCCTTTTCGGCGAAGGTCGGCCAGTCGCTGGCGCCGTCTTCCTGGATGAACTTGATCTTGCGTCCGAGCACGCCGCCCATGGCGTTGATCTGCTCGATGGCGAGCTTTTCGGCTTCGATCGAGCCGGTCTCGGAGATCGCCATGGTGCCGGTCGCCGAGTGCAGGATGCCGACCGTCACCTCGGTGTCGGTGACCGCCAGACCCGTGGTGTTGACCGCCGAGGTTGCCGGGGCCTGCGCAAAAGACGCCCGCGGCAGCATCGTGATAGCGGGCACGGCGGCCATTCCCATTAATAGTTTGCGCCGGAGCGGCGATAACAGGCCCTTGTTGGCTTCGTCTGACATGAGCACCCCACTTCTTGTTCGAGGACACGCGATTGGTGCCGTGAGGATGGCTCGAATTTGTGCAGCGCAAGCATACGCAAGATTGCGTATACTGCACCGCAAAATACCGACGTAGGCTTTTGGTACGGGATTTGCGAGGAGCGCCGGGTCTGTATCGGGAGTGGGGTTAGTGGCAGGGCGGCAGCGAATAGACCGCGTCAGGCGCCAGTACAATCAATGGGTCGCCAACCAGACGCTGGAAGACTACGCGCTGCGCTTCACCGCCAAGAGCGCGCGCCGCTGGTCTGCCGCCCGTGTCGCCAACACCGCCCTCGGCGCCATCTCCTTTCTGGCGCTGGAAGCGATCGGCGGCACCATCACGCTGAACTACGGCGTCACCAACGCCAGCGCCGCGATCCTGGTCGTCTCCACCATCATCTTCTTCTGCGGCGTGCCGATTGCCTATTACGCAGCCAAATGCGGCATCGATATTGATCTGCTCACCCGCGGCGCCGGCTTCGGCTATATCGGCTCGACCGTCACGTCACTGATCTATGCCTCATTCACGTTCATCTTCTTCGCCATCGAGGCGGTGATCCTGGCCACCGCGCTGGAGATGTGCTTCGGCATCCCACGCCCGATCGGCTACCTCATCAGCGCGGTGGCAATCATCCCGCTCGTCACCTACGGCATCACGCTGATCAGCCGCTTCCAGCTCTGGACGCAGCCGATCTGGATCATCCTGCACATCCTGCCCTTTGCCGCGATCGCCTGGGCCAACCCCTACTCGTTCACGGAGTGGCGCAAGTTCGCCGGCGAGCATGGCGACGCGAGCGGCCAGTTCGATCTGCTGCTGTTCGGCGTCGCATCCTCCGTGGTGTTCTCGCTGGTGGCGCAGATCGGCGAGCAGGTCGACTTCCTCAGGTTTCTGCCGCGCGACCGCCGCACGTCGCGAACGTCGTGGTGGATCGCCCTGCTGATCGCGGGCCCCGGCTGGATCATCTTCGGCGCGCTGAAGTTGCTGCTGGGCTCCTTTCTCGCCTTCTTTGCGCTGAGCCACGGCCTCTCGGGCGAACTGGCAGCCGAGCCCGCGCACATGTATCTCGAGGCGTTTCGCTACGTGCTGTCGCAGCCGGACCTGGCGCTGGCGCTCACCGGCATGTTCGTCATCCTGTCGCAGCTCAAGATCAACGTCACCAACGCCTATGCCGGCTCGATCGCCTGGTCGAACTTCTTCTCGCGCCTGACGCATAGCCATCCCGGCCGGGTCGTCTGGCTGGTGTTCAACGTGATGGTGGCTCTGCTCTTGATGGAGATCGGCGTCTACAAGGCGCTGGAGCAGACGCTGGCGCTCTATTCCAATGTCGCGATCGCCTGGGTCGGGGCACTCGTGTCCGATCTCGTCGTCAACAAGCCGCTTGGGCTACGTCCACCGCAGATGGAGTTCAAGCGCGCGCATCTCTACGACATCAACCCGGTCGGCGTCGGCGCCATGACGATCGCGACCATCGTCTCGATCGCGGCGTTCTACGGCCTGTTCGGCCCGACCATGAAAGCGCTCGCGGCCTTCGTCGCGCTGACGGTCGCCTTCGTCACCGCGCCTGTCATCGCCTGGCTGACCGACGGAAAATACTACATCGCGCGCAAGCCGAAGAGGAGCTGGGCCAATATCGAGGCGATCCAGTGCTGTATCTGCGAGCACAATTTCGAGCCGGAGGACATGACGTCCTGCCCCGCCTATGCCGGCCCGATCTGCTCGCTGTGCTGCTCGCTCGATGCGCGCTGCCACGACCGCTGCAAGCCGCATGCGCGGGCGCAGGTGCAGTTCGCCGACGCGCTCGGCAGGATCTTGCCACAGCCGATCTATCAGCGGATCAACTCGCAGTTCGGCCACTATATCGGCGTGTTCGTGGTCTCCGCCGGCCTCGTCGCGCTGGTGCTGGGACTGATTTATCTGCAGACCTCGGCGAGCGTGCCCGGCGAGAATTCGCTCGTCTCGAACGTGCTCTGGAAGGTGTTCTTCTCGCTCAGCATCATCATCGGCGTGGTGGCCTGGCTGTTCGTCCTGGCGCAGCAGAGCCGCCGCGCCGCCGAGGCCGAGACGCGGCGGCAGACCGCGCTTCTGATCCAGGAGATCGACGCGCACAAGCGCACCGACGCCGAGCTGCAGCGCGCCAAGGAAGTCGCCGAATCCGCCAACCTCGCCAAGAGCCGCTACGTGGTGGGCCTGAGCCACGAGTTGCGCTCGCCGCTGAACGCCATCAGCGGCTATGCCCAGTTGCTGGAGCAAGACGCGACGCTCAACACCAAGCCGCGCGACCAGGTCCGCGTGGTTCGCCGCAGTGCCGATCACCTCTCCGGCCTGATCGACGGTATCCTGGATATCTCCAAGATCGAGGCGGGGCGGCTGTATCTCTCGCGCGACGAGGTGCGCCTGAGCGAATTCCTCGACCAGCTCGTCGGCATGTTCCGTCTCCAGGCCGCCGCCAAGGGCATCGACTTCGTGTTCAGGCGGCCGGCGCATTTGCCGGTCGTGGTCTTTGCCGACGAGAAGCGGCTGCGCCAGGTGCTGATCAATTTGCTCTCCAACGCGATCAAGTTCACCCAGACCGGCAGCGTGCAGTTCGTCGTGCACTATCGCAGCCCCGTCGCCGAGTTCGAAGTGATCGACACCGGCCCCGGCATCCAGGGCGACGACCTCGAACGCATCTTTGCGCCCTTCGAGCGCGGCGCGCTCGGCGTCTCGCAGCCGCAGACCGGCACCGGGCTGGGCCTGACCATCAGCCGGCTGCTCGCCGGCGTCATGGGCGGCGACATCAAGGTCTTGAGCACGGTCGGCGCCGGGAGCACCTTCAAGGTCAAGATCCTGCTGTCGGAAGTCACCAATCCGCAGCGCATCGCGCCGGTGGAGGCCCCGATCTCCGGCTATCACGGCGCACGCAAGACCATCCTCATCACCGACGACGACCCCGTCCATCGCGACCTCCTGCGCGAGGTGCTGACCCCGCTCGGCTTCATCCTGCTCAGCGCCACCGACGGCCCGGGATGCCTGGCGCTGGCGCAGCATTGCCGGCCCGATCTGTTCCTGCTCGACATCTCCATGCCGGGCATGGCCGGCTGGGCGGTGGCGGAGGCCTTGCGCACGAGCGGCCATCACCAGGCGCGGATCCTGATGGTGTCGGCGAGCGCGCTGGAGGCCCACGGCACGCCGCTGGCACAGCCCTTCCACGACGGCTATCTGATGAAGCCGATCGACATCCCGCGGCTGCTGGAGACGATACGCCAGCTCCTCAGGATCGAATGGCAATACGGCTCGGACGAGATCGCGGTGCCGTTCTGGCGGCCGGAGAGCGGATCAAGGCCACCGGTGCGGCACATCGAGGCGCTGATCGGGCTCGGCCAGATCGGCTACGTCAAGGGCATCCAGTTGAAACTGGACGAGATCGGCAGCGAGCACCCCGAGCATGCCGATTTCGTCGCGGAAATGCGGTCGCTGGTCGACCGCTTCGATCTCGACCGGTACATGGCCACATTGAAGACGTTGCATGCGCATGAGCATTGAATCGAGGAAGCGCGATGTCGCGCTCGTTGTCGATGACTCCCCGGAGACGCTGCGGCTGCTCACCGATGCGCTCGACGGCGCCGGGATGACGGTGATGGTGGCGCTCGACGGCGCGGCCGCGATGCGCATCGTCGACCAGATCACGCCCGACATCGTCCTGCTTGACGCCGTGATGCCCGGCATGGACGGATTCGAGACCTGCCGCCGGCTCAAGCGCGATGCGGGCGTTGCCAACGTGCCCGTGATCTTCATGACGGGCCTTGCCGAAACCGAGCACATCGTGCGCGGACTGGAGGCCGGCGGCGTCGACTACGTGACAAAGCCGATCGTGATCGAGGAGATGCTGGCGCGCATCCGTGTCCATCTCGGCAATGCCCGCCTGACCCAGAGCGCGCGCGCCGCGCTCGACGTCTCCGGCCGTTTCCTGTTCGCGGTCAACCGCGGGGGCAACATTCTTTGGGCGACCCCGCAGGCGCAGAAGCTGCTGTCCGATCATTACGGCGCGCAGACCGAAGACTTCGTCCTGCCGCCATCACTCCTGCAATGGCTGGAGCAGGCGAAAGGCAAGGGCAGCGCGAAGTCGCAAGCGGCTTCCCTGCCCGACAATCCGCAACTGCGGCTCTATTACATGGGCGAAACCGCGCCGAACGAGTTTCTGCTGCGGCTGTCCAGGGAATCCGGCACGTCGCTGCCGACCGAATTCACCAGCGAGCTCGGCCTCACCACCCGCGAAGGCGAGGTGCTGGCCTGGCTCAGCAAGGGCAAGACCAACCGCGACATCGCGCAGATTCTGGGGCTGAGCCCGCGCACGGTCGACAAGCATCTGGAGCAGATCTACGCCAAGCTCGGCGTTGAGAACCGGACCGCGGCGGCTGCGATTGCCACGAATGCGACGCGAAGGAATTCGTAGCGGCTGTACGGGTGAGTTTTGACACCACCAACCCAACAGGCGGTGTCGTCCCTGCGAACGCAGGGACCCATACCGTGTGATCTCTCGATTTCGGACGGTCGCAGTACAAAACGACGAATCTTCGCCAAACTGCTCCCTGGGGTTATAGGTCCCTGCTTTCGCAGGGACGACAGCGGAGTTTGGGGCAACCACTGCCGCCCCTCACTCCGACAACCCATTACCCATACACAAACGCCCCGTCATCCAGATCCGTCTTCGGGATCTCGTCCTTCTCGGTCCAGTAGTCCTGGCTGTGCTGCCATTCCGGCTTGTCGCCGCGCTTGGGGAGCAGGTCCATGTTGCGCATCATGTAACCGGGGTTGAAGTTTTCCGGATCGATCCAGGGCAGGATCGGCATGTTGTGGTCTTCGGCGCGCAGCTTGACCTCGACCTTCCTTGTGCCCTTCGCCTTCATGTGTCCGAGCAGCCGGCAGACGAAGTCGGCGACGAGATCGACGCGCAGCGTCCAGCTGGCGCGGAAATAGCCGAACACCCAGACCATGTTCGGCACGCCCGTGAACATCATGCCGCGATAGGTCACGGTGTCACCGAAGGCGAGCGGCTTGCCGTCGATCTCGAAGGCGATGTCGCCGAGCGCCGCGAGGTTGAAGCCGGTCGCGGTGACGATGATATCGGCCTCGAGCAGCTTGCCGGATTTGAGCTGGATGCCGTTCTCGACGAAACACTCGATCTCGTCGGTGACGACGGAAGCCTTGCCGCTGGCGATGCCCTTGAACAGATCGGCATCCGGCACGAAGGCGATGCGCTGCCGCCATGGCCGGTATGTCGGCGTGAAATGCGTCTCGACGTCGTAGTCCGGGCCGAGCACCGCGCTGATCTGGCCGATCAGCTCCTTCTTCACCTGCTCCGGCTTGGACAGGCAGAGTTTCGTGAACGCGTCCTGCTCGAACAGAATCTTGCGGCGGACGATCTCGTGGATCCATTGCTCGTCGACCTGGAGCCTGCGCAGTTCCTCGGCGATCTCGATGGCGTTGCGGCCGAGGCGGAAATAGGTCGGCGAGCGCTGCAGCATGGTGACATGCGCGCATTGGTCGGCGATGTTCGGCACCAGCGTCGCCGCCGTCGCACCGGAGCCGATCACGACGACCTTCTTGTTCGCGAGGTCGACATCGTCAGGCCATGTCTGCGGGTGGACGATGCGGCCCTTGAAGCGGTCCGTGCCCTTCCATTCCGGCGTGTAGCCTTCCGAATGACGGTAATAGCCCTGGCACATCCAGAGGAAGTTTGCAGTGAAGGTCTTGGGCTCTCCGGTGTCCGTCGTCATCGCTTCGATGGTCCAGAGATTCTGCTCGCTCGACCAGCTCGCGGAATTGATCTTGTGCTTGTAGCGAATGTGTTTCGCGATATCGTTGTCGTCGATCACCTCGTTCATGTAGGTGAGGATTTCTTCGGCGGTCGCGATCGGCGGTCCGACCCAGGGCTTGAAGCTATAGCCGAAAGTGTGGAGGTCGCTGTCCGAACGAATTCCGGGATAGCGATGCGTGGTCCAGGTTCCGCCGAACGTCGCCTGCGTTTCGAGAATGACGAAGCTCGCGCCCGGAAGCTGCTTTGTCATGTGGTAGGCACTGCCGATGCCGGAGATGCCGGCACCGACGATCAGCACGTCGAAATGTTCAGAGGCCTGCTTGGCCGTGGCGTGACTGCGAACAGCGACATTCATTGTTGCTTCTTGCCTTGCTTGCTTTTGTGGCCGCCCTTGATTGGGCGACGCGTTTCCTCCGCGACGGGCATGGTCGCCCATCGCGCTTCCCTGTTAAAATGACATAGATCAATTCGCGATCAAAGCGCCGCGCCCCAGCTTCGCGCAGTCTGCAAGATCCAGTCGCGATAGAGCGTGAGTGGCGTGACGCCGGTCAATCCGCCACAGCCGGCGGCGTTGTTCGGCCCGGTCGACCAGCTGATGAGACCAACGAGTACGGCACCGTTCGGCTTGTCCTCGAACACGGGGCCGCCGGAATCGCCGGTGCAGGCGCCGATTCCATCGCGAACACCGTTAGTTACGGGATCCACCAAGCGGATCTGGAGCGTGCCGGGCTGGCCCGTGGCGATGAGGCCGGCAACGCGCGTCGCGCCGCCGCTCTTGCCGTCGCCGCGCACGGTGACGCCGATACCGGCAATGACGAAGCGGCTACCGACCTGGATCGGAATATTCGGCGCGCCGACCGACACCGTCGATTTTCCCTTGAGTGGAATTTCCAGTTGCAGCAATGCCACGTCCGCGGTGGCGCGGTGCGCCTGCATCGCCTGCATGTTGAAGTTGGGATGGATCGCGACGGTGCGGACATTCAGCAATTGCGGCTGACCGTCAGCGCCGCGATCGACGATCTTGTAGTCAGCTCCGGGCTGCACGCAGTGGGCAACGGTGAGCACGAGTTTCGGCGCGATCAGGGTGCCGGTGCAGAAATTGCCGCGCGATCCCACGATGGTGACGACGGCGCGCGCGACACCATCGGCCTGTGGCGTGCCGCCGCCGACGATGGCGTGCGCGGGCGTGGCGAGCAGCAGCAGCGCGGTTGTGACGAAGGTTGCAAGCTTTTTCATGGGAACACGCTTTGGCGGCAGCATCGGTGACGGCAGGGATTGCTTCGGACTGGCCCTTGCCGATAGCGCATGCTAGCGCTCTTGGAAAGGAATTGACGAGGGCAGGATAGTGGCGATCGAGGCTGTGATCTTTGATTTTGGCGGCGTGCTGACGAGTTCGCCATTCGAGGCGTTCGCGCGGTTCGAAACCGAGCGCGGCCTGCCGATCGACATCATCCGGCGCACCAACGCGGCCAATCACCTCGAAAACGCCTGGGCCAAGTTCGAGCGCGCCGAGGTCGATATCGAGACATTCGACAAGCTGTTCGCGGAGGAATCGCGCGCGCTCGGCGCCGAGGTTCGCGGCCGCGAGGTACTGCCGCTGCTTCAGGGCGATTTGCGCCCCGAGATGGTCGAGGCCCTGAAGCGCATCAAGGCGCAATTCAAGACCGGCTGCATCACCAACAATCTGCCGGCCAATGCGATCGGCAGCATGACCGGGCGCTCGCTCTACATCGCCGAGGTCATGGTGCTGTTCGACCACGTCATCGAGTCCGCCAAGATCGGCCTGCGCAAGCCCGACCCGCGCATCTACAAGATGATGGTGGAGACGCTAAAGGTCGATCCCAGGAACTGCGTTTACCTCGACGATCTCGGCGTCAATCTAAAACCCGCGCGCGAGATGGGCATGACGACGATCAAGGTCGTCAGCGGCGCCCAGGCGATTGCCGAGCTCGAGGCGGCGACGGGGTTGAAGCTGACATAGTTCACCAGTGCTGTAGGGTGGGCAAAGCGAAGCGTGCCCACCACAAGCAGATGGTGGGCACGGCGCTTCTGCGCCTTTGCCCACCCTACGAGAGCCTACTCCGCGGCGGCAGCGATCCGCTCCGGAAATGCCGCCGCGAGCGAAGCACGGTCCGGCTTCAGCACGCCGCGCTCGGTGATAAGGCCGGTGACGAGACGCGCCGGCGTCACATCGAACGCGTAATTCGCGACCGGCGAGCCCTCCGGCACGATCCGTACCGTCTCCAGTCGTCCATCCGCGGTGCGGCCGGTCATGTCGGTCACTTCCGTGCCGCTGCGCTGCTCGATCGGGATGTCGCGGATGCCGTCATTGACGGCGAAATCGATCGTCGGCGACGGCAGCGCGACGTAGAACGGCACGCCGTTGTCATGCGCGGCAAGCGCCTTCAGATAGGTGCCGATCTTGTTGCAGACGTCGCCATTGGCCGCGACGCGGTCGGTGCCGACGATGGCGAGATCGACCATGCCGTGCTGCATCAAATGCCCGCCAGTGTTGTCGGGAATCACGGTGTGCGGCACGCCGTGATGGCCGAGCTCCCAGGCGGTCAGCGAGGCGCCCTGGTTGCGCGGACGGGTCTCGTCGACCCAGACATGGATCTTGATCCCGCGCTCATGCGCGAGATAGATCGGCGCCGTCGCTGTGCCCCAGTCGACGGTGGCAAGCCAGCCGGCATTGCAATGGGTCAGCACGTTGACTGTCTCGCCCGGCTTCTTCGCCGCAATCGCCTCGATCAGCCTCAAACCGTTGCCGGCAATGCCGCGGTTTATCTCGACGTCCTGCTCGACAATCTCGTCGGCGCGCGCATAGGCCACTTCAGCTCGTTCGAGCGGATCGACCGGCGTGAGCGCCGTGCGCATCTCGTCCAGGGCCCATTTCAGATTGATCGCCGTCGGCCGCG
Organism: Bradyrhizobium sp. CCGB01; assembly: GCF_024199795.1. Taxonomy (NCBI): domain Bacteria; kingdom Pseudomonadati; phylum Pseudomonadota; class Alphaproteobacteria; order Hyphomicrobiales; family Nitrobacteraceae; genus Bradyrhizobium; species Bradyrhizobium sp. CCGB01. The sequence continues at coordinate 9,189,522 of NZ_JANADK010000001.1, forward strand.
CCACGATCAGCGTCTCGTAGGCACGCTTCAAGCCGGCATCCGAGGAATCCTCGCGCATGGCGAGCGCCATGCCATAGGCCGCGGTTGCACCGATCAGCGGGGCGCCGCGCACCAGCATGTCGCGGATCGCGACCGCCGCGTCTTCGCATGACGTCAGACGCGCGACGACGAACTCATGCGGCAGCCTGCGTTGGTCGATCGCTCCGACCGACCAACCATCGCGCTCACGCCAGATGCTGCGGAAATGCTTGCCGTCGACCTTCATGGCATTCTGCCTTCTCGTCCTTCGCCTTGCGTCTCAACCGCGCAGGATGCGCCCGGCCACCGCATCGAGCTTCTTCAGGAGCTCGGGATCACGCGCCTCGGGCGCCGTGATCAGCGCGGTGTCGAGCGCGCGGTCCGAACCGATCGGGCACGGCTCGTGCTCGCGCGGAAAGTCCTTCGCCAGCCGTGCCACCAGCGCCTTCGCCTTGTCGGCGTTCGAGGTCAGCACGCGGATGATGTCCTGCACGGTGACGGCATCGTGATCGGGATGCCAGCAGTCGAAATCGGTCACCATCGCGACGGTGGCGTAGCAGATCTCGGCCTCGCGAGCGAGCTTCGCCTCGGGCATGTTGGTCATGCCAATGACAGAGTAGCCCAGCGTCTTGTAGGTCATGCTCTCCGCATAGGTGGAGAATTGCGGTCCCTCCATGCAGACATAGGTGCCGCCGCGCGCAAACGCGATGCCCTCGGCTTCAGCTGCCGCCGCAAGATGGATGCGCAGCCGCGGCGAGACCGGGTGCGCCATCGACACATGCGCGACGCAGCCCCGGCCGAAGAACGAGCTCTCGCGCTTGTGGGTGCGATCAACGAACTGGTCGACGAGAACGAAGGTGCCGGGCGGCAGTTCCTCCTTGAAGGAGCCGCAGGCCGACAGCGAGATCAGGTCGGTGACCCCGGCCCGCTTCAAGACGTCGATATTGGCGCGATAATTGATGTCGGAGGGCGACAGCCGGTGGCCCTTGTCGTGCCGCGGCAGGAACACGATCGGCAGGCCGGCGATGGAGCCGCGCCGCAGAGGGGCCGACGGCTCGCCCCAGGGGCTCTTGATCACCTCTTCGCGCGCGCCTTCGAGGCCCGGCAGGTCGTAGATGCCGGAGCCGCCGATGATGCCCAATACCGCCTGCGTCATGCCCGCTCCACCCTGTCAGCTACCTACGACATGGTTAAGCTATGCCAGTTTTGCGGCGGTTTTGGAACGGGGGTGGTGGGGTGATGCCGGTGGTGTGAGGGGCGCGGGCCTCTCACTCGATGTCGTCCCTGCGAACGCAGGGACCCATACCGCGGAATCTATCGAGGTGGTCGGTCGCAATCCCGAACGACCGGTCTTCGCCAAACTCCTCCCTGGGGTGATGGGTCCCTGCGTTCGCAGGGACGACCCGGGGAGAGATTGGTGCGCTTAACTTAAGCTGCGGTCGCCAGCTGCAGTTGGGCCGCGACCATGCGCTCCAGCGTCGCGACGGACTGGAAATTCTCCGGCGTGATCTCGGACTGCGGGATGGTGAAATCGAACTCGGCTTCGACGCCGAGCATCAGGTTGACCATGTCCATCGAGGTCAGGCCGGCGTCGACGAGCTTCGTCGAAGGCGTAATCTCGGCGGTGAGCGAATTCTGCTCGAGGATGCCCTTCACCAGCTTGATGATGCGACTACGCAATTCGGTATCGAAGGCCTGCATCGGAAAATTCCCATCTGTCCATGAAAGGGCGGAGCTGTCGCGAGTTACGATGGGCGCGACGGGCCGATCCCACAATGGGCGCCACCATTACTTCGCCTTTCTTAGTAAACGATGACTCAGATTGTCTGGAATTCCAGCTTCTTCCGGATTCCTAACGCCATCGCGGAAATTCGGTTGATGCAAACAACCGGACCTTAACTGTTCGTTTGGAATTGGGCTTTGTTTACCCTCTATTTCATCGACGAATTTGAATTAAATCCGTAGCCTCGTCTCACAAGCAAAGATGGTCGGAGGATCGCTTATGCGGCGTCGCGAATGATGCCGGCGATCCTGAACGACAAACCGGAGGCGGACGAGTATGAACGTGCGTGAAGCAGTCCTCACTGTCGACGAAACGCAAACGAGCTATCTCGAACAGGGCCCCTCCCTCGTCGAGCGCGCCGCCCGGACCGCCGCGGCAGCTGCGGCCGACGCAGACGGCGTCGATCGCGACGCCCGCTTCCCCCACAAGGCTTTCGATATCGCACGCGAGCAAAAGCTGCTCGGCGCCATGATCCCGGTCGAGTTCGGCGGCTTCGGCGCCTCGATCTACGACGTCACCGACATCTGCTACACGCTCGGGCGCGCCTGCGCCTCGACCGCGATGATCTATGCGATGCACACGACGAAGGTCGCCTGCGTCGTCAGGCATGGCCACGGCATTCCCTGGATGGAAACCATGATGCGCCGGGTCGCCCGCGACCAGTGGCTGCTCGCCTCCTCCACCACCGAAGGCCAGAACGGCGGCAACATCCGCGCCAGCGCCGCGGCGGTCGACCACGCCGGCGACACAGTCTCGCTGGTGCGCGACGCCACCGTGATCTCCTACGGCGCGGAGGCCGACGGTCTCGTCACCATCGCCCGCCGCGCCACCGAGGCCGCCGCCTCCGACCAGGTGCTGCTGGCGCTCGCCAAGGACGATTACTCGCTGAAGCAGACGCAGGGCTGGGAAACGCTCGGCATGCGCGGCACCTGCTCGACCGGTTTCGAGCTGAAGGTCGATTGCCCCGCCGACCGCGTCTTCCCGGAAGCCTATGACAAGATCCATGCCCAGACCATGACGCCGTTCGCGCATCTGTGCTGGTCGTCGGCCTGGGCCGGCATTGCCGCGGCGTCTGTCACGCGCGCGCAGGCCTTCGTCCGCAAGGCTGCGCGCACCTCCGGCGGCCAGATGCCGCCGGCCGCGGCGCATTTCACCGCCGCGAAGATGTCACTCGCAAAACTGCGCGCGCTGATCGCAGCGAATATCGACGCCTTTGCTCGCGCCGAGCATGACGAGCGCGCGCTGAGCTCGCTCGATTTCCAGTCCTCGATCACGCTGTTGAAGGTGCAGGCCTCCGAGCTTGCGGTCGAGACCGTGATGCATGCGATGCGCACCGCCGGCCTTTCCGGCTACCGCAACGACGGCGAATTCACCATGGGCCGTCACCTGCGCGACGTGCTGTCGTCGCCGATCATGATCAACAACGACCGCATCCTGGCCAATGCCGCGACCTCGACCTTGATGAGCGGCGTCCCGACCAGCCTTCGTGACTGACGTGCCTTCGTGACTGACGTTCCTTGGCGACCAAACCAACAAGAACAATTTTGAAATAGCAGGACACCGAACCATGAACATTGCCGTCCTCCCCGAATCGCCCGAGACCGCCCCGCAAATCATCGATCCGCTCGATCATCTCGCCGACAAGCTGTTCCACCCCATGGGCTCGGACGGCGTCTACGCCCGCACCGCCCTCTATGAGGGCGTCGTCGAGAAGCTCGCCGCACTGATCACCGGGCATCGCGAAGCCGGCACGGAGGTGATGCGCTTCCCGCCGGTGATGAGCCGCGCCCAGCTGGAAAAATCCGGCTATCTCAAGAGCTTTCCGAACCTGCTCGGCTGCGTCTGCGGCCTGCACGGCACCGAACGCGAGATCAACGCCGCGGTAAGCCGCTTCGATGCCGGTGGCGACTGGACCACCTCGCTCTCCCCGGCCGACCTCGTGCTGTCGCCGGCCGCCTGCTATCCGGTCTACCCGATCGCGGCGAGCCGCGGACCTTTGCCGAAGGGCGGCCTGCGCTTCGACGTCGCCGCCGACTGCTTCCGCCGTGAGCCGTCAAAACATCTCGACCGGCTGCAATCGTTCCGGATGCGCGAATATGTCTGCATCGGCACACCCGACGACGTCGCCGATTTCCGCGAGCGCTGGATGGTGCGCGCGCAGGCGATCGCTCGCGACCTCGGCCTCACCTTCCGCGTCGACTATGCCAGCGACCCCTTCTTCGGCCGCGTCGGCCAGATGAAGGCGGTGAGCCAGAAGCAGCAGCAGCTCAAGTTCGAGCTCCTGATCCCGCTCCGCTCGGAGGAGCAGCCGACGGCCTGCATGAGCTTCAACTATCACCGCGAGCATTTCGGCACGACCTGGGGCATCCAGGACGCCAATGGCGAACCGGCCCACACCGGCTGCGTCGCTTTCGGCATGGACCGCCTGGCCGTCGCCATGTTCCACACCCACGGCACGGATCTATCCGCCTGGCCCGCCAAGGTGAGGGAGCTCATGGGCATGCAGCCGCAAGTCGCGGCCGACGCCCATGGCGAAGGCTGGCGCTAAGCGAACGAGGCCTCCCATTTCCACGGGCAAGACGAGCGTGATCCACACCAAGGTCCGAAGCCGCGAGATCACCGAAGCCGACGTCGAGAAGGTCGCCGACCTCCTGACGCGCGGCTTCGTCGGCCGCTCGCGCGACTACTGGATGCAGGGTCTGCGCCGGCAGGCCTTCCGCCCCGTGCCGGAGGGCTATCCGCGCTTCGGCTACATGCTGGACAATGACGGCGAGCCCGTTGGCGTGCTGCTTCTGATCTACACGGCGCGGAAGCACGGCGAGGAGACCGCCATCCAGTGCAATCTGTCGAGCTGGTATGTCGATCCGGCCTACCGCAACTACGCCCCGCTGCTGACCAAGATCGCGCAGCGGCACAAGGATGTCACCTATCTCAACATCAGCCCGGCGCCGTGGACCTGGCCCATCATCGAGACCCAGGGCTTTCGCGCTTACTGTCACGGCATCTTCTTCTCCGTGCCTGCACTCGCGCGCGCCCCGCGCTGGAGCAAGATCGAGGTCATCTCGCAGCACGCCAAGTCGATCGATGGGCTCTCCGACGACGAGACCGCGCTGCTGACCCGGCATGCCCGCTACAATTGCCTCAGCCTCGTCTGCCGCACGCCGAAGGGAACGTTCCCCTTCATCCTGCAACCGGTGCGCATCCGCCGCGGCTTCATCGCGCCGCCCGCGATGAAGCTGATCTATTGCCGTAGCGCCGCCGAATACGCCGTCTGCGCTGGCCGCATCGGCCGGCTGCTGCTGCGGCTCGGCAAGATCTCGGTGGCGATCGATTCCAATGGCCCGATTCCCGGCCTCGCCGGCATCTACACCGAGCGGCGCGGCCGTAAATATTTCAAGGGCCCGCACCGGCCGCAGCTCGGCGACCTGACCGACACGGAGCTCGTGCTGTACGGGCCATAGGGGATGCTCGGCTGTCGTCCCTGCGAACGCAGGGACCCATACCGCGAGATCTGCCGGTAAGCACGGGTGTTAATACCGCGGGAAGCCCCACTCACTTTCAGTCCTCGCCAAACTTCTCCCTGTGGTTGTGGGTCCCTGCGTTCGCAGGGACGACAGCGGAATTTTTTGGCGGCTCTCGGCCAAATCCGGCTTGCAGGCGGTTCCGCGCTCACGCGCGAGCACAGGCTTCTCTGCATCGCCAGTCACCCTCCGTAAACTACTGCGCTTAAGGGAATTTTCCCGCCTCTTCGCTACCCTCGGCACACGGATTACGTTGCGTTAAGTCTATCGCCCGCCGAGACCCTGTCGATCCCATGACGTCGACCTGCGACAACGAATTTGGTGCACGCCGCGAACAGGGCCCGCCAGCCCTGGTCTCGCTGAGCCAGCTCGCGCTCGACCACATGGAGCAGGGTGTCTGCGTCTACGATGCCGACAACCGGATCGTGCTGGTCAACCAGCGCTATTTGTCGCTGTTCGACATGTCGGCCGACATCGTGCGGGTCGGCACGAGCTATCGCGACGTGCTCGCTCACAGCGCAGCGCGCGGCAACTTCCCGGTCAGCGAGCTCGACGCGCTCTATGCAAAGCGCGTGAAGCAGATCGCGGCCGGCCAGCCGTTCCGGACCGAGCAGCATCTGGCGAGCGGCCTCGTCATGGCGCTCGAGCTGAAGCCGCTCCCCGGCGGCGGCTGGATGACGATCTGCGATGACGTCAGCCGCCTCGCCCGGCTCGAGGCGGAACTGCGTGTGCAGACGGAGCGCAGCCAGCACGCGCTCGCGAACATGTCGCACGGCCTCATCATGTACGACGCCGACAGCCGTGTCGTCCTCTGCAATGAGCGATTCCTGAACCTCTACAACCTCGATTCCGACATCGTGAGGCCGGGTGTCGCGCATTGCTCGGTGATCGAGCACTGGATGTCGCGCGGCAACCTGCCGGGCATGTCGGCCGACGAATTCCATGAGACCAGGCTGAAGGACGTGCGCAGCAGGAAGGCGAAGACCCTGCTGGTGATGCGCTATGACGGACGGATGGTACAAGCGGTCTCCCGTTTCCTGCCCGACGGCGGCTGGGTGACGGTGCATGAAGACGTCACCGAGCGCCTGCAATACGAGGAGACGCTGAGGCAGCAGAATTTCATCCTCGATGCGGCGCTGGAGAACATGGCGCACGGGCTCGCCTTCTACGACAGCGACATGCGTCTGCGGGTCTGCAACACCACCTATCGCAAGATCTATCAACTGTCGCCGGAGGAGACGAGGCCGGGCACGCATCTTGCCGAATTGATCGAGCGCTCGATCGAAAACGGCGCGTTCGCTTCGGAATATAGCCCGCAGCAAATCCTCGAAGCCGCCCGCGCGCGGATCGCGAGCCGCGATTGCTCGCCGATGCGGCGGAGCATGGCCAACGACACCGTGATCTCGGTGCGCTACTGCGCACTGCCCGAAGGCGGCTTCGTCGCCACCTATGAGGACATCACCGAGCGCGAGCGTGCGGTCGAGGAGCTGAGCGAGCAATATCGTCGCTTCGACGCAGCGTTGAACAACATGAGCCAGGGCCTGTGCATGCTCGATTCGAGCCTGCGCGTGATCGTCTGCAACCGCCGCTACATCGAGATGTACGGCCTGTCGCCCGATGTCGTGAAGCCCGGCGCCTCGATGCGCGAGATCATGGAGCACAGCTGCGAGCTCGGCATCCATCCGAACACGACCGCCGCGAGCCTCTATGCCGACTACGTCGAGCGGCTGCGCGAGGGCGAGCACACGCTGCACCGCCACCTGAACGACGGCCGCATCATCAAGCTCAATCACAAGCGGATGGAGCATGGCGGCTGGGTCGTCACCTATGAGGACGTCACCGAGCGCCACAAGGCCCAGGCGCGCGTGGCGCATATGGCCCAGCACGATTCGCTCACCGACCTGCCCAACCGCACGCTGTTCCGCGAGAAGATGGGCGAGGGACTGAACCAGGTCGCGATTGCCGGCGGTGCGATGGCCGTGCTGTGCTTCGACCTCGACAATTTCAAGACCGTCAACGACCGCCTCGGCCACGCCGCCGGCGACCGGCTGCTGCGCTGGGTCGCGGCGCGGCTGAAAGAAAACGTCGGCGAGCATGACACCGTCGCGCGCCTCGGCGGCGACGAGTTCGCCGTTCTCCAGCGCGGGCCGCAGCCGCAATCGGCGGAACGGCTCGCCCGCCGCCTGGTCGAGATCATCGGCCATCCGCCGCCGCTGGAAAGTCAGTCGATCCATGTCGGCGTTTCCGTCGGCATCGCGATCGCGCCCGATCACGGACTCGATGCCGACGAGCTGATGAAATGCGCCGACCTCGCGCTGTACCAGGCCAAAGCCAAGGGACGCGGCGCCTATCAGCTGTTCGAGCCCGAGATGGAGGAAGAGGCCCGGAGCCGGCACGCGCTGGAGCACGATCTGCGCAGCGCGCTAGAAGCACGCGAATTCCACCTGGTGTTTCAGCCGCAGGTGCGGCTCGATTCGTCCGAGCTCACCGGCTTCGAGGCGCTGCTGCGCTGGAAACATCCCTCACGCGGCCTGGTCTCGCCGGCCGAATTCATTCCCATCGCGGAGGAGAACGGGCTGATCGTTCCGATCGGCGAATGGGTGCTGCGCACGGCCTGTGCGACCGCTGCGTCCTGGCCCGATGTCACCGTCGCGGTCAATTTGTCGCCGGTGCAGTTCCGCTCGCGCGGACTGGTGGCAATGGTCACGAGCGCGCTTGCGGAAGCCGGCCTGCCGCCGCAGCGGCTCGAGCTCGAAGTCACCGAGACGGCGCTGCTCGACGACAGCGAGGCGACGATCGAGATCCTGCACCAGCTGCGCGCGCTTGGCGTGCGCGTCAGTCTCGACGATTTCGGCGTCGGCTATTCCTCGCTGAGCTATTTGCGCAAGTTTCCGTTCGACCGCATCAAGATCGACCGCTCCTTCGTCGGCACGCTCGGCGAAAGCCCGGAGAGTGTCGCCATCGTCCGCACCATCGCCAGCCTCGGCTCGGTGCTCGGCGTCGAGACCACGGCGGAGGGCGTCGAGACCATCGAGCAGCTCGACTTCGTCCGCGAATGCGGCTGTACCGCCGTGCAGGGCTATTATTTCGGCAAGCCGTGCCCAGCGTCTGAGATCCACCGCATCATCGAGACGCTGAACGCAGTCCGCCGCGTGGCGTAGAGACGCCGGCCGCGCCAAATTCCGTGTCTCGGCACGCTTCCAAACGACCAATTGTCGCACGTACCGTTTCCGGCCGAATTGACGACTCGCGCCCTGCGCTCGATCCGCGCGAAGGCGCTTTTCTTCTCTCGTGATTTCGGGGACAATCCCGTCATAACAACGAGAAACGGCAGCCCAACGAGGCCGCTGCGAGGGAGGAATTATCGATGCCGCGATGCGGGCTGAAGACGATCGCATTTGCCGCCATGCATGCCGTCGTGGGCGCGTTGCTCTCGACCGCCGCCCATGCGCAGGATTATCCCACCAAGCCGATCACACTGATCGTGCCGTGGCCGGCAGGCGGTTCGACCGACATCTCGATGCGCGCGATCGCCGACAGCGCTTCGAAGGTGCTGGGGCAGCCGATCGTGATCGACAACAAGGCCGGCGGCGGCGGCACGGTCGGACCTGCGACCATGGCGGCGGCCGCGAAGCCGGACGGCTACACCATCTCACAGCTCCCCATTACGGTCTTCCGGCTGCCCCTGATGCAGGAAGTGTCGTGGGATCCGGCGAAGGATTTTTCCTACATCATCCACCTCACCGGCTACACGTTCGGCGTGACCACGAACGCGGAGTCGCAATTCAAGTCCTGGAAGGACGTGGTCGACTTTGCCAAGGCCAATCCGGGCAAGATCACCTACGCCACGCCGGGCACCGGCACCTCGCTGCATATCGGCATGGAGCAGATCGCGGCGATGTCCGGCATCAAGCTCACGCAGGTGCCGTTCAAGGGCGGCGCCGAGACCAATGCCGCGGTGCTCGGCCAGCATACCATGTTGCAAGCCGATTCCACGGGATGGCGACCGCTGGTCGATGCCGGCAAGCTGCGGCTCTTGATGGTGTGGACCGGCGCGCGGTCGCCGAACTATCCTGACGTGCCGACCTTGAAGGAGCTCGGCTATCCCATGGTCTACGATTCCCCGTTCGGCATCGCCGGCCCGAAGGGGATGGATCCAAAGATCGTCGCCAAGCTGCACGACGCCTTCAAGAAAGCGGTCGAGGATCCCGCGGTGATCGCAACGCTCGCCAAATACGACATGGTGCCGAACTACAAGAACACCGAAGACTACAAGAAGTTCGTCGTCGAGGTCACGGAGTCCGAGCGCAAGGTGATCGACACGCTTGGGCTTGCGAAGAAGTAGTGCCGAGCCACTTCCGTGTCGCGGACGCTTCGCGGCGTCCGGGAAACGGCTGAGAGGACGTCGATGAACGACCAAACCAATGTCAAACTCCGCCTCAGCAACTCCGAACTCTGGGGCGGGCTGATCGGGCTCGCGCTCGGCGGCTTCGTGATCTGGCAGGGACTGAAGCTCAAGCTCGGCACCATCAACGATCCCGGCTCGGGCTACGTGCTGTTCTACACGGGCATCCTGATGTGCGTGTTTGCAGGCTCCATCATCATCTCGGCGTTCACCGAGGGCGGCCCGACGCTGGCCTCGCGCTGGGAGAATGTGCGCTGGAGCAAGCCGCTCCTCGTCATCGCCTGCCTCACCGCGTTCTCGTTCGCGCTGGAGCCGCTGGGATTCCTGCTGTCGTCGATCCCGTTGATGCTGCTGCTGTTGCGTTTGATCGATCCCGTGCGCTGGACGCTGGCGATCCCGGTCGCCGTTCTGGTACCGACCGGCATGTGGTGGGTGCTCAAGCGGCTGCTCTTGATTCAACTGCCCTCAGGCCTGCTCGGAATCGGCTGACCCCATGGATACGCTTGCCAATGTCGCGCACGGGTTCGGCGTCGCGCTGACCGGGATCAACCTGCTCTATTGTTTCATCGGCGTCTTCATCGGCACGCTGGTCGGCGTGCTGCCGGGCATCGGTCCGATCTCGGCGATGTCGCTGCTGCTGCCAGTGACGCTGTCGGGCACGCCGGAATCCGGCATCATCATGATGGCCGGCATCTATTACGGCTCGATGTATGGCGGCTCGACCACCTCGATCCTGGTCAACATTCCCGGCGAGGCGGCGTCCGTGGTCACCTGCATCGACGGCCACCAGATGGCCAAGCAGGGCCGCGCGGGCCCCGCCCTCGGCATCTCCGCCTTCGGCTCCTTCATCGCCGGCACGTTTGCGCTGATCGCCTTGATGCTGGTGGCGCCGAGACTTGCCAGCATCGCCATCGCGTTCGGCCCGGCCGAGTATTTCAGCCTGATGGTGCTCGGTCTCGTGGTGCTCACCTTCCTCACCCAGGGCTCGATGCCGAAGGCGCTTTTGATGGCGTGCATCGGCGTCGTGCTCGGACTGATCGGGCTCGACAGCATCACGGCGCAGCCGCGCCTCACCTTCGGTCGCATGGAATTGATCGACGGAATCGGCCTTGTGCCCGTCGTGATGGGCTTGTTCGGCGTCGCCGAGGTGCTGCTCAACACAGAGCAGGCGATCAAGCGCGACATCATCAACGCGAAGATCACGCAGCTGCTGCCCAACAAGGCCGATTGGCAGGCGAGCGCCGGCCCGGTGGCGCGCGGCACGCTGCTTGGATTCCTGCTCGGCATCCTGCCGGGCGGCGGCGCGGTGGTGGCTTCGTTCGCCTCCTATGCGCTGGAGAAACGGCTGTCGAAGACACCGGAGCGATTCAGCCATGGCGCGATCGAGGGCGTCGCAGGCCCCGAGTCCGCCAACAATGCGGCGGCCGGCGGCGCGTTCATTCCGCTGATGACGCTGGGCATTCCGCCGAACGTGGTGATGGCGCTGCTGCTGGGCGCGTTCGTCATCCACGGCCTGCAGCCGGGACCGCTGATGATCACGCAGAATCCCGGCCTGTTCTGGGGCATCGTCGCCAGCATGTATATCGGCAACGTCATGCTGCTGATCCTCAACCTGCCGATGATCGGCATGTGGGTGCAGCTCTTGAAGCTGCCCTACAACATCCTGTTTCCCCTGATCATCCTGTTCACGATCCTGGGCGTCTACTGTTCGAGCAACAACGTGTTCGACGTCTATGTGATGATCGCGTTCGGCATCATCGGCTATTTCATGCGCAAGCTCGGCTACGAGCCGGCGCCGCTGGTGCTGGCGTTCGTGCTGGGACCGATGCTGGAAAACAATCTGCGCAAATCGCTGATCCTGTCGCAGGGCGATCTCTGGACCTTTGTGCAGCGGCCGATCTCGGCGGCGTGCCTTCTTCTCGCACTCGCGCTGCTGATCGCGCCGCTATTGCCCGCGCTGCGCAAGAAGCGCGAGCTGGTGGCACTGGATGAGGGGGCGTGAGAGGTTTCGCAGGTGGGCAAAGGCGCGCTTTTGCCGTGCCCGCCATCTCTCCAAATGCGTGACGCGAACGGCGGGCACGCTTCGCCCACCCTTCGACCCGGCGTCGAGACCCCGCGGAGGGCGCGGAGACGATCGAGCAGCTCGACTTCGTGCGCGAATGCGGCTGCACCGCGGTACAGGGCTATTATTTCGGCAGGCCGTGCCCGGCGGCAGATGTCGGCCACGCGATCGAGCGACTGAACGCGGTCAGGCGCGTGGCGTGACGCTCCGCTTCACCTCGCCGCTCTCTCTATCGTCACGCCCGACACGACCTCAGGCGATTGAGCGTGGCACGATCTGCCGATGCGAGCGCGTTGCCCCACTCCTGTTCGGAGAGGTCTCCGACCAGGCTGGAAAGACTGATGGCAAGCGCACGAAGCCTCGCATTCTCCTCAAGAAGCAAAAAAACGTCGTTCGACGGGGATTCATCGTCCGAAAAGCTAGCGCCTTCGCGGAACTGCCGCGACAAGAGTTCGAAAGACTCATCACGCACGATATCTTCGGCAGTGGAAATCAGCTTCTGTCTCTTATGACGAGCTAAATCTTCATCACGCATGGCAAATTCCCCAACTCAGGACATGCCTCCAGCCGCATTTGGATACATCGATTGAGTCGGCGGCGGATTTGAGTCCGAAATGGGCTCGCACGATGTACGCCTCGTGTCCCCCGACGCCTCACTTGCTCATTCGTTCGCTTCACCGGCGTCTTTCAGACCGGCTCGCAGTGCGGTCACGACGCGACGGGCCACGTCGATATCCCTGACCGACAATCCATCCGCAAGGCCGTTGACCCAGGGGATCTGCAACCGCCCGGCGGCGTCGTAGGCCTGCCTGCCCTTGTCGGTGAGAACCACGAGCTGCGCCCGACGGTGATGCGGATTGGTCTCGAACACGACGAGGCCATCCCGCTCGAGGTCGTTGACGATCCGCTGCACGTTCTGGCGATTGGCGCCGAGATTGCGCGCCAGCCAGGCGACCGGCTCGGGGCGCTCCGCATCGACGATCGCCCCCAAGATCTGCCAGCGCGCGCTGGTGAGGCCGAGCGAGGCGACCAGCCGGTCACCGGCGGTCAGGAGCAGGCCGTTGGCCCGGAACAGGTCGAGGATAAAACCGGTCAACGCCTCGCCGGCCGGGGTTCGTCTGGTCTTGGTCATTTGTATTGATCGCCCTATATTGACATCATCGTGTCAAATATCTATGGCACATCTTGTCGAATTGACATAATGGTACCAAACGAGATGGAGTGATGCCATGCCCCAGATGCGTCCGCTCGACCCAACCTTCCCGATTGACCGCCAGATCGCGCTCGACGCCGGTCCCGTGGTGCTGGTCAACCTGTTCACGCTCGATGCCGCGGATGAACAGCGCTTCCTGAAAGGCTGGCAGGACGACGCCGCCTTCATGAAACGGCAACCGGGGTTCATCTCGACCCAGCTCCACCGCGCCCTCGGCGACAATCCGACCTATCTCAACTACGCGGTCTGGGAATCCAATGCCCATTTCCGCGCAGCGTTCACTCACCCGGACTTCCGCGCGAAGATCGCCGTCTACCCCGCCTCCGCCGTCGCAAGCCCGCATCTGTTCCAGAAGGTCGCGGTAGCAGGTATTTGCGTGGCGTAGCTGCAAACGTAATGACGGGGGAGAGAGCCGAGCCCACGACCACTCTCGTAGGGTGAGCAAAGGCGCACTTGCGCCGTGCCCACCGAGCTAGCGCGGGTTGTTGGCTCGCACTAAACGGCGCGCCGTCCGAAGGGCTTCGATCACTCCATCGCTGTCGCGATCCACGAAACTGATCGGAGGAATGGTCACTCGACGCGCGCTCCTAATTCGTGCGGCGTCTCTTGAAACGTGGTGGGCACGCTCCGCTTTGCCCACCCTACGAGTTGCCTCAGCTTGCCGCAGGCAGCGCGCTGTCCGGCGGTGCGCCCCACGGGCGGTCGGCCGAGGCGAGCCCGATCAAACGGCCCTGGATGTAGTCGCAGCCCCAGTCGCGCAGCATGTTTGCGGCCTCGTCGTCCTGCACCCATTCGGCCACCGTCTTGATGTCGAGGCGGCGGGCGAGGTCGATCAGGGTCTGCACGAAGGCGCGGTCGTCGGCGGAATGGGTGATGTTCTGCACGAAGGCGCCGTCGATCTTGACGATGTCGACGCCGAGCTTGCGCAGATTGCGGAACGAGGTGTAGCCGGCGCCGAAATCGTCGATGGCGATGCGGCTGCCCAAATGCTTGAGGCGGCCGACGAAGGCACGGACGTCGTCGAGGTCCTGGATCGCGACCGTCTCGGTGATCTCGACGATCAGCCGTCCGGCGACGCCCGGATGCGCCTGCATCAGCGATTCGATGCCGGCCCACCAGTCCGGATCCATCGTCGTATCCGGCGAGATGTTGAGGCTGAGGCAGATGTCGGGCGCGGCCGCGAGCTCGGCGACCACGAGCTCGAGCACGCGGTGATCGACGAGGCGGATCAGGCCGAGCCGTTCGGCGACCGGCACGATGTCGGGTGCCAGCAGCACCTGGCCGTCGCCCTGGTCCATCCGCACCAGGCATTCGTGGAACGCGCGTTCGCGCGAGACCGCCGAGACCACGGGCTCATAGGCGAGCTTGATGCGGCGTTCGTTCAGCGCGGTGACGATCTCGTCGGTGACACGGATGTTGACGCGGCGCTGCGCGTCGCGCGCGGCATCCGGGCGCCAGGCCGCGAACGAGCCGACGCGACGTTGTTTGGCGGCGTCCAGTGTCTCATGGGCGCGGTTGACGGCCTCATCGGTGTTGCGGGCATAGCGCGGCAGGCTGACCGCGCCGATCGAAGCCGTAACCGAGACCGGGCCGGATTTGGTCGGCACCACGTCGTCGCGGATGCCGGCGAGGAAACGCTCGGCGGCGACGTTCATGTCATCGACGGTACAGTTCTTCAGGATCAGGCCGAACTTGTTGCCCGAGAAGCGGCCGAGCACGTCGCCGCCGCGCAGCCGCGCGCGGATGCGCTTGGCGACGTCGAGGATCACGGCGTCGGCGACGTCGAAGCCGAAGGCGTCGTTGACGCGGGCGAGGTGATCAATGCCGACCAGCATGAACGCCGCGGTCGAACGGAAGCGGGTCGTCTCCTCGATCGCCTCGGCCAGCGCCGCGATCAGGTGCGAGCGGTTGAGCTCGCCGGTCAGCGGATCGAGCCGGGCGAGCTTCGCCAGCTCCTCATCGCGCGCGTGGCGTTCATTGTTGATGCGGACCGCGCCGATCGCGCGTGTCGGGCGGCCATCGGGGCCGGCGAACCAGCGGCCGGTCTCCTCGATCCAGACCACGGGATCGGCGGCGCTCATGCGCACGCCGTATTCGACCCGGTAGGGCGTGCCGTCGGCGCCGTGCACCGGGAAGGTCTGCGCCAGCGCGGCGGTCCGCAGTGTCTGCGCGGGCTCGATCAGCTTGGCGAATTCGGCGCCGGTCGCGAGCCGCTCGGCCGGGATGCCGGGGAAGACGGCACTGAGCTGCTCCCCCCAGACGATGACGTCGCTGGCGATGTCCCAGGCGAAAACGGCCTGGCCGAGCGCGGCCAGGATGTCGGAGGCTTGCGGCAATGCAGGGGTCAAAATCGCCTCGTTTCGGGACAGCGGGGAGTCCTGGGCCGGCACAGAATACGGCCAGATTCGCCCCCAACCCTAGGCAAAGTTCATAAACAATTTGGAAACCACGTTTCGCAGGCCCACGGAACCAAACCGGCCCGGCCGGCATAGGCCTTGCGAGTACATGACACGCACCGGCGCCAGCGTCCCGAAACGCGACAGGCCCGCCGGATCAACGGTGATAGCGATGTTGAGTACTGATCAATCGGACCGGACGAACGGCACGGGCACGGCCCTGGTGCCGCAGCTGCCGATTCTGCAATGGGTCCACAAGGCGCCGCTGCCCCGCCCCGATCCGAGCTTCGTCACCCAGCTCATCGCCAATGCCGAGCACCTGCCCCAGGCCAGCCGGCTCCGCCGCGCCTCATCCGAGGACGCGCAGATGGCCTATGGCAGCAAGCACCCGCTTCCGAGCGTCACCGCACGCACGCGACAAGTGGCTTGAGGTAGATCAGCGCGGCGGCGTGTCGGGCGAGGACGGCGTGCCGTTGCCCGGCTGCAGATCCGGCGAGGGAATTTCCGGCGAGGGCGGGGTCACCGGCTTCGGCGCGGGGTGATCCTTCAGCACGGATTCTGCGACCGACTGCGCGGAGGGCGCGGGCGGCACCACCGGCGCGGCTTGCGGCGCAGTCACCGGCTCGAACCTGGGCTCGGCCACGGCTTCATCGACCGGCGCTTCGGCCTGACGCTTGGCCTTGCGCGGCGCCGGCACTGTGGTCTCGGCAACATAAGTGACGCGGCGGCGCGTGCGTTGGGCGATACCGCCGAAGAAATCGGCCATCGCGAGCAGCACCAGCAGGAAATAGGTGGAGTTGCCGAATTTGGGCCACATCACGAATTCGGCCGCGGCTGCGCCGAACACGATCAGCGACAGCAGGTGATCCATCAGGAATTTCGAGCCGGGCCGCGCACCTTTGACCACCTCGAGCAGCAGCAGCACGATCCCGAGCGCGACCATCACGTCGGCGAGCGTGACCGGCCAGGTCTCGCCCGTGATCATCGGCACCTTGAAGAGCACGTCCGTGAAGGACACGCTCGGCATCAGGAAGGCGATGATGTTGTAGACCGCGAGCGGGATCAGGAGCAGCGGGAAACCGACCATCGGCGAAATGCCTTCTCGATCAAGATATCCGGACAGGACAATGCGGCGGCGAAGCATTGGCTCCGCCGCCGTCACTGTCATTATCTCATGGGTTGGCCGAAATCAGGCAGGCGAAATCATCCTGCCCGAAGAAAGGTCCTAAAAACTCAGGACTCTTTCTTCTTCAGGACCTGACGGCCCTTGTACATGCCGGTCTTGAGGTCGAGATGGTGCGGACGACGGAGCTCGCCGGAGTCCTTGTCTTCCACATAGGTCGGCTTCTTGATGGCGTCAGCCGAGCGGCGCATGCCACGGCGCGACGGCGAGGTTTTTCTTCTCGGAACGGCCATTTCAATATCCTCTAGGGATTGGTGTCATCAGGGCATCGTCCGCGAAGGGACGGCTCAGCACCCGCAAACCGAGGCGAGCTGAATGCCGATCAAGGCCGGGCTTATAGAGGAAGGCTGGCCGTAAATCTAGGCTCTTGGACCGGAAAATACGCCCGGAATGGGCCCGAAATCAGCGATTTTCCCGCCAGCAGGGGGAAAGTGAGCTGGCTTGCGCCCTTGCCACATAAGTCCCGGCCAGCCGCCGGACGCCCGGCCCGGGGGTCCTGGCGCTGCGTTTGACCGGATTCGGCAGGATGGAGGCCAGAAGGGCCGCCTCCCGGGGGGAGAGGTTGGCCGCCGATTTACCGAAGGCATAGGCGCTGGCCGCCTCGACCCCGAACTGGCCCTGCGGGCCAAGCTCGGCGATGTTGAGGTAGATTTCGAGGATCCGGGCCTTGGGCAGGACAAGGTCGATCCAGAGCGCCAGCGGGAATTCCAGCGCCTTGCGGATGAAATCCCGCCCCTGCCAGAGGAACAGGTTTTTTGCCACCTGCTGGGTGATGGTGGAGGCGCCCCGGAAGGGCGTCCCGTCCTCCTTCGCGTCGTCGATCGCCTCGCGCAGCGCGCCCCAGTCGATGCCGTGATGCTTGCAGAAATGGGCATCCTCGGCCGCCACCACCGATCGCGGCAGTGCGGGCGACATCGCCGCCAGATCGATCCACTCCCGATGCATCGGCGCACCCCGCAAGCTGCGCCAGGCCATCAGCGTCGAAACCGGATGGCCGGTGCGGTAGAACGGCGCGATCACGTAGGGCGCGAGAGCTACGACCGCGAGCAGCACCAGCAGGATCTTAACGATGCGCAAATCGACCTTTCCGGCGCAAAATGAAACGCGACCACCGATCCCGCCATTAAGTCTGTGATAATTCGGGCCTTTTCCAGCACTTTTTAGGCCTTCCAAACGATTGACTGGGGCGGGCGCATAAAGGATTGTCCGGCCGAATTTTAGTTCTGGAGCCCTTCTTGATGACCGGCACGTCCCCGTCCGATTTCGCCAAACGTCTGGACAAGACCGCTGATGATACCGAGGCCCTGCTCGGACGACTGTTGTCGGACGACATCCTGCACGATGAGATCGCCCGGCCCAAGCGACTGATGGACGCAATGCGCTATTCGAGCCTCAACGGCGGCAAGCGTCTGCGGCCGTTCCTGGTGGTCGAGAGCGCGGCGGTATTCGGTGTTCCACGCGAGGCCGCGCTGCTCGTCGGCGCCGCGCTCGAATGCATCCATTGCTATTCGCTGATCCATGACGACCTGCCGGCGATGGACAATTCGGACCTGCGCCGCGGCCGCCCCACCCTGCACAAGAAGACCGATGACGCGACCGCGATCCTCGCCGGCGACGGCCTGTTGACGCTCGCCTTCGACATCGTCACCCGCGACGAGATCCACCGCGACGCCCAAGTGCGCCTCCTGCTGACGCGCGCGCTGGCGCGCTGCGCCGGCATCGGCGGCATGGTCGGCGGCCAGATCCTCGACCTCGCCGGCGAAGGCCGCTTCGGCGGCAACGAACCGATCGATGTCGCCCGTATTCAGCAGATGAAGACCGGCGCGCTGCTGCGCTACGGCTGCATCGCCGGCGCGATCCTCGGCCAAGCTTCGCAGAAGGAATACCAGGCGCTCGACGATTACGGCCGCGCGCTCGGCGAGGCCTTCCAGATCGCCGATGACCTGCTCGACGTCGAAGGCGATGCGGCCGCGCTCGGCAAGCCGGCCGGCGCTGATGCCGCGCTGGGCAAGACCACCTTCGTCACCCAGCTCGGCATCGACGGCGCCAAGCAGCGCGTGCGCGACCTGCTCGCGCGCGCCGACAGCGCCGTGTCGATCTTCGGCGACCGCGCCGCCGTGCTGCAGGCCGCCGCGCGGTTCGTCGCCGAGCGGAAGAGCTAGCGCGCTCCGATGGCGGCCGAGGGCAAGGAAGATCCCGTCCTCGTCCGCTTCCGCAAGATGTCGCGGCCGGTGCGCCTGATCTATGCGCGGCCGCGGACCTTCATCGCGCTTGCTGCCGGCATCCTGGTCTGCCTGCTGCTGCCGGGCTCGCACCGGCCGGTGACGCGGCTCTTGTTCGGCTGGGATGCGCTGATCGCGGTCTATCTCGTGCTGGTCTACGCGATGATGCTGTGCAACGACCACCAGCATATTCGCCGTGCCGCCGCGATGCAGGACGACGGCCGCTTCGTGATCCTGCTGGTGACGGCGATCGGCGCCTTTGCCAGCATCGCCGCGATCGTCTCCGAGCTCGGCACGCCGCACCGCGGGGCGTGGGAGCTGACCATCGCGATCACCACCATCGCGCTGTCATGGGCCGCCGTACACACGACCTTCGCGCTGCATTACGCCCATGAATATTACCGGCATCCGCCGGGTGGATTGCAATTCCCGAGCGGCGACAAGGAAGATCACGCCGACTATTGGGATTTTGTCTATTTCTCGTTCGTGATCGGGATGACCGCGCAGGTCTCCGACGTCGGCATCTCCGACAAGATCATCCGCCGCACGGCGACGGCGCACGGCATCGTGTCCTTCATCTACAACACGGCGTTGCTGGCGCTGACGGTGAACATCGCGGCGAGCGCGATCTCGACGTAACGTTGTCCCGGCATTCGCCGGGACAACCCAGTAGCGTCAATTGCACACCTCGACATTAGCCTCGTTGCCGGGGCCGCCGCCGCCGCGATATTCGAGATGGCAGCCGCGGCTGACTGGACGGCAGCCGCTGTTGTTAGTGCAGATAACCTGCCCGCCACCCGAGGGCCGACCGACGCCGGCAGCAGCAATGCCGGCGGCACCATAGCCGCCCGCCGCACCGCCGGCCTGACGACGCTGCCGCGCGGGACGTTCGTCGCCGTCGTCGCGCTTGGCGGTCGCGGGCTTGGCCGGCCTGGCGGCACGCTGTTTCTGACACTCGTTGTCGTCGTTGACCGCATAGCCGTCCCGGCAGACAATCTTCGTGCACTTGTCGCCGTCAGCCTTGAAGCCGTGCTCGCAGACCAGCGGACAGACGCGCGACGGTTTGGCCTTGACCGTATCGAGCGCATCGGTGCTCGCCACCTTCACGTCGAGCTTGGTGCCGGCATAACGGTTGAACTGCGACAGCGACCGTTGCGAGGACGTGTTCCAGTTGCCGTCGGCCTGCCCGGAATAGCAGCCGACGCGGCCGAGCTCGGTCTGCACCGAGCGGCTGAGATCGGCCGGCGCCGTCGCCGGCGTCAGCGACGCGACGTTGGTGCCGGACGGGCTCGCCGTGCTGGCGGGCGCAGCGCTCGGCGCCGCGGCGGCGAGGTTGACGCGCTGCTGCTCGGCGGCGGCCGCCTGCTGCTGCGCCTGCTCTTTGGCCTTCTGCGCGGCGAGCTGCACCTGCTCGGCGGCTTTCGCATCGGCCGCAGCCCTGGCCTGCGCATCCTTCTGCGCGCCGAGGGCGGCGAGACGATCGCGCTCGGCCTCGGCCTGCTTCGCCTTCTCGGTCGCCGCGGCATGGGCCTGCTCGGCGCCAATTTTCTCGACCTGCAGCTTGGCGAGGCTCGCATAGAAACCGTCGGGATGCTGGGCGAGGAAGGCATCCCAAGCCGCCCTGTTGCCGACCTGGAGCGCGAGCTCATAGTCGCGGCGGATATCGGCCTGCGGGTTCACCACCGGTGCGACGGGTGCTGCAGCCACCACCTTGACCGGCACCAGCGGCACGTCTTCGCCGCCGAGCGAGCCGTACACGAACGGCTCCTGCTTGTTGCCGGTCGATTTGAGCACGTCGTCGCGCACGAAGCCAAAGGCGCGGCGGACGTCGAGGCCCGGCGTCGTCAGATGCTTCGACAGCGCCACCGTGAACGGGCTGTTGGCGCCGTCGCCGTCCTGCGCCGTGAAACCGGCCTTGGCCGAATAGGCGATCAGCGTGTTGGGGCTGGTCGGCTCGACCTGGGCGAGGCCGCGGCCGATGCCGCGCGCAGCGATCGTGCGCTTCATGGTCTTGCCGAACGGATTGTCGCGGCAGGCATCCAGGATCACCAGGCGAAGCTGCTTGGCGGGCTCGACCGCGACCAGGATGCGGTCGAGCGACAGCGCCTCGTCGTAGACGTCGGTGTCGCGCTCCAGCCTGGCATCGACGGGGATCAGATAGTTCGAGCCTTCGACCTCGATGCCGTGGCCGGCATAGTAGACCACGGCGATGTCGGCGTTGCGCGTCGCATCGGCGAATTCGCGCAGCACGCGCCGCGTATCCAGCGCCGACAGATCGTGCCGGGACTCGACGACGTCGAAGCCGGCCTCCTTCAGTGTCTTCGCCATCACCGAACCGTCATTGACGGGATTGGCGAGCAGTGGTGCGTGCTGATACGCCGAATTGGCGATCACCAGCGCGACGCGCTTTCCGGCGAAAGCGGGACCAGCGCCGAACAGCAGCGCGACGGCAAGGAGAAGCGGGCAAAGTCTGAGCAGATTGCGCATGACACGACTTCCAAAATTCGGGGCATCTCGAGCCCCTTTGGGACCGCTTTAGCAAAATCCGCCGCCGACACTTGTGATGGAGGTCACGAAGGTGGCGCCGGCGACCAGCCGGAAGGCCCCTTTTGTTTGTCGCACCAGTCCGGCCCCGGTTCGCCGGCCAACGCGTGTGCGGGCCTTGTTCCCCCCTAGGCATCCCCGATGTGCCCCCGATATTGCGGCAGATTGTCCGCGATCTCATGCCAGGGCGCCTTCGAGCCCACGAAAATGTGGGCGCTCGGCCGGATCGAGGGGGCATCGGTCAGGGTTCCCATGGCGACATGAACCCATTTTCCCTCGCGCACCCGGGAATAAAGCAGCGAGCCGCAGCGGGCACAGTGGGCGTCATGGGTGGTGTCGTCGCCGTAGATGATGCGCTGGTCTTCACCGTGGACGATGCGCAGCTTGTCCTGCGCAATCCCGGCGAACGGCTTGAAGGCGGAGCCGGTGGTGCGGCGGCAGTTCGAACAATGGCAGTTCATCGCGTAAGAGAACGCGTCCGCAACCTCGTAGCGCACGGCACGGCAGTAGCATTCGCCGGTGAGGATACGAGCGTTCGAATTTTCTGATCCAGTCATTCCAGCGTCCTCGCGCAATTGGCGATAGACACCCATAGCGCATTTTGATGTGTACGACTAAGTTCGCTCCAAGCCATCATTCAAAGGGATGACCCATGAGCCAGAACCGTTCGAGCGTCGAAGCCGTCGTGCAATCCTATTTCGACGGCCTCTACGAGGGCGACGCCGAAAAACTCGGCGCCATCTTCCATCCCTCTGCCGATCTGCGCTGGGTCGAGAAGGGCGAGCTTCAGGTGCTGACCGTGCCCGACTGGCTCGACCGCGTGCGCAAGCGCCCCTCCGGCAAGGCCGAAGGCAAGCCGCGCGAGGATTTCATCGTCACCATCGACCGCTCCGACGACAAGACCGCCTTCATCAAGGTCAGATGCCAGCTGCCGCCGCGGTTTTTCACCGACTATCTGGTGGCGATGAAGCTGGCCGACGGCTGGCAGATCGTGTCGAAATCGTATCGGTATGACCTGAGGGAGTGAGGGGCTCTAACCTTCCGCTGCCCGAAATCGGGCACACTCACCCCTCATTCTCCGTCATTGCGAGCGCAACTCTCGCCACGCGTCATTGCGAGGAGCCCTTGCGACGAAGCAATCCAGAATCCCTCCGCGGAGAAACTCTGGATTGCTTCGCTGCGCTCGCAATGACGGCGCGGATAACGCGTCCATTGCATCCCTCCGTCTTGCCCAAGGTCCCCCATGCTGCTCGATCGCCGTTCTCTGCTCGCCTCGCTCTGCTGGATGGCTGCCTCCCCCGCGTTCGCCGCAGAGGCGCCGCCTGAACTCGAAACCTACGAGCGCGAGAGCGGCGGGCGGATCGGGGTCTATGCCGAAAACCTCGCGACCGGCGCCAAGCTCGCATGGCGCGCCGACGAGCGGTTCGTCATGTGCTCGACCTTCAAGGCCTCGCTCGCCGCTTGCGTGCTGGCGCGGGTCGATCGTGGCGAGGAGCAGCTTGCCGCCATGATCCCCTACGGCCAAGCCGACCTGCTGGACTACGCCCCGATCGCCAAGCAAAACCTCGCCGCCGGCAAGATGTCGGTCAGCGAGATGTGCAAGGCGATCGTCGAGCTCAGCGACAACACCTGCGCCAATTTGCTGTTGGCGCGGATCGGCGGCCCCGCCGCGCTCACCGCGTTCTGGCGGTCGCTCGGCGACACCACCTCGCGGCTCGACCACAACGAGCCCGAACTCAACCGCTCACCGCCCGGCGATCCCCGGGACACCACGACGCCGGCGGCGATGGCAGGCAATCTGCGCCGGCTGGTCACCGGCGAAGCACTGTCGGCGGCCTCGCGTGCCCAGCTCACCGAATGGATGCTGGGTTGCAAGACCGGGGCGAACAGGCTGCGCGGCGGACTGCCGGCAAGCTGGAAGATCGGCGACAAGACCGGCAACAACGGCAAGGATGCCTCGGGCGATATCGCAGTCGTTTGGCCGAAGCCGGACACGCCGATCCTGATCGCGGCCTATACCCAGGGTGGCACGCCGACCGCTCCGCAGATCGAGGCCGCGTTCGCGCGCATCGGGCGCCTGGTGACCGAACGGCTGGCGTGAGCCGCGCCGCATTGACCTCATGGCGGCTTCCGGGCCAAGACAGGCCATGATCGCAGCCAAATTTCAGACCTTTCTCATCCTGCTCGCCGTGCTGGCGGGCGTGGCGCTGGCCGCGCGCCGCTTCAACGTCGCCCCGGCCATTCTGCTGATGCTGGCCGGCGTCGGCCTCGCCTTCGTGCCGGGCATGCCCCCGGTGGAACTGCCGCCGGAACTGGTGCTGCTGATGGTGCTGCCGCCGCTGATCTACTCGGCGAGCGTCGCGATGAGCTGGCGCGAGTTCAGGAACAACCTGCGCCCGATCGTGCTGCTCGCGGTCGGCGCGGTGATCTTCACCGCAGCGCTGGTGGCGGCCGCCACGCATTATTTGATCGGCCTGCCATGGACCATCGGCTTCCTGCTCGGCGCCATCGTCGCGCCGCCCGACGTGGTGGCGCCGCTCGCGATCGCGCGCCGGCTCAACCTGCCGCGCCGGCTCGTGGTGATCCTCGAGGGCGAAGGGCTCGCCAACGACGCCACCGCGCTGATCCTCTACCGCTTCGCGCTCGCCGCCATCACGGTCGGCCACTTCTCGCTGCCGCTGGCGGCCGGCGAGTTCTCCCTGATCGTCGCCGGCGAAATCGCCTTCGGCATCGGCGTCGGCTGGCTCTCACTTCGCGCCCGCAAATGGTCCAGGGATCCGCAGGTCGAGCTGACGCTGTCGCTGATCACGCCCTACGTCTCCTACTGGCTGCCCGAGCATGTCGGCGGCTCCGGCGTGATCGCCACCGTCGCCTGCGGCCTCTATGTCAGCTGGAACGGCCCGCTGCTGATCTCGGCGTCGACGCGCCTGCAAGGAATCTTCTTCTGGGACCTCGTGATCTATCTGATCGAGGGCCTGCTGTTCCTGCTCACCGGCTTCCAGATGCGCGCGCTCTACGAGAAATCGAAGACGTTCCCGCTCGACGACATCCTGATCGCGACCGCCGTGGTTCTGCTGATCATCGTGATCGCACGCTTCGTCTGGCTCTATCCCGCGACCTATCTGCCGCGGATTCTTTCGAAGTCGCTGCGCGAGCGCGATCCGTCGCCGCCCTGGCAATGGCCGTTCGTGCTCGCCTTCACTGGCGTGCGCGGCGCGGTGTCGCTGGCGGCGGCGCTGGCGCTTCCGTTCACGCTGCCGGGCGGAGAAGCCTTCCCGTATCGCGACCTGATCCTGTTCGTGGCATTCGGCGTCATCTTCGTCACGCTGATCGGCGTCGGCCTGACGCTGCCGCCGGTGGTGCGCTGGCTCGGCGTCGCCGAAGCCGGCCGCAACGAGCATGTCGCCGAGCACGAGGCCGAGATCGCCGCACGGCGCCAGGCGCTCGATGCCGCGCTGAAATCGCTGGACGCGCTGACAGCCGAAAAGGAGGTCTCCGACGAGGTCATGCGGCTCCTGCGCGCGCGTCACGAGATCCGCGTCAACCAGCTGCCGGAGTCGCTCGATCCCGCCCACCATGACGTCTCCGCCGCCGGCACCGCACTGACCCGCAACCTGATCGACGCCGAGCGCAAGTTCATCCATAACCTCCTGCGCGACGGTCAGATCACCGACGAGACGAGACGCCGGATCGAGCGGGATCTGGATCTGGAAGAGGCGAGTTTGGCGAACCGGGAATATCGGGGGGCGCCGCTGTGAGGCGCCGTCGTCCCGGACAAGCGCAG
Organism: Bradyrhizobium sp. CCGB01; assembly: GCF_024199795.1. NCBI lineage: Bacteria > Pseudomonadati > Pseudomonadota > Alphaproteobacteria > Hyphomicrobiales > Nitrobacteraceae > Bradyrhizobium > Bradyrhizobium sp. CCGB01. The sequence goes on from NZ_JANADK010000001.1 coordinate 9,214,653, forward strand.
CGAAGCGGAGCGCAGATCCGGGACCCCGCGCGAGCGCTTGCGCTCGTCGCGATAACCACAGGGAGTTGTTTGGCGAAGACTCGGAGTTACCGTCTCGCGCCACAACCGCTCCCTGTGGTTATGGGTCCCCGCGTTCGCGGGGACGACAGTGATGAGGTTGGCTGACACTGTCGCCTCGTCATTGCGAGCGCACTACCGCCTCTCGCAAAACTCCTCGACCCCCGCCGCAACCGCTCCCGCAATCATCTCCTGCCGCTCCGCCGAGTTCATCGTCATCTCCTCGTCGCGGTTGATGATCGAGCCGGCCTCGAGCAGCACTGCGGCACTCCTCGTCCGCGAGAGCACGATGAGCCCATCATAGCGGTAGACGCCGACCTCCTTGTCGAGCAGCTGGCGCCGGTAGCGGCCCATCACCGGCAACGTGTATTGGCTGGCATAATGCAGGCCCTGCTGCTTCAACTGCCGGCCGATCATCCGGGCCAGCATCAGGCTGGTGGCGAAGTGCGGATTCTGCTGCGACACGAACAGCGAGTGGCCGGAAAAGCGGTCGCTGAAATAGCTCTTCGCGCCGTCGAATTCCCAAGTCTCGAGCAGCTTGTCCGGCACCGAATCGTGATGGATCGAAAGGAAGAGATCGGCCCGGCCGTCATTCGCGGCACCGACCCGCTTGAACAGGCTCGGCCGCGCCTTGCCGTCCGTGATGAGCAGGCGGGTTGCGGCAAAGCCTTCGGACTTGAGCTTCGCCGTGACCAGCCTTGCGAGCCGGACGTTGAAGCCGAACTCCGGATCATTGCGCGCACTCAGGGCGCCATAGGAGTCCGGGGTGTGCCCGACATCAACGACGATCCGAAATTTCGGCTTCTCGCATTTGACCGGTGCAGACGAAGGCCTGGGCTTTGCTTTCGCAATCTTCCGGGCCGGGGCGGCACGGCCCGCGTCGATCGACGGAAGCAACAGCGCAACCATCGACACGAGGAGAATTGCAACGATACCCCGCCCTGGCGACAAGTCCTACTCCGCTGCCGCGATTTGGGGACGGCCGACGAAGCCGGCGACATCGCCGAAGCGCTCCAGCATCACGGCCGGCAAATCCTTGGTCTTGCTGGTGACACAGGCGCCCGAGCGCACCGCGTAGCGATCCTGATACGCCGCTTGCGGCGGCGGCTCGCCCTGCTGAAGCGCACGCGCCAGCTCCATCACGACTTTCCGGAAATGCATGATGCCGAGATCAGTCGGGCCGAGATGCTCGCGAGTGCGGTCGGCGATCGGGCCCTGGCTATCCTGCACGGCGGCATCCTGCTCGGAGACGCCCTTGATACCGGTGTAGCTCCGGGTCTTCTGGAGTTTTCGGTCGATCAGGTAATCGTTGCCCTTGTGACGCAGCGGCACGTAATTGTCGTCGACCTCCGCGATCACGCCATTGCCGCGATCATAAGCATCACGCTCTCCTTGCGTCAGCGGTCGCTCCGGATTCCAGACATAGGTATAGATCCAGCAATTGGTGTCGGTCACCGGCACAAAAGTCTGGCCAAAGATGTTCTCGCCCGGCATCGCGCTCGGCGCGTAGGCGTGGAACGGCATCAGGAATTGCGCAATGCGCCAGTAGATGTTGTCGCTGCCCGTGAGACGGCCGCCGGCAATCGTGAGGCCAGCCTCGTGCGGGGCGACCTTGATCACGGGACGCGGATCCTCTGCGATCCAGCGCATATGGTCGCTCGACATCCGCACCAGCGGATTCACGAAATGCTTCTTGATGTCCAGAATCTCGTTCTCCTCCTTGTCGAAGGAAAGATGCGCGAAGGTGAAATGCGCGGTGTCGATCGAGCCTTCCAGCGCCTGCACCCAGTTGCAGTCCTGCCATTTCTTGCTCACGTAGCGATGCGAGGCCGGCAGCAGCGCCATTTCCAGGTCGGGCAGCTCGGGCATCACCTCCGCGGGACCCATATAGGCCCAGATCATCTCACCCCATTCGCGCACCGGGTAGGATTTGATGCGGATGAGATCCTTGGCGTTGAGATCGGGATAGGAGGTCGGCATGTCGACGCAACGACCGTCGGTGTCGAACTTCCAGCCGTGATAGACGCATCGGATGCCGCATTCCTCAACGCGCCCGAGCCAGAGATTGGCGCCGCGATGCGGACAGTATTGGTCGATCACGCCGACGACACCACAGGAATCGCGGAAGGCGAGCAGCTCTTCGCCGAGCACGACGATCTTCTTCGGCTCGCCGTCGGGCTCGGGGAGTTCTTCTGAGAGCAGGACGGGGATCCAGAATCGTCGCAGCAGCTCGCCCATGCCCGTTCCGGGGCCGGACTCGGTCAGAAACTTGTTGTCCTCGGCGCGGAGCATGCCTGATCCTCCCGATGTTGTTTTCGGGAAGATTGGCGCGTGCGGGGGAAGACGTCAACGCAAGAACAGCTTTGTAGGGCGGATTGGCGAAGCGAAACCTCCACCGCTCTCGCAGACCGAATGGCGGACGATGCACCGCCATTCGGCCCCGCACTCGTTGGAATTACCTGACGGTGACAGCGACCGTGTATACCTTGCCATTATCCGGGTCGGTGGGGTCTGCCGTCACGCGCCGATACGTGAAGGAGTCTTCGCCGACGAACCCCTTCTTGGATTGGTACACCACGCTGGTCAGCCGCACGGTCTTGGCTTCTCCGTTTCTCAACTTGCGTTGCCCGGAGCTCGCTCTCGTCGTCACGGCGCCGTTTTTCGGCGGAGACACGACCTCAATGCTGACGGGCCATACCTTGCCACTGGCATCGACGCGCCAGTGTCCTCCGCATTTGCAGATTTCCTTTGCCTCGCCCGATTTCACGACGAGCGACGTGTTCCCCCCGCCCGCATGGGCGCCACAGAGGATACTGAAGAACAGGACGAGCGCCGCACTGATTTTGATCAAAAGGGCCGTCGGTAGGCGTACCGGGTAGATTGTCATCTCATATCTCTCCAATGAAAAAATCGTAGAATTATCGTATGTGGTCGTTCCGGCTGGCGAGGCCGATGAATTCGTGCCCGGCTATCTCAACATCCTCGCGACTCGAAATCCAACGTTGCTCACGCGTCCTTCGGACTGCACGCCATAGCGGCTCCCCGCTTCGACGGCATCCGCCTTGCTCACCCAAGAGCCTCCCCTGAGGACGCGCTGCTCGCATCGGCCTTTCAGCCAAGGACTACCGTCCGTAGGCGCGCCCTCATAAGTGTCGTTGACACAATCCTCGACCCATTCCCAGATATTGCCGTGCACCTGATAGAGCCCCCACGGATTTGGCTGGAAGGAATCGACAGGAGCCGTCTTTTGTCCGGAGCCACCCTTTGCATTCTTGTCCTGGCTGGCCCTGTCATCGTAGTTGGCCTGTCCCCGAGAAACCGAGGCTCCCCACCAGAACGACGACGTCGTTCCCGCTCGTGTCACATATTCCCGCTCGGCTTCGCTCAGGAGGCGGTACGTTCTGCCGGTGCGGCCCGACAACCAGGCCGCATAGCTCTTCGCGTCCGACCAGGAAATGTTGATTGCCGGCCGCCTTCCGCGGCCCCAACCATTGTCCCAGGGCTTGTATCCGTTGCATCCCCCATCGGCGACGCAGGCGTCCCATTCCGCAAACGTGACGGCGTAACGGCCAACGGCGAATGAATGGGCGAACGTCACCTTGTGACGAGACGATTCCGTGGCGCGCTTCGATGCGCTCTCCGACGCTCCCATCATGAAGGCGCCGGGCGGCACCACGACCATCTCCGGACACTTTTCACATTCCTTGAAACTGGCTTTTTGCTTCAGGGCCGTCTCTTCCGACTCGGACAACACCTTGAGACCAAGCGCAGTCGATCCCTCGCGCTGCTGGGTCGCCTCCATGGCCGGGAGCGTGGCGTTGGTGGAAGCCAATTGCGTGGCTTGCATCGCCTTGAGCCGTTCGCGCACCTCTGCCGACCGCGAGCTTTCGGGGAATTTGCTGAGGAATTCTTCGAACATTGCCGGCGCGTGCCCGTCCTTGATCGCATTCCAGACGATCTCATCGGTTGCGGGAGGCGCCGGAGGCGGCGCCGCTGCCGCGGCCAGCTCCTTCTTCAGATCGTCACGACGCGATAGCGCGGCGGAAACGTGCGAACTGCTCGAATATTTCGCGGAGTACTCCTCGAAGATCGCAGGGTCGCGCGACTCCTTGATCGCGTTCCAGACGATCTCCTCCGCCGGAGGCGGTGGCGGCGCTTGAGCGGCGGCAATCTCTTTCCTCAAATCATCCCTGCGCTGCCGTGCGTCCGCGACGTGCGAGCTCGCCGCATATTTACTCACGAACTCATCGAAAATCGCGGGATCACGCGATCCCTTGATCGCGGCCCAAACGATGTCCTCGGCGGCGGGAGGCGGCGGAGCTTGTGTGGCGGCAATCTGCTTTTTCAACTCGTCCCTGCGCACCTGCGCGTCCGCCAGATGCGGGCTTGCTGGAAACTTGCTGGCGAAATCCTCGAAGATTGCCGGATGAGTCGAGCCCTTGATGGCATCCCAGACGACTTCATCGGCCGTCGGAGGCGGTGGAATGCGGGCGGCTGCGGCGGCAATCTGCTTTTGCAATTCGTCGCGGCGCGATTGTGCCTCGGCTCGATGCTTGCTGGCCGGAAACTTGCTCACGAAATCATCGAAAATGGCGGGATAGTTCGAATCCCTGATCGCCATCCAGACGATTTCGTCGGCCGTAGGTGGCGGCGGCACCCGCGCGGCAGCCGCGGCCTGCGCCTGAATCAGCTCGCCGCGCCGTGATTCCGCCGCCTTCAGATGCGGGCTCGTCGGAAACTTCGCGATGAACTCCTCGAACACCGCCGGATACGTCGAATCCTTCACGGCGCTCCACACGATGTCATCCGTCGTTGGCGGCGGCGGAAGCTTCGGTGCATCGACGATCGAGACGACGGAGCCGCCCAGCGATCCGTAGACGAACGGCTCCTGGTGACGATTGGTGACCTTCAGCACCTCATCGCGAACCCGGCCGAACGCAATCCGCAGGTCCAAGCCGGGAGCAGCAATGTTGTGCAGCAGCGCAGCCGTGAAGGGACTGTTCTTCGCATCGCCATCCAGCGCGACCGACCCGGCCTTGGCCGCGAAGGCGATCAGCGTATCGGTGACCGCGGGCTCGACCTTCGCCAATCCGCGACCGATTGAACGAGAAGCCACGGTTCTCTTCATGGTCTTGAGGAACGGATTGTCCCGGCAGGCATCCAGGATGACGAGGCGAAGCCGCCTGGTGGGCTCGATCGACTTCAGAATGCGATCGAGGGAAATGGCCTCATCCTCGATATCGAAGTCGCGCGCCAGCTTCGCGTCGACGGGGATGACGTAGTTTGCGCCATCCACCTCGATGCCATGTCCGGCAAAATAGACGACGGCCACGTCGGCATCGCTCGCCATCTCCGCGAAATCGCTGATCGCGCGGCGCATGTCCGAGATTCCAAGATCGCGGCGAGCGTCGATCGCGGAAAAGCCTGCGGATCTGAACAAGGCCGCAATCTCTGCAGCGTCATTCCGGGGATTGGGGAGGCTCGGAACGTTCCGGTACGACGAATTGCCGATCACCAGAGCGACGCGTTTCTCGGCCGCCGCCTGACCTGCAAACCCGCAAAAAAAGAGCGCAAGAATGGTAGCCGCCACCAAGCGCATAAGATCCCCCCAAATCGCCCCTTGCGAGTATATCGCTGGTTGAAGCGCCCGCAAGCAGCACCCTACGCCCACATCATTTGACATGGGCAGCGCCAAATCCGTGATTCAGATCACGCAGGGCGTCCGGCAGCGACAGCCGTTCACACCGGCCTTTCCCCCTTCACCGTCACGCGCGTCCCCGAGCGCGTATGCGGCCAGTAGTCCCACATCGCGCGGTGCTGGGTGCAGCGGTTGTCCCAGAACGCGATGGCGTTCTCGGTCCAGCGGAAGCGGCACTGGAATAGCGGGTTCTCGGCGTGCTGGTAGAGATAGGCCAGCATCGCATCGCTCTCGTCGCGCGGGATGCCGTTGATGTGGCGGGTGAAGCCGCGGTTGACGTAAAGCGCCTTCCTGCCCGTGACGGGATGGGTGCGCACAACGGGGTGCTCGGCGTTCGGATAGGAGGGGCGGTCGGCGACGCCATAGTTCGCGTAGAGGCCGCGATAGATCGGCTCACCGTCATGCAGCGCGGTCAGCCCGTCGAGATAGGCCTTCATCCGATCCGACAGCGCCTCATAGGCGGCGTACATGTTGGCGAACAGCGTGTCGCCGCCGCGCGGCGGGCACTGCTTGATGTAGAGGATCGAGCCCATCGGCGGCTCGAGATCGCAGGACACGTCCGAATGCCAGCCCTCGCCGTTGGCGCGCGGCGAGTTCTTGTCGGCATAGATCTTCATCAGCGCCGGGTCTTCGTCCTCATGCGGCGCGGCGGGATGGAAATGCAGCTCGCCGAACTTGCGGCCGAAGGCGAGATGCTGTTTCGCCGTGATCTCCTGATCGCGGAAGAAGATGACGAGGTTTTCGGCGAGCGCGCGATGGATCTCGTCCATCTGCCGGTTGGAGCGGGCATCGTCCGAGACGAGCTTGCCGATATCGACGCCGGATATTTCCGCACCGATGATGGGGGTGAGCTTCTCGACCGCGATGGTCTCGTAAGGTGCGCCGTCCTCGGCCGTGTGGCGATAGCGCGGACCCTGCTTGCCGGCGAGTGAGCTCATGGCGTGTCGTCTCCCGATCATTCTTGATTGGGAGACATCGTAGCAATGTAGGGCGGGTTAGCGAAGCGTAACCCGCCACTTCGCGCCGCAAAAAGAAATAGGGCGGGTTACGCTGCGCTAACCCGCCCTACGATTCCGATGTTTGGAAACGCTTACTCCGCCGCCGTCACCGGCACTTTCGCGCCCTGGCCATAGCGCTGGTCGATGTAGTCGATCACGAGCGCCTTGAAGTCGGCCGAGATGGTGGGGCCACGCAGCGTACGGAACTTCTTGCCGTCGACGAACACGGGCGCGGCCGGGGCTTCGCCGGTGCCGGGCAGCGAGATGCCGATATTGGCGTGCTTGGATTCGCCGGGGCCGTTGACGATGCAGCCCATCACCGCGACGTTGAGCTCTTCGACGCCGGGATATTTCGTCTTCCAGGCCGGCATCTCGTCGCGGATGAAGTCCTGGATCGAGCGCGCCAGCTCCTGGAACGTGGTCGAGGTGGTGCGGCCACAACCGGGGCACGCCGCAACCAAGGGCACGAAGGTGCGGAAGCCCATGGTCTGCAAGAGCTCCTGACCGACCTGCACCTCGCGGGTACGGTCGCCACCGGGCTCGGGCGTCAGCGAGATGCGGATGGTGTCGCCGATGCCCTGCTGCAAGAGAATGCCGAGCGCGGCCGAGGACGCCACGATGCCTTTCGAGCCCATGCCGGCTTCGGTGAGGCCGAGATGGATCGCGTAGTCGGAACGGCTGGCGAGATCCTGATAGACCGCAATCAGATCCTGCACCGCCGAGACCTTCGCGGACAGGATGATGCGATCCTTGGGCATGCCGAGCTCTTCGGCGCGGGCGGCCGAGAGCAGCGCCGACTGCACCATGGCCTCGCGCGTTACCGCGCGGACGTCACGCGGATTGGCGGACGCGGCGTTCTCGTCCATCAGCTTGGTCAGAAGCTCCTGGTCGAGCGAGCCCCAATTGGCGCCGATGCGCACCGGCTTGCTGTTCTTGTTCGCGATCTCGATGATGTCGGCGAACTGGGTGTCGCGCTTGTCCTTGAAGCCGACATTGCCGGGATTGATGCGGTACTTGGCGAGCGCCTCGGCGCAGGCCGGATAGGCCGCGAGCAGCTTGTGGCCGATATAGTGGAAGTCGCCGATCAAGGGCGTGGTGATGCCGCGCTTGGCGAGGCCGTCGCGAATGTGCGGAACGGCGGCAGCGGCTTCCTCGCGGTCCACGGTGATGCGGACCATTTCGGAGCCGGCGCGCGCGAGCGCTGCGACCTGGGCGATGGTGCCGTCGATATCGGCAGTGTCGGTGTTGGTCATCGACTGCACGACGATCGGCGCACCGCCGCCGACGGCGACGTCGCCAACCTTCACCTGGGTGGTCTGGTGCCGGGGCGCGGGGCCCGCGATATCGGAATCGATGGGGTTTTCGAGCTTGTTCATGGGGTCCAAATATCAGGTTTTGGTGACGTTCAGCAATGCATCAGGCGGCGCCGCAGCCAATCGGCCCGGACGGTTAACCAGAAAAAGCCCAGCAATTACAAGGATCGCAGCGGCCCCGAATGTCAGGCTCAAGGTGTCGTGCATGATGAAATAGCTACCCGCCACGCCAAACAAAGGGGTGATGAACGTAAAAGCCGACAATTTGCTGGCCGAATAGGCCTTCACCAGCGCGAACCAAAGCGTGAACGTGGTTCCCACCACCCAGATTGCCTGGAAGGCCATCAGGCTGAGCGACAGCGGCGACGGGGTGTGGGTGATGGTCTCCCCGGATAGCCAGGCTGCCAGCCCCAGGATCGGGATCGAGGTCGCGACCTGGTAGCCGAGCGCCTTTTCCGGCGCAGCGAAGCGCAACCTTGTGCCCTTGGCGACCAGCGTGGTCGCCGCCCACAGCGCCGCGCCGCCGACGATCATGAGGTCGCCGAGCAGGACATGCGAATCGACGTTGGGCTGCGGCACGCCGATCGCGAGTGCGACCCCGGCAAAGCTGATGGCCAGCCCCAGCCATTGCGTGCCGCCAAGCCGCTCGCCGAGCACCTGGTAGGAGCCGAGCGCGACGAAGAACGGCGCGGTGTAGAGGAACACGACCGCCCGCGATGCCGGGGTGAAGCGCAGGCCCTGGAAGATCAGGATGAACTCGACGCCGAACATCAGTCCGGCGACGACGCCGGGCTTCCACGTGCCGTCACGCTCGAAGAATTTGACGCCCCTCAAGGTGCCGATGATGAACAAGACCGGCAGTGCGCCCATCGAGCGGATCGTCGCCTGAAGCATCGGCGGGATATCCGGCAGCACCAGCTTCACCGCGATCTGGTTGAAGCCCCAGGTCAGGCACAGCATGAGCATCAGGGCGATGGCGCCGGCACTGAGGGGGCGCCCGGCAGAGGGTATTTCTTGAGGTGCGGACATGTCTTCCCGAAAACCGGCTTTGCGCCGTTGTTACTTCAAGGCTTCTTCTGGCAATGGGTGCAGACGCCTGTGATCTCCACCACGGACAGTTTTGGCGCGAAGCCTGAGCTGCGCGCGGCGGCGTTGAGATCCCCGGCGAAAGACGCCGACGAAATCTCGCCGACCAGGCCGCAGCGCTCGCAGATCAGGAACGCCACCGCCGAGGTCGAATCGTGGTCGTGCGCGGCGCAGGCGAGATAGGCGTTGCGGCTTTCGATGCGGTGCACGAGGCCGTTGGCCATCAGGAAATCGAGAGCACGATAGACCGTGATCGGCGCCGGCCGCGGCATCGACTTGGCCAGTTCGTCGATCACCTCATAGGCGCCGAGCGGCCTGTGGCTGGAGAGAAGTGCCCCCAGCACCTGGCGGCGAATCGGCGTGAATTTCTGCGCGCGCTGCTCGCAGACCTCCTCGGCATGCGCCAACGCGTCCGCGGTGCAGCGGCCGTGATCGTGGTCGGGCGCGGGAAAGGCCGGCTTTGCGAGGGTCATGGGATCGGCGTTCTAGCATTTCGGCGGTGGAACCCAAAGCACGACCGGGGTCGCGGCGATCAGCCATGCTCATCCTGCGGGACAGCGTCCCGCAAACCCGCCATGAAATAATCATAAGCTTGCTTATTATATTGCAAGCTTATTGGAGACCAAGCTCATGAGTCCCGGGCCCGTGGACCAGAACTTCCTGTTTACGCTCGCCGAGCTCTACCGCCTGTTGCGCGTCTATGCCGACAAGGAGGCCTCGCGCTTCGGCATCACCCGCGCGCAATGGGCGGTGCTGGCCAAGGTCGAGCGCAGCGAGGGCATGAAGCAGTCGGAACTCGCGGAGCTCCTCGAGGTGCAGCCGATCACGCTGACGCGCCTGATCGACAAGCTCTGCGACAGTGACTGGATCGAGCGGCGCAGCGATGCTTCGGATCGCCGGGTCAAGCGCCTGTATCTCAAGAAGGCGGGCCGGCAGCTGCTCGGCCGGATGAGCGGGCTCAGGTCCGAGATCACCGCCAATGCACTCGAGGGCATCACCCCGGCGGAGGCCCACCGTCTCCTCACTCAACTCGAAACAATCAAGGAAAACGTGCGTACCGCGATCCAGACCAGCGGAGCGGAGCAAGCGCGTAAGGAGCAGCGCTATGGCTGATCAGGTTCTCAAGTTCCAGCCCGAGCAGAAGGGCGACAGCGGCAAGCCCACCAAGAAAGCCGGTACCGACCCGCGCCGCCGCCTGGTGGCGGGCCTGCGCCGCTATCGCCGCTTCCTGCTCCTGGTCGTGCTGCCGCTCGTCGTCGCCGGCGCCGGCATCACCTTCTATCTGCACGGCGGCCGCTATGTCGGCACCGACGATGCCTATGTCGGCGCGCAGAAAGTCCTGGTCACACCCGACATCTCCGGCAAGATCCAGAAGGTCGTCGTAAAGGAAGGCCAGACCGTCAAGCAGGGCGACGAGCTGTTCGAGATCGATCCCGTGCCGTTCCGCCTCGCGGTGGACGAGGCCAGGGCGCAGCTGATGCAGGCGCAGACGACCTACGACAACCTTCGCGCCAACATCAAGATCTACGGCGACATGCTCAGCCTCGCCCAGCAGGGCGTCGAGCTGAAGCAGCGCGATGTCGAACGCAAGCAGGCGCTGGTGAAGAACAACTACGGCTCGCAGCTCGACCTCGACAACGCATCGAACGCGCTGGTGACGTCAGGCTCCGTCGCACAATACGTCAAGCAGCAGATGTCGGCAGCGAAGACCCAGCTGCTCGGCGACACCGATTTGCCGCTGGAGAAATTCCCGCCTTACGCGCAGGCCAAGTCCAAGCTCGAGAACGCCGAGCGCAATCTCGACCACGCCGTGGTGCGGGCATCGATGGGCGGCGTTGCGACGCAGGTCGAGCAGATTCAGCTCGGCCGCTACGTCACCGCCGGCACACCGGTGTTCTCCATCATCGACGTCGCCCACCCCTGGGTCGACGCCAATCCGAAGGAGAGCGACCTCACCTACGTCACCGAGGGACAGCCTGTTACGCTCGAGGTCGACGCGTTCCCGAACCACGTCTTCAAGGGCAAGATCGGTTCGCTCTCGCCCGGCACCGGCGCGCAATTCGCGATCTTGCCGCCGCAGAACGCCACCGGCAACTTCGTCAAGGTGGTGCAGCGCGTGCCTGTCAGGATCTATTTCGACGAGACCGACAAATACGTGCGGAAGCTCAAGGCCGGCATGAGCGTCTACGCCACCATCGACACCGGCCACAAGCGCTCGCTCGCCGGCCTGCTCGGCCTGTCGGCGACCGCGGGCCAAGATCAGGACAAGGACTGACCCGATGTCCGGCCCCAATGCCAGCCTGATGGTCCCCGGCCTGCGCCGGAACATGGTGACGATCTGCGCCATGACCGCGACCATCATGCAGGCGCTGGACACCACCATCGCCAACGTCGCCCTGCCCTACATGCAGGGCACGCTGTCGGCCTCGCAGGACCAGATCAACTGGGTCCTGACCTCCTACATCGTCGCCGCCGCGATCATGACGGCACCGGTGGGCTGGATCGCCAACCGCTTCGGCCGCAAGCGCATCTTCATCATCTGCTCGGCCGGCTTCACTTTTGCCTCCGTGCTCTGCGGGCTTGCGCAGGACATCAACCAGATGGTGCTGTTCCGCCTGCTGCAGGGCGTGTTCGGCGCGGCCCTGGTGCCGCTGTCGCAATCGGTCATGCTCGACTATTACACGCTCCAGGAACGCGCCAAGGCGATGTCGATCTGGGGCATGGGCGTGATGATGGGCCCGATCATGGGTCCGTCCCTTGGTGCCTGGCTGACCGAGACCTATTCCTGGCACTGGGTGTTCTTTGTCAACCTGCCGTTCGGCGCCGTCACCGTGCTCGGCCTGATCGTCTTCATGGACGAGACCAGCAAGGACCTCAGCCGCAAATTCGACTGGTTCGGCTTCGCGGCACTGGCAGTCGCGATCGGCTCGCTTCAGCTCGCGCTCGACCGCGGCGAGCAATTGGGCTGGCTCGAGTCCAACGAAATCATCGCGGAATTCATCGTCTCGGCCGTGGCCTTCTACTTCTTCCTCGCGCACTCCTTCACGACCTCGACGCCGTTCATCCGCTTCGCGCTGTTCCGGGACCGCAACTTCGTCACCGGCTGCATGTTCATGATCGTGATGGGGCTCGTGCTGTTCTCGACCATGGCGCTGGCCTCGCCCTACATGCAGAACGTGATCGGCTATCCCATCATCACCGCCGGCCTGCTGCTGGCGAGCCGGGGCTTCGGCACCTTTTTCGCCATGATGCTGGTCGGCCGCATGATGCGTTATTTCGAGGCGCGCACGCTGATCATCACAGGCCTGACGCTGACCGCGGGCTCGCTGTTCCAGATGACCGGATGGACCGACCTGACCCAGGTGCCGGAGATCGTCACCGTCAGTGTCATCCAGGGCTTTGGCTTCGGCCTCGTCTTCGTGCCGCTCTCGACGGTGGCGTTCCTGACCTTGTCGAACGAATTGCGTACCGACGGCACCGCGATGCTGACCCTGATGCGCAACGTCGCGAGCTCGGTCGGCATCTCCGTCGTCATCGCCGAGCTGACGCAGGGCACGCGGCGGACCTACGCGATCCTGTCCGAGTACATCAACCCGTTCAACCACGCGCTTCAGATGCCCAGCGTCAGCGGCATGATCGATCTCTCCACCGACGCCGGCCGCGCCATGGCGGACAGAATGGTCAGCGTGCAGGCGCAGATCATCGCCTTCGCGCACGACTACCAGCTGGTGATGTTCTTCATTCTCTGCACCATTCCGCTGGCCCTCTTGATCGGCTCGACCAAGGCCACGCTGCGCAAGCAGGCCGCGGGGCCGGAACATGCGGTGATGGAGTAGCCACAGGTGTCATGCCCCGGCCTGACCGGGGCATCCAATACGCCGCGGCGTCTCCGTATCCACGAACGTGTCTGGAATACTGGGTCGCCCGGTCAAGCCGGGCGACGACGGCGAACAGGTGGCGCGAGCTTACAACAGCTCCTCGCAGCCGAGATCCTCGACCGCCATCATCACCCGCTCGAGATTATTCCACCAGATCAACGGCGGGATGTTGATGCTCCATTGCCAGACCGGCTTGGTGATGTGCCAGAGCACCGACAGACGATAATCCTGATCGAGCGCACCGCGCGTGTAGCTGCTGACGCCGTTGGCTATCAGCGTCTCGTGGTAACGATTGAGCAACGCCCGCTCGAGCACTTGCCTGCGATCTGGATACCATTGCATCGCCATCATGTAGGCGAGGTCGGTGGTAGGCAGGTTGATGCCCCAGAGGTCGAAATCGAAAATGCGTACGCTATCCGCGACGCTGGCGCGCGGCAGCAGAAAATTCCAGGTATGCGCGTCGCCATGAGTGATCGTAGCGTGGCGGCGAGAGTGATAACGCTGGGATAGCCGGGCCGACTGATCGATGAGGCGGCGGTAGAGGGTGCGGCGCTCTTCGCTGAGGCGATCGCCGAGCAGGTCGGCGAAGCGATCGTAATGGCCGGCGAAGGTCTCCATGTGGCTTGCGCTGTCCTCGGTGCTCGCCCAGGTGCCGGCAGTCTCGCCGAGACCGGGATGGTCCCACCACGCTGCATGCATGCGGGCCAGCGTGGTGACGATCGCCATCGCTTGATCGCGCGACGGCGGCAGCGGCCATTGCGTCGCGATCTCATGGCTGTCGGTGAGGTCCTCGAGCAGCAGATGCCAGGTCTGGCTCTCTTCGTCGAAATGACCGTCGAAACAGCGCGGCACGAGCCCCGGCGGCATCTGCGGCGCAAGCTTCGTGTAGAAGGTCACTTCGTGCCGGCCGCCATTTGCAAGCGTCTTCGCGAAGGCGGAATGCGCGGTCTTCAGGATGAGGGATTGCGGCGCACCAGCAGACTCCCCGACATAGCGCAAGCCGAGTCGCACGATGTGCGACAGGATCGTGTCACGCTCATGCAGCACCTTCACTTCGCGAACGGCGCCACGATCCAGCGCGCCAGCCTTACGTAGCGCGGCCGTCAGTCGGGCGGGCTCAACGACCGCCGGCAGTTGTGGAGTTGTCATGAACCACGATGCCCCCGTCCCGCGCCATACTGCACGATCACGACCGCGGGCACCAGCGCCAGACCCCGCGCCTGCTCAGGCCGCCGCAGTCGAATCGCGGACGGTCCGAACCACGACCGTCCGCAGCGATTCAAGATTGGCCGCCATGCCGTTGATGGCCTGCCTCACCTCCGTGGCGCGCTCGTCCACCGAGGCGGCGTCGCGGCTGACATTGGCGATCTTGGCCGAGACCTCCTTCGCGGCGGAGGCCGATTCGGAAATCGACCGGGCGATCTCCCGCGTTGCGGCGTCCTGCTCCGCCATCGCGGCGGCAACCGAGGTCGCCACGCCGTCGATCTCGACGATGTGGCCTCCCATGGTCTCGACGGCATCGACCGCCGCCTGCGTCGAGGCCTGAATTTCCGCGATCAGACGCCCGATCTCCTCGGTGGATTTGGCGGTCTGGTCGGACAGGGATTTCACTTCGGCCGCAACCACCGCAAAGCCACGACCGGCCTCGCCGGCCCGCGCGGCCTCGATCGTGGCATTGAGCGCCAGGAGGTTGGTCTGGCCGGCGATGCCGCCAATGAGGTCGGAGACCTCCGCAATCTTCTTCACCGCGCCCGCCAGCGCCTGGATGGTCGAACGCGCCTGCTCGCGGCCGGCGACCGCCGATTTGGTGACCGTGCTGGTCCGCGCGACCTGCGTTGCGATATCCCGGATCGAGGCGCTCAGCTCTTCGGCCGCGGCCGAGACGGTCTGCGAGCTGCCCAGGGCCTGGGTGGACGCCGAGGCCACCGCTTGCGACTCCGCGGACAGCGACCGGGCGATCTCGGACAGGCTGGAGGCGGCCCGTTCGACGCCCTGGCTTGCCACGCTCGCGGAATCGACCGAGCGGCCGGTCTCGCGCTCGACGGTCTCGGCCATCTGGTGCAGGGCACCACGCTTGGCAAGCGCCGCCTCCTGCTCCTTTTGCAGCTGCTCCTCGCGCAGGCGCGAATTCTCGACCGCGGCCTGCTTGAACACCAGCAGCGCGCCCGCCATCGAGCCGACCTCGTCCTTGCGATGCGCGAAGGGAATGTCGGCGGCGAGATCGCCAGTCGCGAGCTGCTGCATCGTGTCCGTCATGCGCACGATCGGACGCACCACGCCGAGGGCGACGCCGAGCAGGCCCGCGGCAATGAAGGCGAGGACGGCGGCGGAAACGCCGAGGAGGATGAAAAGGATCGAGCTGTCGCGGTCCGCGGCCAGCTTCTCCATGTCGGCGTTCTGCTTGTTGGCACTCTCGACGATGCCGTCGATGACGGCGCGATGCGCGGTGTAGGCATCCTTGAGCTGCGCATAGGCGCGCTCGGAGGCGGCCGTGTCCTTGGCCTTGAGGGCCGGCAGCAATTGGTCGGACAGCAGTTTCCAGAACTTCTGCACCTCGGCGTCGGATTTCGACACCAGCGCCGTCTTCAGGTCGGCCGAGAGGCTGGAGGTGACCCAAAACGCCTTGCGCTCGTCGTAATCCTTGCGGAGCTGGACCAGACGCTCGCCATGGGCCGCCAGCTGGTCCGGCTCGCGCATGGCGAGGGTGGCTTCGAGATAGGCCTCGATGACATATTCCGGCGGCGGCAGGATGTCGGCAATGAGGTCGTTGCCGAGCTTGATGTCGGAATAGAGCGGGCCGCCGACCTTGAGCTCGCGCAGCGCGTAAAGGCTGGTGGAGACCACGGCCGTGAAACCGATGGCCAGAACGATCCCGAATGCAATGATCGCAGAAGAAAGGGAAAGACGAATTTTCATGAATCAATCCGGTGGCGCAGGTCGAAATCCAAACGGACCCTAAACGACTGCGGTAAACACAGGATTGCTTCGCGCGGAAATTGCATCGCGCGAACACCGGAAAACTACGGAAGTTGGATGTCAAACGGCCGGTCTGCGAGTCAGGGCGACTGACTCACAGCACGAAGAGAAACGTCTCGGGCCCGATGCCACGCAGCAACCTGCTCCGTTGCGCCGGATGAGAAGCGCGGGCCGGCGTCAACGTCGCCGCCCGCGTTGCCTCACATGTCGAAGAATACCGTCTCGTCGTCGCCCTGAAGCCGCAGGTCGAGCCGGTAGACCGCCTTGCCCGCCTCGCGCGTCGCGATCAGCGTCGCGCGGCGATCGGGCGGCACCAGTCCCAGCACCGGATCGGCCGCATTGCCTGCCTCGTCACTGAAATAGATGCGGGTGTAGAGATGCCGCAGCATGCCGCGGCCGAACACCGCAAGGACGATGTGCGGCGCCTGCGGCTTGCCGTCGGGATCGGGCACCGCGCCCGGCTTGATGGTGTCGAAGGAATAATTGCCGTCCTTGTCGGTGCCGCAGCGGGCGAAGCCGCGGAAGCTGGCATTCGGCAACGCGCGCTTGTCCTGCGGGTCGGCAAAGCGGCCCTGCGCGTCCGCCTGCCAGATTTCCAGCATGGCGTCGGGCACCACGACGCCGTCACCGTCGAACACACGGCCTTCGATGCGGACGCGGTCGCCGGTGACGTCGGGCGTCAGCGTCGAGTTGGTGAACGCATCGTTCCAGGCGTACTCGCCGGTCGGCGTCAGGCCGTATTTGAAGAACGGTCCGACGGTCTGCGATGGGGTGATACCGTTGTCCATCTCGCTTCCCTGCACTTAATGGTTCTCCATAGGCGTGGCGTTCTTGCCGCGCAGCACGATGTCGAAGCGGTAGCACAGCGCCCATTCGGGCTGGGTGTTGTCGAGGTCGAACGAGGAGACCATGCGCGCCCGCGCCTTCTCGTCCGGCACCGAGTTGAAGATCGGATCGAACGGGAACAGCGGGTCGTTCGGGAAATACATCTGCGTCACGAGGCGCGTGACGAAGGAATGGCCGAACACCGACAGATGGATGTGCGCGGGACGCCACGCGTTGTGGTGATTGCCCCAGGGATAGGCGCCGGGCTTGATGGTGACGAAACGGTAGTAGCCGGCGGCGTCGCTCACGGTGCGGCCCGCGCCCGTAAAATTCGGATCGAGCGGCGCCGGGTGCTGGTCGCGGACATGGACATAGCGGCCGCAGGAATTGGCCTGCCAGATCTCGACCAGCGAGTTCGGCACGCCGCGGCCGTCCTCGTCGCGGACATGGCCGTGCACGATGATGCGCTCGCCAATCGGCTCGCCGGTATGCTGGGTGGTGAGATCTGCATCGCCCTCGCGCACGGTCTCGTGGCCGTAGACCGGGCCGGTCAACTCCGACAGCGTGTGGCGCATCGGGATCAAGGGCTTGTTCGGCGCGCGCTTGATCGAGCTCTTGTATTCGGGCGACAGTGGCAGCGGATGCGCCTTGTTGCTGTCGACGGGATAGATGAATGTCATTGGCGAACTCCTCCCCGGCCATTCTGGTCCGGCCGGTCAACGCTTCCCCCGATCATTATAGGATATAACTAATTGGGGGAAGCGGGTTTAGCGGGCCTCCTGCGCGCCCGGCATGAGCGTACTATTTGATCGGCGGGCGCGGTAGCACGGCCTCGCCGGCCTCGAGCCGATAGGTGTGGTCGAGCGAATACCAGGGCGTCGCGACGCCGGGCGCAGCCGGATGCGGCGAATCGTGGCGCAGGAACTTGCCGATCAGCGCTTGCGTCACGCCGAACTGCACGTCGCTGTCGATGTGGGGATCGTTGGGGTCGTAGACCTGCGAGATCAAAACCTTGAATCCGGGTTTGAAGATCAGGGCGTGCAGATGCGCGGGACGATAGGGATGCCGGTCCTGCGCCTTCAGCAGGCGGCCGACCACACCGTCGGTCGGAATGGGATAGCCGACCATCATCACCGAGCGGAAGGCAAAGCGCCCGTCGGAATCGGTCGTGAACTTGCCGCGCAGGTTCATGTCGGCCTGCTCGGGGTCCTGATTCTCATAGAGACCGACGGGCGAAGCGTGCCAGACGTCGACCTCCGCGCCGGCGACGGGACGACCGTTACTGTCGACGACGCAGCCATTGACGAACAGCGGTGCGCCCGGGGTCTCGGAACGGACGATCGATCCGCCATTCTCGACCCGCGGCGAGTTCAACCGCCAGAACGGTCCGAGCAGCGACTGATCGGTTTCGGTATTGCCCTGATCGCCATTGTTGAGCAGGCACACCAGCGGGGAGACACCGAGCGAGCCCGCCATCAGCACGACTTCATTATGCGTGTCGGTCGTCAGCTTGCCGAGCTCGGCGATCACAGCGGTGGCGTCGCGGAATTCCTTCTCGGTCAGCCTGACATCGCGGACGAAGCCGTGCAGATGCTTGACCAGCGAGATCATGATCTGCCGCATCCGCGGATCGGCCGTCCGCTCCATCACCGCCAGAGCGGCGGCCGTGACGTCCTGCTCGCGCGCGATGATCATGGCACGGTCCCTGAAGCGACCCGCTTAACTCCAACACCGTCATTCCGGGATGGTCCGAAGGACCAGACCCGGAATCTCGAGATCCCGGGTTCAACCCTATCGGGCTGCCCCGGGATGAAGGGACGCTACGCGTCCCGTCAGCTCAGCTTCTCGATCGCGACCGCAACGCCCTGGCCGACGCCGACGCACATGGTGGCGAGGGCGAGCTTACCGCCGCGCTTCTCCATGCCGTGGACGGCGGTGAGCGCGAGACGCGCGCCGCTCATGCCGAGGGGATGGCCGAGCGCGATGGCGCCGCCATGCGGGTTGACGAAATCGGCATCGTCGGCGACGCCAAGCTGGCGCATGCAGGCGATGCCCTGCGAGGCGAAGGCCTCGTTGAGCTCGATCAGGTCGAAATCGGTGATCTTCTTGCCGAGCCGCTCCATCAGCTTGCGGGTGGCCGGCACCGGGCCGATGCCCATGATGCGTGGCGGCACGCCAGCCGAGGCGAGGCCGAGGATGCGGGCGCGGGGCGTCAGGCCGTGCTTCTTCACCGCGGCTTCGGAGGCCAGAATCATCGCGGCGGCGCCGTCATTGACGCCGGAGGCGTTGCCGGCGGTCACGGTACCAGGATTGCGCACGATCGGCTTCAGCTTGGCGAGGCCTTCCAGCGTGGTCTCGGGACGCGGATGCTCGTCCTTGTCGACCGTGATGGGGCCGGCCTTGCCGCCGGGAATGGTGATCGGCGTGATCTCTTCGGCGAAGTAACCAGCGGCAATCGCAGCACCCGCGCGCTGCTGCGAGCGGATCGCGAACGCGTCCTGGTCGGCGCGCGAGACCTGGAATTCCTCGGCGACGTTCTCGCCGGTCTCCGGCATCGCGTCGACGCCGTACTGCGCCTTCAGCAGCGGATTGATGAAGCGCCAGCCGATGGTGGTGTCGAAAATCTCGGCGGAGCGCGAGAAGGCCTCCTGCGCCTTGCCCATCACGAAGGGCGCGCGGGTCATGGATTCGACGCCGCCGGCGATCGCAAGCTCGATCTCGCCGGAGCGAATGGCGCGCC
Source organism: Bradyrhizobium sp. CCGB01 (assembly GCF_024199795.1). Lineage (NCBI taxonomy): Bacteria > Pseudomonadati > Pseudomonadota > Alphaproteobacteria > Hyphomicrobiales > Nitrobacteraceae > Bradyrhizobium > Bradyrhizobium sp. CCGB01. The sequence goes on from NZ_JANADK010000001.1 coordinate 9,234,224, forward strand.
CCGCAGCACCGACCGCGTCGAGGCCGGAGGCGCAGAGCCGGTTCAGGGTCTGGCCGGGAACCGAATCCGGCAGGCCCGCGAGCAGCAGCGCCATGCGCGCGACGTTGCGGTTGTCCTCGCCGGCCTGGTTGGCACAACCGAAGAACACTTCGTCCACCTGCGCCCAGTCGAGTTTCGGGTGCTTCGCCATCAGCGCCTTGATGGGGGCGGCGGCCAGATCGTCGGCACGCACCTTGGCGAGCGAGCCGCCGAAGCGGCCGATCGGGGTCCGCACGGCATCGCAGATAAAGACGTCACGCATCGTTGTTCTCCCTGAATGCCGCGGTTCGGCCCAAATTCTTCAATGTCGGCGGAGTTTTAGGAGGGCGCCCGCGGCAGGTCAATTGACGGTTTCTTGCGTGTTCCGAAGGGCCCGCACGCCGCCAGCGCATGCCGCGGTGCGGACAACGTGGAAAACCTCCCCTCCCCGGCCAAAGCGATAGGAGCAGGAGGCGAAATTTTGTAGGTTGCGCCGCTCATGACGATGCAACAGCCCATTCCCGCGCCAGACCCCGAACCGACGCCCGCGCCGCAGGCGGAAGCCATCGCGCGCGTCACGCCGATGATGGAACAGTACCTTGAGATCAAGGCGGCGCATCAGGGCTTGCTGCTGTTCTACCGCATGGGCGATTTCTACGAGCTGTTCTTCGAGGATGCCGAGATCGCCTCCCGGACGCTCGGCATCGTGCTGACCAAGCGCGGCAAGCATCAGGGCGCCGATATCCCGATGTGCGGCGTGCCGGTCGAGCGTTCCGAGGATTATCTGCACCGCCTGATCACCGCCGGCCACCGGGTCGCTGTGTGCGAGCAGACCGAGGATCCCGCCGCCGCGAAAGCGCGCGGCAACAAGAGCGTGGTGCGCCGCGGCGTGGTGCGGCTGGTCACCCCGGGCACGCTGACCGAGGATACGCTGCTCGATGCGCGCGCCAACAATTACCTGCTGGCGATCGCGCGGGCCCGCTCCTCCGCCGGCGGCGACCGCTTCGGCCTCGCCTGGATCGACATCTCGACCGCCGAATTCACCGTGATGGAATGCTCCAGCGGCGAGCTTGCCGCGACGCTGGCCCGCATCAATCCGAACGAAGCCATCGTCACCGACGCGCTCTACAACGACAGCGAATTCGGACAGACCTTGCGCGAGCTGCCGGCGGTGACGCCGCTGACCCGCGACGTCTTCGATGGCGCCACCGCCGAGAAACGCCTGTGCGATTATTTCGCCGTCGCGACCATGGACGGGCTGGCGCAGCTGACGCGGCTGGAGGCCACGGCAGCCGCCGCCGCCGTCACCTATGTCGACCGCACCCAGGTCGGCAAGCATCCGCCGCTGTCGCCGCCCGCACGCGAGGCTTCCGGTGCGACCATGGCGATCGACCCGGCCACCCGCGCCAATCTCGAATTGACGCGCACACTCGCGGGCGAACGCCGCGGCTCGCTGCTCGACGCCATCGACTGCACGGCGACCTCGGCCGGCTCGCGCCTGCTGGCACAGCGCCTCGCAGCGCCGCTGACCGATGCACCGGCCATCGCGCGGCGGCTCGATGCCGTCAGCACGTTTGTGGCGGACTCGGCTACCCGCGAGGACATCCGCAGTATCCTGCGCGGCGCGCCCGACATGTCGCGGGCGCTGGCCCGTCTTTCGGTCGGCCGTGGCGGCCCGCGCGACCTCGCCGGACTGCGCGACGGCATCATCGCCGCCGACCAGGTGCTGGCGCGGCTCGGCGAGCTCGACCAGCCGCCGCAGGAGATCGCCGCGGTGATGGCGGCGCTACAAAGGCCGTCGCGCGAGCTCGCGTCCGAGTTCGCGAGCGCGCTCGACGAGCAACTGCCGCTGATCAAGCGCGATGGCGGCTTCGTCCGCCAGGGCTATGAGCCCGCGCTGGACGAGGCCCGGAACCTGCGCGATGCGTCGCGCCTCGTGGTGGCCTCGATGCAGGCGCGCTACGCCGACACGACCTCCGTCAAGGGCCTCAAGATCCGGCACAACAACGTGCTCGGCTATTTCGTCGAGGTCACCGCGCAACACGGCGACAAGCTGATGTCGGCGCCGTTGAACGCGACCTTCATCCATCGCCAGACGCTGGCAGGACAGGTGCGCTTCACCACTTCCGAGCTGGGCGAGATCGAGGCCAAGATCGCCAATGCCGGCGATCGCGCGCTCGGACTCGAGCTCGAAATCTTCGAACGGCTCTGCGCCAAGGCGCTCGATATCAGCGAGGATTTGCGGTCCGCCGCCCACGCCTTCGCGCTGCTCGACGTCGCGACGTCGCTGGCAAAGCTGGCGATCGACGAGAACTACGTGCGGCCCGAGGTCGACGGCTCCCTCGGCTTCGCCATCGAGGCCGGCCGCCATCCCGTGGTCGAGCAGGCCTTGAAGCGCAATGGCGAGCCGTTCATCGCCAACGCCTGCGACCTCTCGCCGAGCCCGGCGCAGAAATCCGGCCAGCTCTGGCTGCTGACCGGTCCCAACATGGCCGGTAAATCGACCTTCCTGCGCCAGAACGCGCTGATCGCACTTCTTGCTCAAATCGGAAGTTTCGTGCCGGCCACGCGCGCGCGGATCGGCATCATCGACCGCCTGTTCTCGCGCGTCGGTGCCGCCGACGATCTCGCGCGCGGCCGCTCCACCTTCATGGTGGAGATGGTCGAGACCGCCGCGATCCTGAACCAGGCCGGCGAGCGCGCGCTGGTGATCTTAGATGAGATCGGCCGCGGCACCGCGACCTTCGACGGCCTCTCCATCGCCTGGGCCGCGATCGAGCATCTGCATGAGAGCAACCGCTGCCGCACGCTGTTCGCCACGCATTATCACGAGCTGACCGCGCTTTCGGCCAAGCTGCCGCGCATGTTCAACGCGACGGTGCGGGTGAAGGAATGGCAGGGCAATGTCGTGTTCCTGCACGAGGTGCTGCCGGGCTCCGCCGACCGCTCCTACGGCATCCAGGTGGCGAAGCTCGCCGGCCTGCCGCCGGCGGTGATCACGCGCGCCAAGTCCGTGCTGGCGAAATTGGAAGCCCAGGATCGCGGCCAGACCGCCCGCGCCCTCGCCGACGACCTGCCGCTGTTCGCCGTCCCCTCACGCGCCGCCGCGGAAGCCGCGCCGCCGACCGAGGCCGAACTGCTGATGGATGCCGTGAAGGCGCTGCACCCCGACGAGATGTCCCCGCGCGAGGCGCTCGATGCGCTGTATGCGCTGAAGGCGAAGCTACCGAAGCAGTGACGGTGCCGTAGGGTGGGTTAGCCGTAGGCGTAACCCACCGCGGTCTATCCGCGTGGAAAGCAAAGCGGTGGATTACGCTTCGCTAATCCACCCTACGAGATTCACGCCGCCGCCAGCCGCTTCCTCCGCCCGTTCCACCACAGCGTCAGATTCCAGACGATGCAGGTGGCGAGGCCCATGCTGAGGCCGATCGCGGAGCCGAAATTGGCGGCACCGAGATGCAGCACCGCGATCGCCATGCCGAAGCCGAGCAGACCCCAGGCGGAGTTGGCGAGCACGGCCGCGGTCGGCGGGCCGCCGATGCGCGGATGCAGGATCACCATGATGCTGGTGAAGACGATCGGGTAAAGCGCGATGACGCCGCTGACCCTTGGGCCGACCCAGCCCGACGTCGAGACCACGATCGCGACAAGGGTTGCGACCAGCGAGGCGCGGAATGGAATGTCGTACCAGCGACGCGTCACCAGCGGCATCTTCACATGCCGGTACTTTGCGAGCAGCGGAATGCAGATGCCGAAGGCGACCAGGTTGACGGCAAGCCCGGCGGTCAGGGTCCAGTCGAACAGGCGGATGATGGAGGCCAGCACGATCCACACCGCGACCGCGCTGCCGGCACTCACCAGCAGATTGTTCCGCTGCGCCAGCACGACATAGGTGAGCCCAAGGACGATCGTCGCGGCGTTGACCGGAAGGCTCGACAAGGCGCCTTGCGCGATGAAGGCGGCGTCATGGTCGAGCGCGAGGAAGACGTAGGAGGGACCGGCCGAGATCGGCAGGGTCGCGACCAGCGCGCCGATCACCGGACCCGAGCGCTCGGTGATGATCGAAGCCGACACCACGAACGCCGCCGCGATCGCCATGCGCAGGAGAAGAAAAAGGATGAGGTGGAGGTCGAGAGGCATATTTGTTTTGTCGTCCCGGACAAGCGAAGCGCAGATCCGGGACCCATAACCACAGGCTTCGCTGTGTTAGACGGTTGTAGTGATCAGTCCGGCGATACAATCGGCGTCCGGGATTATGGATCCCGGCGTTCGCCGGGACGACACCGGGTGCTGGGCTTGCGATCCTCGCCTCACATCCGCTGCATCGACACCGAAACCTTCGGGCCGTTCTTGATGGTCTGATAGACCACGCAATAACGTTCGGTGAGCTTGAGCAAGAGATCGAGCTTGTCCTGCGGCGCGTCGGTGTCGACCTCGAAGCGCAAGCGGATCTCGGCGAAGCCGACCGGGGTCTCCTTGTCGACGCCGAGCGTGCCGCGGAAATCGAGGTCGCCCTCGGCATAGACGTTGCCGGTCTTGAGCGGCACCTCGATCGCGGTCGCGACCGATTTCAGCGTGACGCCGGCGCAGGCGACCAGCGCTTCCAGCAGCATGTCGCCGGAGCAGAGCTCAAGGCCGGAGCCGCCGGTGGCCGGATGCAGGCCAGCCATCGCGATGGCGCGGCCGGTCTCGACCTTGCAGGCGATGCCTTCGCTGTCGGTCGAGCCCTTGGCCTTCAGCGTGATCATCGCGGTCTTGGGATCGGTCTTGTAGCGTTCCTTGATCGGGGCCTGCATCTGGCGCAGTGCTGCGGCGTCCATCTTGTTCTCTCCCGGGAAAATTGCTCCCCGATGTACCGGCTCAGAGAGAAATTGTCACCACCACATGGCCTGACCGGGACCCTGGGTTGCGTCACGGTCGGGCACGCTGCGGTCGAGCGAACGGTCGAGTGACGTCAGCACACTTCGCTTGAAATTCTCGAATAGCGGCGAGCTGCGGTCGCGTGGGCGGCCGAGATTGATCTCGATCTGGTCGAACAGCCGGCCCGGCCGCGGCCGCATCACCAGCACGCGGTCGGCCAGCACCACGGCCTCGTCGACGTCATGTGTGACGAGGATCAATGTCGGGCGCGTGTCGGCCCAGAGGTCGAGCAGATGATCCTGCAGATCCCTGCGGGTGAAGGCATCGAGCGCGGAAAACGGTTCGTCGAGCAGCAGCACTTCGGGCTGCGGCACGAGCGCGCGGGCGATCGCGACGCGCTGCGCCTGCCCGCCGGAGAGCTCGCGCGGCCAGGCCTGCGCCTTGTCGGCGAGCCCGACGCGTTCGAGCGCGCGAGCCACCTTCTCGCGGCGCTCAGTCGCCGGCAGGTCGGCGAGGCCGAAGCCGATATTGTCGGCGACGCTGAGCCAGGGCAGCAGCCGCGGCTCCTGGAAGATGATGCCGATCTTGGCGTGCGGCGAGCTGATCGCCTCGCGGTCGAGCGTCACCGCGCCGGAGCTGGCGCGGTCGAGGCCGGCAATGGCGCGGAGCAGCGTGGACTTGCCGCAGCCAGAGCCGCCGATGATGGCGAGGATCTCGCCCTGCCTGATCTCGGCGGAGAAGCGCACCAGCGCCTGCACGCCGTTGGGATAGGTCTTGCTGACCCGGTCGAGCGCCAGCATCGCGTTACGTTCCCTTCGTGCGCCCGAAGGCGTCCTGCCAGCGCAGGAACGGCGCGGCCGCAACCTCGATCAGCCAGTCGGTGAGCTTGCCGAGGATGGCAAAGATCACGATGGCGGCGAGGATCTGCGCGGGCTTGCCGAGCTGCTGGCCGTCGAGCAGGAGATAGCCGAGCCCTTCGGAAGCACCGATCAGCTCGGCCGCGACCACGAACATCCAGCCCAGACCAAGGCCGACGCGCAGGGACACCACGTAAGCCGGCAGCACGGCGGGCAGCAGGATGCGGCGGATCATCGCGAAGCCGGAGAGGCGGAAGGTACGGCCGACCTCGACGATCTTGCGATCGACCGAGAGGATCGCGCCCATCACGCCGAGATAGACCGGGAAGAACACGCCGACCGCGATCAGCGCGATCTTCGAGGTCTCGAAAATGCCGAGCCAGAGGATGAACAGCGGCACCCAGGCAAGCGAGGGAATCGCACGCAGCGCCTGCACGGTCGGATCGAGCAGCCGCCGCGCCAGCGACCAGTAGCCGGAGATGGCCCCCAGCAGCGTGCCCGCGATCACGCCGAACGCAAAACCGAGACCGACCCGCCACAGCGTCGCGGCGATGTGGCGGACCAGCTCGCCGGAGCGCGCCAGCTCGGTGATGGTGGCAAGGACGCGCGAGGGCGGCGGCACCAGCCGTCCGTTGGACCAGCCCAGCCAGACAACGAGCTCCCAGCCGAGCGCCAGCGTCAGCGGCAGTAAAATCCCAAGCAACGGCTCCGCATAGCGCGACAGCCGCGACGGCGCGGCAGCACCTTCGGCCGGTTCCGAGGTTTGTTGCAGGACTGGCGCGTCGGAGATCATGGCCGGTAGGAAGCGCGTCTGGCGTGGGATTGCAAGGGCGTGCGGCAATCTCCGCTGTCGTCCCGGACAAGCGAAGCGCCGATCCGGGACCCATAACCACAGGGAGATGTGGTTACGGGACTCGGAGTGACCGTCTTCGCGCCAAACCACTCCCTGTGGTTATGGGTCCCGGGTTCGCTTCGCGCCCCGGGACGACGGCGGAGTTTGCCGCGCGCGATTGCCTCTTTCCTGTCGAACTAATTCGTCGGCAGCGGGACCTGGTCGTCGATCAGGGCATCCAGCGTCGCCTTCACGTCGACCTTGGCATCGACGACGCCGGCCTGCTGCAACGCGAGGCCCGCGGCGAGGATCGATTCGCGCTGGGGCGCGCCGATGCGGCTGTGGGTGAGCTCGGTACGCTCCTTGAGCTGCTTGTCGACCACCGGCTCAGGCAGCTTCGTGACGGCAATGAAGGTCTTCTTCAGCTCGTCGTAATTCGCCAGCGAATATTTACGCGCCTCTTCGTAAGTGGCGAGCACGCGGCGGGCGGCGTCCGGATAGTCCCTCAAGAACTGCTCGCGCACATTGAGGATGCCCCAGGTGTTGGCATCGGCCTTGCGATAGAACAGCTTCGCGCCTTCCTCGACCTCGGCCTGCGCCATCATCGGATCGAGGCCGGCCCAGGCATCGACGTCGCCGCGGATCAGCGCGGTCTTGCCGTCGGCATGCTGGAGCAGGACCGGCGTGATGTCCTTTTCGGTGAGGCCGGCACCCAACAGTGCCCGCACCAGGAAGATGTGCGGATCGGTGCCCCGCGTCACCGCGACGCGCTTGCCCTTGAGATCGGCAACGTTCGCGATCTTGGAATCCTTGCCCGTGACCAGCGCCGTCCATTCGGGGCGCGAATAGACGTAGATCGACTTGATGGGGTTGCCGTTGATCTTCGCCACCAGCGCCGCCGAGCCCGCGGTCGAGCCGAAATCGATCGAGCCGGCGTTGAGGAATTCAAGCGCCTTGTTGGAGCCGGCCGACTGAACCCAGACGATGCTGATTCCGTCCTTGGCGAACTCCTTCTCCAGAAGCCCCTTCTGCTTCAGGACCATCGACACCGGGTTGTAGGTCGCCCAGTCGATGCGGATTTCCTTGAGCGGATCCGCCGCCCGTGCCGCAGGTATCATTGCAAGCGCCACCGCTCCCGCCAGCAGAATGCGTCGAGTAATCCCAGTCACGCCCAACCTCCTTGAAAACTTCATTGTTTTTCAATGAGTTATATCTAGAGGTCAACGAGAAAATCACTCTCCCGAAAGTGCGCCGCCTGAGAACAGATTTGCCCAAAGCCGCAGCTTTCCAGCATGGAACGACTATTGCCCGAGAATGGCGGGTGACAGCGCCTGTCACCTCTTATATCCGGTGAAGCATGGATAGCGTCACGACTGAGCACAAGGCCGAGGTGGACGATCGTTTCGACACCGCGCGGATTACCGCCGCGGTCGATGCGCTTGCCGAAAAGCATGAGGGCCGCGAGGACACGTTCCGTACGGCCATGGCGCAATTGCTCAAGGCCGAGCTGATCGCAGCCCGCGCCGCGGCGCAGGCGATCCTGCTGAAGGACCGTCACGGCCGCCGCTGCGCCGAGCGGCTCTGCCACGTGCAGGACGAGATCATCCGCATCCTGTATTCGGCGGCGACCCGGCATCTCTACCGCTCGCCGATCCCGAGCGGAGCCGAGCGCATGGCGGTGGTCGCGACCGGCGGCTATGGCCGCGGCCTGATGGCCCCCGAATCCGACATCGATCTCTTGTTCATCCTGCCCTACAAGCAGACCGCCTGGGGCGAGCAGGTCGCCGAAGCCATTCTCTATTGCCTCTGGGACATGGGGCTGAAGGTCGGGCACGCCACGCGCTCGGTCGATGAATCGATCCGGCAGGCGCGCGGCGACATGACCATCCGCACCGCGATCCTGGAAACGCGCTTCCTGACCGGCGACCAGCCGCTCTATGACGAACTGGTCGCGCGCTTCGACAAGGACGTGGTGCAGGGCACGGCGTCCGAATTCGTCACCGCAAAGCTCGCCGAGCGCGAGGAGCGCCACCGCCGCGGCGGCCAGTCGCGCTATCTGGTCGAGCCCAACGTCAAGGACGGCAAGGGCGCGCTGCGCGACCTGCACACGCTGTTCTGGATCGCCAAATACGTCTACCGCGTCCGCGACACCGACGAGCTGGTCGAGCGCGGCGTGTTCGACGCGCAGGAATACCGCACCTTCCGCCGCTGCGCCGACTTCCTCTGGTCGGTGCGCTGCAACCTGCACTTCTACTCCGGCCGCGCGGAGGAGCGCCTCTCCTTCGATCTCCAGCGCGAGATCGCGGTCCGGCTCGGCTACACCTCGCATCCCGGCATGCAGGACGTCGAGCGCTTCATGAAGCACTACTTCCTGGTCGCCAAGGAAGTCGGCAACCTCACCGCCATCCTCTGCGCCAAGCTCGAGGACCAGCAGGCCAAGCCCGCGCCGGTGCTGAGCCGGATGATGGCGCGGCTGCGCCCCACCCCCGTGAAGCGGCGCGTGCCTGAGAGCGACGATTTCATCGTCGACAACAACCGCATCAACGTCGCCGCGCCCGACGTGTTCAAGCACGACCCGGTCAATCTGATCCGGATCTTCCGCCTGGCGCAGAAGAACAACCTCGCCTTCCACCCGGACGCGATGCGCGACGTGACGCGCTCACTCGGCCTTATCAACGCGCAGCTTCGCGAAAATCCGGAAGCCAACCGGTTGTTCATGGAGATCCTGACCTCCGACAACGCCGAGATCGTGCTGCGGCGGATGAACGAGACCGGCGTGCTCGGCCAGTTCATCCGCGCTTTCGGCAAGATCGTCTCGATGATGCAGTTCAACATGTATCATCACTACACCGTCGACGAGCACCTGATCCGCTGCGTCGGCTTCCTGCAGGACATCGAGCGCGGCGGCATCGAGGAGTTCGCACTGGCGAGCGATTTGATGCGCAAGATCCGGCCCGAGCATCGCGCCGTGATCTACATCACGACGCTGCTGCACGACATCGCCAAGGGCCGGCCCGAGGATCATTCGATCGCCGGCGCCAAGGTGGCGCGGCGGCTCTGCCCGCGGCTCGGCTTCAGCGCGGCCGACACCGAGCTCGTGGCCTGGCTGATCGAGGAGCATCTGACGATGTCCACGGTCGCGCAATCGCGCGATCTCTCCGACCGCAAGACGATCGAGAATTTCGCCGCCGTGGTGCAGTCGGTCGAGCAGATGAAGCTGCTGACGATCCTGACCACCGCCGACATCCGCGGCGTCGGTCCCGGCGTGTGGAACGGCTGGAAGGCGCAGCTATTGCGCTCTCTTTATTATGAAACCGAACCGGTGCTGACCGGCGGCTTCTCGGAAGTCGACCGCGGCAAGCGCCTGACCGCCGCCTATGCCGAATTCCGCATGGCCTTCGCGGAGTGGCCGGCGGACGAGCTCGATGCCTATATCGGCCGGCACTATCCGGCCTATTGGCTGAAGGTCGAGCTGCCGCGAAAGATTCGCCACGCCCGCTTCGTCCGCTCCAGCGAACAGGCCGGCCACAAGCTCGCGATCAATGTCGGCTTCGACGAGGTGCGCGGCGTCACCGAGCTCACGATCTTCGCCGCCGACCATCCCTGGCTGCTCTCGATCATCGCGGGCGCCTGCGCCTCGGCCGGCGCCAACATCGTCGACGCGCAGATCTACACGACGACCGACGGCCGCGCGCTCGACACGATCTCGATCTCCAGGGAATACGACCGCGACGAGGACGAGGGCCGGCGCGCCACGCGCATCGGCGAGATGATCGAGGACGTGCTGGAAGGCAAGCTGCGCCTGCCCGAAGTGGTGGCGCGGCGCACCGTGCGCAGCAAGGCGCGGCCGTTCGTGATCGAGCCGGAAGTGACCATCAACAATCAATGGTCCGACCGCTACACGGTGATCGAGGTCTCCGGCCTCGACCGCCCCGGCCTGCTCTACGAGCTGACCACTGCGATCTCGAAGCTCAACCTCAACATCGCCTCGGCCCATGTCGCGACCTTCGGCGAGCGCGCCCGCGACGTGTTCTACGTCACCGACCTCCTCGGCGCGCAGATCAACGCGCCGACCCGCCAGTCCGCGATCAAGAGCGCGCTGACCCATGTGATGGCCGGCGACAAGGCGGTTCAGCCGGCGGCGTGACTTTCTCTCGTCATTCCGGGCTCGCCGCTACGCGGCGCTCTGGAAATGATGAGAGGTCGGCACGCTATGCCTTCAACCCCTTGCTAATCATCGCGCCGGCTTTTGTTCAGAGAGCCGCAGCGCATTCACGAGGGCAGACAGCGCGGCTGGCTGATGCCGACGACTGGGATAATACATGAAGAAGCCGGGAATTGGCGGCGTCCAATCCTCCAGCACCCTGACAAGGCGGCGCTGCGCAATATATCCGACGACCTGCTCTTCATAGGCGATTCCGACACCAACTCCGGCGAGCGCCGCCTGAATCACCAGGTGAGTATCGTCAATGACGAGCGGCCCGTTCACGTTGATCGTGACCGACTTTCGTCCCTGCTCAAACTCCCACCGATATGGGCCACCCGCAAGACGCAGGGTAATGCATCGATGATCGTTGAGATCCTTTGGCTTTTCGGGGATGCGTCGTGAAGCGAAATAGCGCGGCGACCCTACGACCGCCAATCGCAATTCGCGCGTGACACGAACCGCGATCATGTCCTTTTGAATGTACTCGCCAAGCTGAATACCGGCATCGAACTCGCCTGCAACAAGATCCACGGGGCCAGTGACGGTGACAACGTCCAGGACGATGTCAGGGTAGGCCTCGGCGAAAGCCCTTAGCCGCGGCAGCAATACCATCACGGCAGCTGATCGTGACATGACAATTCGAAGGCGACCCTCGGGTCGGTGCCGAACGTTTCGGGCTTTGTCGAGGGCATGCCGAATTTGCTCGAGTGCGGGCGACAAGTCTTCCAGGAGAGCGGCCCCCGCAGCGGTTGGTGCAACGCTCTTGGTTGTTCGCGCGAGCAGCTGCAGCTCAAGCCGTTGCTCAAGCCTCCGGATGGTGTGGCTGAGGGCAGACTGAGACACACCCAGCTTTGTCGCAGCGCGTGTAAAGCTTCGTTCACTGGCCACGACTGCAAACGTAGCGAGCTCGTTCATTTCGTTTGTCATCGTTCATGAATATCGCTCATGAGCCCATGCCATGCAAGGCGACTAGTCTCATAAGCCACGTTGCCCTAGTCATGCGCAAGCAGGTGACGCTCGGCACAGCTGGCCGAGCCGCATGAATGAGTTCGGTGTAACAGCTTTGAGGATGACGATGGATACGGACGCTCCCGCCTTGCGCTCCCTTGCGCAGACCTATTTCGATGCCGCCTATGAAATGGATGCCGAGAAATTTGCATCCATATTCCACCCCTTGAGTTCCGTGACGAAGGTCGCCGAGGACGGCAACGTGGACGTGACGCCGATTGCGACCTGGCTGGCAGCGGTCCGCAACATGAAAGCTCCGAAGCAACAGGGCTTCGAGCGCGACGATCAGATCCTGTCGGTGGATATTGAAAGAGAGCTCGCGCTCTTGAAGGTGAAATTGCAGATTCCGCCGCGTTCCTTCACGGACCTGTTGTCATGCCTAAAGGTGAACGGGACCTGGAAGATCGTGCAGAAGGTGATGACGTCGAAAGTCTGACGGTTTCGGTTACACCGCCGCCAATCGCTCACACATTCTCAAACGGGCCCTCAAACCTCCACGCCCTCATGCCGCAGCAGCCAGCGCTTGCGCTCGAGGCCGCCGCCGTACTTCACCAGCGAGCCATCGGCACCGATCAGGCGGTGGCAGGGCAGCACCACGCTGATCGGGTTGGAGCCGTTGGCATGGCCGACGGCTCGGATGGCCTTCGGCATGTCGATCCTCGCAGCCATTGCACCGTAGCTCATCGTGGTGCCGGCAGGGATTTGCGCCAGCGCGGTCCAGACCTTCTGCTGGAACGGCGTGCCGGCGATGCGCCAGGCAATGCCCGAGAGCTGGCCGAGATCGCCTTGGAAGTAACGTGACAGCGCAGTCCGCATCTGTGTCGGCGCCGGCTGATCGTTCAGATCCACCGCGCCGTAATGCAGGCGCAAGAGCTCGCGCATGCGGTGCTCGTAATCGTGCCAGTCGAGCGCGCGCAAGGCACCTTGCGCATCGGTGACGAGCAACGCGATCCCGATCGGTGTCGGCAGCCGATCGAGGCCGAAACGTTCGAGCGTCTTGATTGATCGAACGGCCATTTGCGCCACCATTGCATCGAAACACGCCATCGCACTTGCCATGCCGGCCGTGCTAAGGTCCACCCGAAAGCTGGGGGGCTCAACTTGATTTGGATCGCCAATATCCTGGTGGCGCTGGTCGCCGCACTGCACGCCTACTTCCTGATCCTGGAGATGTTTCTCTGGGACAAGCCGCTGGGCTTGAAGACATTCCGCAATACGCCGGAAAAGGCCGAGATCACGAAAGTGCTGGCCGCCAACCAGGGGCTCTATAACGGCTTCCTCGCCGCGGGGCTGATCTGGGGCATCATCCACGGCAACCCGGCCTTCGCGTTCCAGATCAAGGCATTCTTCCTGCTCTGCGTGATCGTGGCCGGCGCCTACGGCGCGGCGACCGTCAGCACCCGCATCCTGCTCGTACAGGCGCTGCCGGCAGCGATCGCGCTGGTTGCGCTGCTCCTGACCTGAGACGCTTCGGCGCAGCGCCGCGATCCTTGCGCGGCGCCGGACCTTCCTCCACAATCTTCGGCAGCGATGGCGACCGTTATCAACGGGAAAAGACCGTCGGCCAGAAATTCCGTCAGGAGGAACAACCCATATGAACAATCGCAGAGCCTTTATAGCTGCCACGGCTGCGCTCGCCTTCGCGTTCTCAGCCAGCCAAGCCCTCGCCCAGAAGAAATACGACACCGGGGCGAGCGACACCGAGATCAAGATCGGCCAGACCGTGCCGTTCTCCGGCGCCTACTCCGTCTACGCCAATATCGGCAAGACGCAGGCCGCCTACTTCAAGATGATCAACGATCAGGGCGGCATCAACGGCCGCAAGATCAACCTGATCCAGTATGACGACGCCTATTCGCCGCCGAAGACCGTCGAGCAGGTGCGCAAGCTCGTCGAAGGCGACGAAGTCCTCTTCACCTTCCAGATCATCGGCACCGCCGCCAACGCCGCCGTGCAAAAATATCTCAACGGCAAGAAGATCCCGCAGCTCCTGGCGTCCACCGGCGCCGCGCGCTTCAACGATCCGCAGAACTATCCCTGGACCATCGCCTATAATCCCAACTACGTGTCCGAGGGACGGATCTACGCAAAATACATTCTCAAGGAGCATCCCAACGCCAAGATCGGCGTGCTCTACCAGAACGACGACATGGGCCGCGACTATCTCGCCGGCCTCAAGAGCGGCCTCGGCGACAAGGCGGCCAGCATGATCGTCGGCGAGGTCTCCTACGAAGTCACCGATCCGACGGTGGATTCGCAGGTGGTCAAGCTGAAGTCGCTGGGCGCCGATCTCTTCTACGATGCCTCGACACCGAAATTCGCGGCGCAGGCCATCAAGAAGGTGGCCGAGCTCGGCTGGAATCCGGTGCACATCCTCGACATCAATGCGAGTCCGATCTCGGCGACGCTGAAGCCGGCCGGCCTCGACATCTCCAAGGGCATCATCTCGACCCAATACGGCAAGGAGCCGAGCGATCCGCAGTGGAAGGACGATCCGGGCGTGAAGGCGTTCTTCGCATTCATGGACAAGTATTTCCCCGAAGGCGACAAGCTCAACACGGTCAACACCTATGCTTACTCGGTCGCCGAGCTGCTGACGCAGGTGCTGAAACAGTGCGGCGACGACCTGTCGCGCGAGAACGTGATGAAGCAGGTCGCCAACATCAAGGACTTCACCCCGAGCTTCGCGCTGCCGGGCATCAAGATCAACACCGGCCCGAACGACTACCGCGTCAACAAGCAGATGCAGATGATGAGGTTCAACGGCGAGCGCTGGGAGCTGTTCGGACCGATCATCGAGGACAACGGCCCGGCGGGTTAGTTCTGTCGCGGTCGCAGGGTGGGTTAGCTCGCGGCTGCGCGGAGCGCAGTCCGCTGGCGTAACCCACCTCCTTTCGCTTCTGCGGAGACAGACAGTGGTGGGTTGCGCCTTCGGCCAACCCACCCTACGAACTGAGTGTCTCCGTCCACCTTGCGTTGCAACAATCGTTCCTCCACACTCGCCCTCAGCGATGGCATCGGGCGCGCAACAGCGCGCCCGATCGATCATCGGCAATAACAAGCTGAGGAAATTGCGAATGAGGAATGGAATGCTGCATCTGGCCACCGCAACGGCGCTGACCCTGGCGCTGTCGGTCTCCGCGGCCAATGCCCAGAAAAAATATGATCCGGGCGCGACCGACACCGAGATCAAGGTCGGACAAACCATGCCGTTTTCGGGACCGGCGTCGGCCTATTCGTCGATCGGCAAGACCCAGGCCGCCTATTTCAAGATGATCAACGACCAGGGCGGCATCAACGGCCGCAAGATCAATCTGATCCAGTATGACGACGCCTATTCGCCGCCGAAAGCCGTGGAGCAGATTCGCAAGCTCGTCGAGAGCGACGAGGTGCTGCTGACCTTCCAGATCATCGGCACGCCCGTGAACGCGGCCGTCCAGAAATATCTCAATGCCAAGAAGGTGCCGCAGCTGTTCGCGGCGACCGGCGCCTCGAGGTTCACCGATCCGAAGAACTTTCCGTGGACCATGGGCTATAATCCGAACTACTTCGTCGAAGGCCGCATCTACGGACAGTACATCCTGAAGGAGCATCCGAACGCCAAGATCGGCGTGCTCTATCAGAACGACGACCTCGGCAAGGACTATCTCAACGGCATCAAGGCCGGTCTCGGCGACAAGGCCGCCAAGATGATCGTGACCGAAGCGTCCTACGAAGTTTCCGATCCCACGGTCGATTCGCAGATTCTCAAGATCAAGGACGCCGGCGCCGACCTCTTCTTCAGCGCCAGCACGCCGAAGCAGGCGGCACAGGCGATCAAGAAGATCGCTGAGATGGGCTGGCATCCGGTGCAGATCGTCGACATCAACGCCACCTCGGTCGGCGCGGTGCTGAAGCCGGCCGGCCTCGATGCCGCCAAGGGCCTGATCAGTGTCAACTACGGCAAGGAACCGCTCGATCCGACCTGGAAGGATGACGCCGGCCTGAAGAGGTATTTCGACTTCATGGCCAAGTACTATCCGGATGGCGACAAGGACTCGAACTTCAACACTTACGGCTACGGCACCGCCCAGCTGCTGGTCCATGTGCTGAAGCAGTGCGGTGACGATCTGACGCGCGAGAACGTCATGAAGCAGGCGGCTTCGCTGAAGGACGTCACCAGCGACATCGCACTGCCCGGCATCAAGGCCAACACCTCGGCCACCGACTACCGCGTCAACAAGCAGCTTCAGATGATGAAGTTCAACGGCGAGCGCTGGGAGCTGTTCGGCCCGATCCTGGAGGATGCGGGTCCGGCGGGCTAGTGTTGCTCTCGTAGGGTGGGTTAGCCGAAGGCGTAACCCACCACTTCTTTCAGCATACGGAAAGACAAGAGGTGGGTTACGCCCAGCGGACTGCGCTCCGCGCAACCGCTGCGCTAACCCACCCTACGAACTCCTACTCAGGTATTTCTCCAAAGCCCTTTCCCACCGGCAGCACCGCGTGCCGGATCAATCGCGAATCCTCCACCGCGGCCTGCCGGTGCTTCACCGCCTCGCGATAGACGGGATCGCGGATCATCTCGACGAAGGCGGCGACGCTGGGATATTCGGCGATGAAGCAATGGTCCCAGCGCTCCGCCTGCGGCCCGATCAGCATCAGCTCGAACTTGCCCTGCCAGACGATGCGGCCGCCGAGGCGCTCGAACACCGGACCGCTCTCGCGGCCATAGGCCGCATAGGCTTCCGCGCCGCTCGCCTTGCGGCCGTCAGGATAGGCCGCCTCCTGGCGCAAACGCACCAGATTGAGCATGTGGATCGGGCCGGGGCGGTCGTTGTCCCGGAACTGCGCAAAAATCTCCTTGGTCGGATCGATGTGGCCCATGCGGGTTCCCTCTTCTTGATGCGCTCGATCCTAGCTCTGGCGCCTGGGAAGCGGAACTGCGGCAGGCGAATGCCGCACCTCCTAATCGCGCGTTAACGTCGGGGTAACCGGGCCTTAAACAGCGACCGCTAGCGTGCGACGGGGCGGGCTGACCGGGCGTATTGCGTATGGGGTTGGGAAAGAAAAAGGGTGGGCGGAAGGAGCCGTTGTTCGGCTTGCCTGCGGCGCTCGCCGATCTGCGCCTGACGGCGGCGGACCGCATCCCCGGCGGCGAGGACAAGCCGAAGAAATCTGCGAAATCACCCGCCAAGCGCAAGAGCGACGATGCCGGTGACGAGCCGCCGCGCGAGAAGGCGCAGCCGAGTCGCAGCGGCGCCAAGCGGCGATCCCGATCGCGTATCGGCGCCGGCCTCGGCCGCCTGGTCTATTGGGGCGCGGTGCTGAGCCTGTGGGGCGTGATCGCGGTGATCGGCGTCGTGATCTATGTCGGCGCCCATCTGCCGCCGATCCAGTCGCTGGAAATCCCCAAGCGCCCGCCGACGATCCAGATCGTCGGCATCGACGGCAGCATGCTGGCGCAGCGCGGCGAAATGGCCGGGGCCAACGTCCCGCTGAAGGATCTGCCGCCGTATCTGCCGAAGGCGTTCATCGCCATCGAGGACCGCCGCTTCTATTCGCATTTCGGCATCGATCCCGTCGGCATCCTGCGCGCGCTCGTCACCAACGTCATGCATCGCGGCGTGTCGCAGGGCGGCTCGACGCTGACGCAGCAGCTTGCCAAGAACCTGTTCCTGACCCAGGAGCGCACCATGCAGCGCAAGCTGCAGGAGGCGGAGCTCGCGATCTGGCTGGAGCGCAAGCATTCCAAGAACGAGATTCTGGAACTCTACCTCAACCGCGTCTATTTCGGCTCGGGCGCCTATGGCGTCGAGGCAGCGGCGCAAAAATATTTCGGCAAGTCCGCCAGGAACGTCACCGTCGCGGAAGCCGCGATGCTGGCCGGCCTCGTCAAATCGCCCTCGCGGCTGGCGCCGAACCGCAACCCCGAAGGCGCGGAAGCGCGCGCGCAGATCGTGCTCGCGGCGATGGCGGATGCAAAGTTCATCACCGACGCGCAGGCACAGGCCTCGATTGGCCATCCCTCCTACAACGTGAAGCCGGCCGGCGCCGGTACGGTCAATTACGTCGCCGACTGGATCGGCGAGGTCCTGGACGATCTGGTCGGCCAGATCGACGAGAGCATCAAGGTCGAGACCACGATCGATCCGAAGCTGCAGAGCGTGGCGGAAGCCGCCATCATCGACGAGCTCGCGGCCAAGAGCGTCAAGTTCAATGTCAGCCAGGGCGCGCTGGTCGCGATGACGCCCGACGGCGCCGTACGCGCCATGGTCGGCGGACGGAACTATTCCGAGAGCCAGTACAACCGCGCGGTCACGGCAAAACGCCAGCCAGGCTCCTCGTTCAAGCCGTTCGTGTACCTGACCGCGCTCGAGCAGGGGCTGACGCCGGACACGATGCGCCAGGACGCGCCGATCGAGGTCAAGGGCTGGAAGCCCGAGAACTACACCCATGAATATTTCGGCGCGGTGACGCTGACGCAGGCGCTGGCGATGTCGCTCAACACCGTCGCCATCCGCCTCGGCCTCGAGGTCGGGCCGAAGAACGTGGTGCGCACCGCGCACCGGCTCGGCATCTCCTCGAAGCTCGAGGCCAATGCCTCGATCGCGCTCGGCACCTCCGAGGTCTCGGTGGTCGAGCTGGTCGGCGCCTATGCCCCCTTCGCCAATGGTGGCCTCGCGGTGGCGCCGCATGTCGTGACGCGGATCAGGACGCTCAGCGGCAAGCTGCTCTACATGCGCCAGCCTGACGAGCGCAATCAGGTCATCGACCCGCGCTATGTCGGCATGATGAACACGATGATGCGGGAAACCTTGATCAGCGGCACCGCCAAGAAGGCGGAGATCCCCGGCTGGCCGGCGGCCGGCAAGACCGGCACCAGCCAGGATTACCGCGACGCCTGGTTCATCGGCTACACCGCCAACCTCGTCACCGGCGTCTGGCTCGGCAATGACGACAATTCGCCGACCAGGAAGGCAACCGGCGGCGGCCTGCCCGTCGAAGTCTGGTCGCGCTTCATGCGCACGGCGCACGAGGGCGTGCCGGTGGCAGCCCTGCCGAACTCGCAAGCGACCTGGGGCCTGTCGAACCTCGCCCAGGCGGCATCGCAGGTGTCGCCGCCGACCGCGCCGGCGTCAGCTCCTGCCAACAATGGCGGCTATCGCCCGCCTCCTCCCACCCGCGCCAATGTGCGGCCGGAAGCGGCGGCGGGGCTCGACGGCTGGCTGATGGACCGGCTGTTTGGCGGAAACCGATAGGTGTTCCCGAGGTCCTTGAGACCCTCAAAACATAAAATCGCGAAAACAACCCCATGCACAGTAGCCGGTGATGTCTGGCGCAGTGCGCGGTGGATCGTGCGAAGCGTTTGATGTGGAGCGGAAAATCGAGCGCGCAGCGCGATCGTCGCTGCGGAGGACTGGAATCGCGCGAAACGCGCTGACATCTGCCCGTCATTCCCCGCGAACGCTTCGGCAAATCCTGCCCATGGCGGCAAGATCGACCGGGGCCAGCGCCCCCCTGAAAGCAAAAACACCAGTCTCTTCAGGCTCCCGCTATTGGTCCGGGATTTGCTCTCATAGGTTGAGCAAGTAGGCGAGGAGCGTTCCATGATGTCCGGTGTATCCAGCGCGGCATTGCCCCATCTGCGGCCCGCCTCAACATCCGCTTCAAATGCGACATCGGGTCTCCAGCCTGCGGTACCGGACGCGACTGACGCTGCGACCAGCGGCTTCCGGATTGACGTCTCGCAGGTCAAGCCGCTGCAAGGTGCCAAGCCGATATCGGTGGCGGATAATCCTGTCCTGCGCGACCTGATGGCAACGAACTGGCTGATGACCCATGATACGAGCGCGACTCAAGCGGCCGTCTCGGACGATGCGCCGCAGAACACCTATGCTCGGGTGAAAGTCGACGGCAAGGTGGTGGCCACTCTGTACAATGGCGGCTCCTCGACGATGACCAACGCGGCGGCCGCGAAGATCGGCAATCTGCAGGATCCTCCCGGTCTGAGCGGACCGGATCTGGCGCAATGGCGCGCCGACACCTACGCCGAACTGCTTGGCGGCACCGTCGAAAAAGCTCCCACCGCGATCACGCAATCGCAATGGACACCGCGTCAGAGCAGTTCTGCGACCTACAGCCGCGATCAACTCGATGCGGCGTTCCAGGCGATGCTGGCCGAGGGCCAAAGGGTCATGGCGCAGCAGCAAGCGCCGTATCTGGCGACACGCGCGCGGTCGGGGACGAGCGCGGATTTCAGTGCGTGAGCGTCGTTTGATGCCGCCCCGCTCTCGCTGTCATTCCCCGCGAAAGCGGGGAATCCAGTACGCCGCGGCGTCTCGGTTTGACAAGAACCGCCTCTGGAATACTGGATCGTCCGCCCCAGTGCGCAAGCGCGCACAAGGCGGACGATGACAGTGTTTGCTGGGCTCGCCAGCGGGGCCTAATCTGCGACGAGGCTAATCCTCGACCCCGTACCGGTGCAGATCATTCCCGTGGGTGTCGAGCCACTTCTTGGCGCGCTCCATCGACGGGCAGACCTTTCCGCAGACGCGCCAGAACCGCGCCGAATGGTTCATCTCGACGAGGTGGGCGACCTCGTGCGCGGCGAGGTAGTCGAGCACGAAGGGTGGCGCGAGGATGAGGCGCCAGGAGAACGACAGCGAGCCGGCCGAGGTGCAGGAGCCCCAGCGGCTGGATTGATCGCGAATCGAGAGGCGTTTGACCTTGACGCCGAGCTCGGCGGCGTAAGCCTCCGCCGAGCGCTGGAGATCGCGGCGCGCCTCGCGCTTGAGGAAGTCGCTGATGCGGCGGTCGACATGCTCGTGCCCGCCGGCGACGCAGAGAATGCGTTCACCGCTGTCGCGCACTTCGGTCCACACCGTGCCGCGCGTGCCGGCACGATGCACGATGCGGTGGGAAACGCCGCGAAGCGGTATCACTGTGCCGGGTTGGAACGGCGCCGCCTTCGGCAATCGGCCGAGACGTGCCGCGATCCACGCACCATGACGCTGCGCGAAGTCCTTGGCTTCGGCCAACGTGCCGCGCGGCGGGATGGTGAGGATGGCTTCGCGATCGCTCGGATGAATTCTGAGCGTGTAGCGGCGCGCGCGGCGATGCCGGCGCAGTCGGATCGCAAAGAATTGCGATCCGTGGGTGATCAAGAGGGTCTTCGGTTCGTGGGGCCGTCGATAGAGGAGCGCGCGAGTGGCCATGTCTGTCAGTCCGGGGGGCAGGAGGGCGCCCGGATTCTGCCATAACCGCCGCCAGGGAAAGCGCTCGGCGCAAAAACAAATCATTTGCCCAATATACAGGGGTTAGGCGTCCGGGAGACCCTACAGACTGGGGTTGGAACCGGCTTTTTTCGCCCCCGCTGGATGCATGCGGTACCCCCAAGGGCTGAGGGGAGACTCACTCCTATAAAGCTACCTAAATACCGCGAATCCGGAGGGAACCAAGCCCTGCCGGAACTCCCGACAGGGCATCGATTTTCAGCGGGAAAGCCGAAATACGCGACCAGAGCCGTTCCGATGGAATCGGAACGGCTCTAGATTCCTGTTTTGACGCGTTTTCTTTACGCGAACCGGTCGCCACTTCGCTCGAAAACGCTCTATTCAGCCGCAAGAGCCTGCAACGAGCTCGGATTCGCAGCCGAGACCATGAAGTCATGGATGCGCGGCACGATTTCCGACTTGAAGCGCGAGCCGTTGAACACGCCGTAATGCCCGACGCCCTTCTGGACGTAATGAACACGGCGATGATCGGGGATCGAACTGCACAATGTGTGCGTTGCTTCGGTCTGACCGAGCCCGGAGATGTCGTCGTTCTCGCCTTCGACCGTCATCAGCGCCACGCGCGTGACCTTCGAGGGATCGACGCGGGTTCCGCGATGGGTCATCTCGCCCTTCGGCAGCGAGTGCTTCACGAACACGGTGTCGACCGTCTGCAGGTAATACTCTGCCGAGAGATCCATCACCGCGAGATATTCGTCGTAGAAGTCGCGATGCTTGTCGACGAGGTCGCCGTCGCCCTTCACCAGATTGGCGAACAGCTGCTTGTGGGCGTCCATGTGCCGGTCGAGGTTCATGCTGATGAACCCGTTGAGCTGCAGGAAGCCCGGATAGACGTCGCGCATCATGCCCGGATGCGGGAACGGCACCTTGGTGATGACGTGGTTGCGGAACCAGTCGATGCCGCGTTCCTGCGCCAGGTTGTTCACGCCGGTCGGATTGCGGCGGGTGTCGATCGGGCCGCCCATCAGCGTCATCGAGGTCGGCACGAACGGGTCTCGCCGCGCTTCCATGATCGAGACGGCGGCGACGACGGGAACGGAGGGCTGGCACACCGCCATGACATGGGTGTTGCCGCCAAGGACGTGCAGCATCTCGATGACGTAGTCGATGTAGTCGTCGAGATCGAAGCGGCCTTCGCTGAGCGGCACCATGCGGGCGTCGGCCCAGTCGGTGATGTAGACCTCATGCGCCGGCAGGAACGCCTCGACCGTGCCGCGGAGCAGCGTCGCATAGTGGCCGGACATCGGCGCGACGATCAGCACGCGCGGCTGCGGGCTGCGCAGCGGACGAGCGAACTTGCGATCGAAGTAGAGCAGCTTGCAGAACGGCTTTTCCCAGACCGAACGGACCTCGACGGGGACGCGGATGCCGTTGACCTCGGTGTCGTCGAGGCCCCATTCCGGCTTGCCGTAGCGGCGCGTGGTGCGTTCGAACAATTCGCAGGCCGCGGCGACCGACTTGCCGACCTCGGTGCGCGCCCAGGGATTGAGGGGATTCTGAAACAGAAGCTTGGTCGCGTCGGTGACCGCACGCGCCGGATTGAGAGAGGCCTGCGCCATCTCGTACATCCAGTACATCGGCGTCGTCAGGACCGGGCTGCCTTCTGCCGCCAGGGGCGGCGCGCCGCCGAACTCACCAATAGGCATCGTCATATTCCTCTTCGCATCGCAGCATACTGCCGAATGCGTAATATTGCGTCAATGCATGGTTCCGTACATCTACGTGCTCTGAACGGCCAAACCCGCCTGAATCCACGAGAAAATGTGATTATTCGCCGCTCGAGAGCAGCGAGCCGTGCTTCTTGGCGCTCCGCAAAAGGGCAAGGAATGCCCCGAAAGATGCAACCAGCAGCACCGCATTGATGGCCAACGCGCTCAGCATCAGATCGGTCCTGACGGTGTGCTCGATCAAAAGCGCCCGCATTCCCTCGAACACGTAGGTCGGCGGCAGCGACCAGGCGACGTACTGCAGCCATCCCGGCAGCACGCTGACGGGATAGTAGACGCAGGCAAGCGGCATGACCGCGAACATCAAGGTCCAGACGATGCTTTCGGCGCCAAGGCCGTTTCGCAGCACCAGCCCCGAGACGAAGATGCCGACCGCCCAGCTCGTGAAGATCAGATTGCAGAAGAACGCGATCAGCGGCAGGCCGAGGGCATAGACGTTGAAGTGAAACAGGAACAGCGCGAGCAGCGTCATCGGGATGACGCCGATCGCGAGCCGGATCATGCTCATGATCATCAGCGACAGCAGAAACTCGATCGGCTTCAAGGGGCTCATCATGAGATTGCCGATGTTGCGCGCCCACATCTCCTCCAGAAACGAGATGGAGAAGCCGAGCTGGCCGCGGAACAGGATGTCCCAGAGGATGACGGCGCCGATCAGCGTGCCGCCGGCGCGCGCGAAGAAGTTGGCGTTCTCGGCGATGTAGAGCTGGAGAAAGCCCCAGGTGACGACCTGGAGCGCGGGCCAGTAAAGCAGCTCGAGCAGCCGCGGCCAGGACGACATCAACAGGTACCAGTAGCGCAGGATCATCGCGCCGATGCGGTGGGCGGAGATGCCGCGATGGAGGGAGATGTCGGTCATCGGGGCACCGCGTAGCCCGGATGAGCGCAGCGACATCCGGGACTTTGCTTGCAGCGTCCCCGGGTATCGCTGCGCTCACCCGGGCTACGGCAGAGACTGAGGGGGCCGCTCATCTCACCGCCTCCTTCGCACCGTTTACCCGGCCGCGGGCGACGTCCAGGAACACCTCCTCCAGTGTCGTGCGGTTGTAGCGGGCCATGATTGCCTCCGGCGTGTCGTCGTCCTCGATGCGGCCGCGCTTCATGATGATGACGCGGTCGCACAGACGCTCGACCTCGAGCATGTTGTGCGAGGCCAGGAGGATGGTGGCATTGTTCTCCTTGCGATAGCGCTCCATATGCGCCCGCACCCAGTCGGCGGTGTCAGGGTCGAGCGAGGCGGTGGGCTCGTCCAGCAGGAGCAGTTCGGGCTGGTTGATCAGCGCTTTCGCGAGCGCGACCCGGGTCTTCTGCCCGGCGGAGAGCTTGCCGTTGGCGCGGTCGATGAAATCCGTGAGATCAAGCTCGTCGGCCAATCTGGCGATGCGATCGGAGAGGTCCTTCACCGCATAGAGCTTGCCGAACACGGTGAGGTTCTGCCGCACCGTGAGCCGCATCGGCATGTCGACATAGGGGCTCTCGAAATTCATCCGCCCCAGCACGGCCGCGCTCTCCTCGGGCATCCGATGCCCGAGCACCCGAACGCGGCCGGAGGTCGGCAGCACCAGGCCCATGATCATCGCGATGGTCGTGGTCTTGCCGGCGCCGTTGCCGCCCAGAAGCCCGGTGATGCTACCGCGCGGCAGCGAAAAGGAGATATCGTCGACCGCGCGGATCTGCTTGTAGACCTTGACGAGGTGATCGACCGCAATCGCCGCGGAGGAGGCGCGATCCGCGACAGTCGGCCGACTTGAAGCCTTGTCATTCTCGGTCATGCTGGGCCGTTCTTCTGCTATTGCAGCGGGGAGCGCAAGGCTTGTATCTCGGGCGGTTCCACGAGCCCAGCGTTTGTGATCGAGAAGGCACCGCCACATTGACCGACATGACCGAAATCGCCGCTTCCGACTTTCGCCACGCGCAGCGGCATATCCGCCTGGACACGATCCTGCGGCTGCGCTGGCTCGCGGTGCTCGGGCAGCTTGCCGCGATCTTCATCGTGGCGCAGGGGCTGGAGTTCAATGTCGAGATCGTCCCCTGCGTCAGCATCATCGCCCTGTCGGCCGCGCTCAATCTGGCGCTCCAGACCGCGTCCAATCCGATGCAGCGGCTGGAGCCGATGCAGGCGGCCGGACTGCTCGCGCTGAACATCGTGGAGCTGGCGGGGCTGTTGTTCTTCACCGGCGGACTGCAAAACCCGTTCTCGTACCTGTTCCTCGCGCCCGTGCTGATCTCGGCCACTGCGCTGCCGGCCCGCTTCACCTTCGGTCTCGGCCTGCTCGCGGTGGCCTGCGCTTCGGTCCTGTTCTTCTTCCATCTGCCACTGCCCTGGGATTCCGACGATCCGCTGGTGCTGCCGCCGATCTATCTCGTCGGCGTCTGGCTCTCGATCGTGCTCGCGATCGGCGTCACCAGCCTCTACTCTTTCCAGGTGACGGAGGAGGCGCGCAAGCTCGCCGACGCGCTGGCTGCGACCGAGCTGGTGCTGACGCGCGAGCAGCATCTGACCCAGCTGGACGGCCTGGCTGCCGCCGCCGCGCACGAGCTCGGCACGCCGCTCGCGACCATCTTCCTGATCTCGCGCGAGCTGGAAAAGACGGTGAAGGAGCCGATCTTCGCCGCCGACCTGAAGACCCTGCGCGAGCAGACCCAGCGCTGCCGCGACATATTGAGCAAGATCACCCAGCTTTCCTCCGAAGGCGCGCCGTTCGACCGCATGAAGCTGTCGGAGCTGATCGAGGAGGTGGTGGCGCCGCACCGCGATTTCGGCGTCGACATCAAGGTGCGGATCGCGGTCGCCGTCGTGGCCGAGCCCGTCGGCTCGCGCAACCCGGCGATCCTCTACGGCGTCGGCAACATCGTCGAGAACGCGGTGGATTTCGCCCACACCACGGTCGAGGTGAATGCTTGGTGGAACAAGGACACGATCGAGATCGTGATTTCCGACGACGGCCCGGGCATTCCGCCCGATATCCTTAACCGGATCGGCGAGCCCTATCTGTCGCGGCGGCGCAATCTGGATGACAGCGGCGGCGAGCGGCGCGGGCTCGGACTCGGCGTGTTCATCGCGCGCACCTTGCTGGAACGCACCGGCGCCAAGGTCTCGTTTACCAATCGGACCTTTCCTGAACACGGCGCGGTGGTCCACATCAATTGGCCGAGAGAGCGTTTTGAGGCTATCGAGACGCTCGAAGAAACAATAGGATAGGCGCGACCTTGCGTCGCACAGCGGGGCCGATCGACTATTTGCGGCCTTGGCACCGCCCGGTTGCGACGCCATATGTGGATGTGCAGGAGAGAGGAAAAAACCTTGAACGCCATCGCCGAACTGAACGAACAGACCGACCGCTCGCTTCTCATCGTGGAGGACGACAAGCCGTTTCTGGAGCGGCTGTCACGCGCGATGGAGACCCGCGGATTTGCGGTGACGTCATGTGACACCGTCTCGGACGGCCTCGCCCAGATCGGCAAGGCCGCGCCCGCCTTCGCCGTGGTCGACCTTCGCCTCGGCGACGGCAATGGCCTCGACGTCGTCTCCGCACTGAAGAAGAAGCGCCCCGAAGCCCGCGCGATCGTGCTGACCGGCTATGGCAACATCGCCACCGCCGTCACCGCCGTGAAGATGGGTGCGATCGATTATCTCTCGAAGCCCGCGGATGCCGATGACGTCGTCGCCGCGCTGCTGTCGACCAGCGCGGAGAAATCCGAGCTGCCGACCAACCCGATGTCCGCCGACCGCGTCCGCTGGGAGCACATCCAGCGCATCTACGAGATGTGCAACCGCAACGTCTCGGAGACCGCGCGCAGGCTCAACATGCACCGCCGCACCTTGCAGCGCATTCTGGCGAAGCGCGCGCCGAGGTAACCCGAATCTTGTAGGGTGGATTAGCCGAAGGCGTAATCCACCTTTTCTCGCTGCGACAGCAGTTGGTGGATGACGCTACGCTAATCCACCCTACGACTTCATTCCCAGAAATCCGCGTGGCCCTGCGGGTCGATCAGACGGTTGATCCGCAAGGCTGCCGCCATCGCGAAACGCACCGTCATCTGCTTGCGCGTGGCGGCGGCGATTTTGTGCTCGGGCGCCTCGCAGTGCAGATGCGCGCCATAGGCATCCGCGATGATCAGGCCGGTGCCTTCAGGAAAGATCTCGCACGGCAGGTCCTGCGTGAAGGCGAAGAACAGCCGGTCGCAATGGGCACGGTATTCGTGCCATTTCTGGTCGGCGCGCAGATCCTCGACCGACGATTTGATCTCGACGATCCAGATCTCGCCGCGCTCGTTCAGCGCCACCAGATCGGCGCGCCGGCCCGACGGCAGCGGCAATTCGCTGATGCAGGTAAAGCCGAGCGAACGCAGCAGCCGCGCCGTGCCGCGCGCGATCGCCAGCGCCGTCTCGGATTGGCGGCGGTCGGGCGGTGGAACGAGGGCGATGTTGCGGGCGGTGCTGTCCATGGCGGGAGGATAGCCGATTCCGGTCGGGGCGGACACAGTTCGATAGAGGCAGGCTGCGGCTCCCTACTCCGGCGTCGTCCCCGCCTAGTGCGCAATTGCGCACGGGGAGCGGGGACCCATAACCATAGGGGGAGATTTGGCGAAGACTCGTCGTTCGGTACCTCTATCGACAGCAATCGATAGATCACGCGGTATGGGTCCCCGCGTTCGCGGGGACGACGGAGGAGTGTGACGCGGGAACCTCCCCTCCCCCCGGCACTTATCACGCAGCCGCCGCACCTCGGCGAAGCATCGAGGCCGCTCACGCATGATCGACGATCTCTGGTACAAGAACGGCGTGATCTACTGCCTGTCCGTCGGCTCCTATATGGATTCCAACGGCGACGGCGTCGGCGACTTCAAGGGCCTTCTGCGGCGGCTCGACTACCTCCACGGCCTCGGCATCACCACAATCTGGCTGATGCCGTTCCAGACTTCGCCGGGCCGCGACGACGGCTACGACATTGCCGACTATTACAGCGTCGATTCCCGCTACGGCACGCTCGGCGATTTCGTCGAGTTCGCCCATGGCTGCAAGCAGCGCGGCATCCGCATCATCATCGACCTCGTCGTCAACCACACCTCCGACCAGCATCACTGGTTCAAGGAAGCGCGGCGCGACAAGAACTCGCCCTATCGCGACTGGTATGTGTGGTCGGACAAGAAGCCAGCCGGCGCCAACAAGGGCATGGTGTTTCCCGGCGTGCAGAAATCGACATGGTCGCGCGACAAGGAAGCCGGCGCGTATTACTTCCATCGCTTCTACGATTTCCAGCCCGACCTCAACACGTCGAACCCGCACGTGCAGGCCGAGATCCTGAAGATCATGGGCTTCTGGATCCAGCTCGGCGTCTCCGGCTTCCGCATGGACGCCGTGCCGTTCGTGATAGCCACCAAGGGCGCCAAGGTGAAGAAGCCGGTCGAGCAATACGACATGCTGCGCGCGTTCCGCGAATTCCTGCAATGGCGACAGGGCGATGCCATCATCCTTGCGGAAGCCAACGTGCTGCCGGAAACCGACATGGAATATTTCGGCCGCGATGCCGACCGCATGCACATGATGTTCAACTTCCACGTCAACCAGCATCTGTTCTATGCGCTGGCATCCGGCGACTCGCGTCCGCTGGCGAAGGCGCTGAAGGCGACGAGGCCGCGGCCGGCCACGGCGCAATGGGGCCTGTTCCTGCGCAATCACGACGAGCTCGATCTCGGCCGCCTGACCAAGGCGCAGCGCGAAATCGTGTTCAAGAAATTTGGCCCCGACAAGGACATGCAGCTCTACGACCGCGGCATCCGCCGCCGCTTCGCGCCGATGCTGGGCGGCGACCGCCGTCGGCTCGAACTCGCCTACAGCTTGATGTGCACGCTGCCGGGCACGCCCGTGATCCGCTACGGCGACGAGATCGCGATGGGCGACGATCTCGCGCTGCCCGAGCGCAATTGCGCGCGCACGCCGATGCAATGGTCGACCGAGCCGCATGGCGGCTTCACCAAGAGCGACAAGCCGGCCTGCCCGGTCATCGACAAGGGCCCTTACGGCTACCCGCATGTCAACGTCGCCAAACAGCGACGCGATCCCAACTCGATGCTGAACTGGACCGAACGCATCGTCCGCATGCGCAAGGAGGTGCCGGAGATCGGCTGGGGCGATTTCGCGATCATTCCGACACGCGACCCCGCCGTGTTCATCATGCGTTACGACTGGCGCAACAATTCCGTGCTGTTCTTGCACAATCTGGATGAGATGCCGCGCGAGATCGCGTTCTCGGCGGGGCTGCCTGGCGATGCCGGCGCGCACCTGATCAACCTGCTCGCGGAGGATCACAGCCACGCCGACAAGCGCGGCCAGCATCGCGTCGTGCTGGAGCCCTACGGCTATCGCTGGTACCGCGTCGGCGGGCTGGATTATCTGCTGAAGCGCAGCGACATCGACGAGAATACGGTGCGGGGCAAGAAGCATCCCGGGTAGGTATATGCCCTCGCATCACCGTCATTCCCGCGAGCGCGCGCTGCGCTTGTCCGGAACGACGGCTAGATATGAGGCGGCGCCACCAAGACCCCCTCATTACCGCGCAAATCGAGCACGCCATCCAGCCGCTCGCCCTCGCGATCCAGAAACGTCGATAGCAGGATCTCGCTGTTGAAACGGATCGCGCTGGTGGTGACGGCGATCGGCTCTGGGCCGAGATTGAGCACGACGATCACCGCCTTACCCTCGGCCTCGCGGCGATAGATCAGGAGATCGCCCTGCGCGGCGATCGGATGATAGTCGCCTGCGACCAGCGGCGGAGAGGCCTTCCGCAAGGCAATCAGCCGCTTGTACAGGTTGAGGATCGAGCGCGCGTCGGCTTCGAGATTGGCGACGTTGTCGTGGATATGGTCCTCCGGCAGCGGCAGCCATGGCCTTACGCCGGAGAAGCCGCTGGTCTGCGAAGAATCCCACTGCATCGGCGTGCGGCAGCCGTCGCGGCCGACACCGATGCCGGGCACGTTCTTCTCGAAGGGATCGCGCACGTCCTCGGGCGCGATCGCGAGCTGATGCATGCCGATCTCGTCGCCGTAATAGAGCGTCGGCGTGCCGCGCAACGTCAGCAGCAGCATGGCGGCGACGCGGGCCTGCTCGGGTCCGACACGGCTGGCGACGCGCGGACGATCGTGATTGCCGAGCACCCAGTTCGGCCAGGCGCCCCTGGGCAGCGCTTTCTCGTAATCCTCCACGATCTTCTCGATCGAGCGCGCGCTCCAGAACGTCGAGAGCAGCGCGAAATTGAACGGCATCTGCGCGCCGGTGAGATCGTTGCCGTAATAGGCCATCAGCCGGTGCAGCGGCAGATAGATCTCGCCGATCAGCACGCGCGCCGCATACGCATCGGTGACGCGCCGCATCTCGGCGATGACGTCGTGCACCTCCGGCTGGTCGGTAGAGTATTGCGTCAGGATCTTCTCGTTCGGCGGCCGGCCCTCGACGTAATGCGGGTTAGGCGGATTGTCGCGGAATTCGGCGTCCTTGATCAGGTGCCAGATCACGTCGACACGAAAACCGTCGACGCCCTTCTCCAGCCAGAACCGCATCACGTCGTAGATCGCGGCACGGACATCCGGATTGCGCCAGTTGAGGTCCGGCTGCTGGGCGAGGAAGGCGTGATAGTAATATTGGCCGGTTGTCTCGTCGAATTGCCACGCGCTGCCGCCGAACTCCGACAGCCAGTTGTTCGGCACGCCGCCGTCCGGTGCCGGATCGCGCCAGACGTACCAGTCGCGTTTGGGATTGTCGCGCGAGGCGCGGCTCTCGACGAACCAGGGATGCTGGTCCGAGGTGTGGTTGGGCACGAGATCGAGGATCAGCTTCAGGCCGTTCTCGTGCACGGCGGCGAGCAGCGCATCGAAGTCCTCCATCGTGCCGAACAGCGGCTCGATGCCGGTATAGTCGGAGATGTCGTAGCCGAAATCGGCCATCGGCGAGGGGAAGATCGGCGACAGCCAGATCGCGTCGACGCCAAGCGATTTCACGTAAGGCAGCCGCCGCAAGATGCCGGCGAGATCGCCGACGCCATCACCGTCCGTGTCCTGAAAGGAGCGCGGGTAGATCTGATAGAAGATGCCGTCGCGCCACCAATTATCGCCGCCCTGAGCCATGCCGGAAACCCACCCAAAATCTGCGTCTCGCGCGAGAGAACGCGGAAGGAACGCTGCGGTTCAAACCAGCAGGCGAAATGGGACGGCCGTGTGACGGCCGGTGCGGCTGTTCCGGGGCGCGGCACGAATCTTTTGCTTGGCGGCATGGCAAAAATCGGCATTGTGAGGCCCATGACCGAGCAAAATGACACCCAGCAATCCGCGCAGGACTCCTCGCAAGCCAAGGCCGGCGCGATCATCGTCCCCGTGACGCTGTTCGAGCAGAACTGCACCATCATCTGGGACGAGCCCAGCAAGAAGGCCGTGGTGATCGATCCCGGCGGCGACGTGCCGAAGATCCTGGACGCGATCAAGCAGACCGGCGTCACCGTGGAGAAGATCTGGCTGACCCACGGCCATATCGACCATGTCGGCGGCGCGGCCGATCTGCGCGATGCGCTGAAGGTGCCGATCGAGGGCCCGCATGTCGCCGACAAATTCCTGCTCGACAACGTGGTCGAGAGCGGCGCGCGCTTCGGCATGACCGGCGGGCGCAATTTCGAGCCGGACCGCTGGCTCGACGAAGGCGACAGCGTGTCGATCGGCGGCTTGCAGTTCGACATTTTCCACTGCCCGGGCCACTCGCCCGGCAGCGTGGTGTTCTTCAACAAGGAACTGCGCTTTGCCCATGTCGGCGACGTCTTGTTCGCCGGCTCGGTCGGCCGCACCGATTTGCCCGGCGGCAGTCACGCCACGCTGATCAATTCGATCAAGACGAAGCTGCTGCCGCTCGGCGACGATGTCGGCTTCATCTGCGGCCACGGCGCCGGCTCGAGCATCGGCCAGGAGCGGATGACCAATCCGTTCATCACCGGCGAGGTGTGAGGCCCTATTCGGCGGCGTCCGCCAGCGCCGCCACGTCGCCGAGATTGCGCTCGCCCCACTCGCGGATCGCGGCGACGACCGGCACGAAGCTCTTGCCCTTGCGGGTCAGGCGATACTCGACCTTGGGCGGCACCTCGCCGAAATCCTTGCGATCGATCAGGCCGCTCTGCGTCAGCGCCTTCAATTCGCGGCTGAGCACGCGCGGGGTGATTTCGGCGCTGCCCTCTGTGCCGCGCAGCAGCCCGCTGCGGATCTCGCCGTAGCGGCGCGGGCCGTCCTTGAGGTCCCAGACGATGCGGAGCTTGTACTTGCCGCTGATCATCTTCTGAAAGGCCGCAACCGGACAGCTGCGCGCCGGGATCGCCTTTGCCATGTCGTCTCCTCCATGCGCGAGATAACAATAGGAGCGACGTCGAAAAAGTCCATACTATCAATTTTGTCCATACTTGCAGGATCGCCTGCAAGCCGCAGATGATGACGCACACGACGAACAGGGAGCGTCACATGAAGCACTTCATGATCAGATACGAATTCAGGAACGGCACGTCGGAAGCCTGGCACCAGGAGATCGGCCGCTTCGTCAAGGCGATCGACGGCGATCCGGAGCTGAAGGGGCGGATCGGCTACCGTGTGCTGAAGAACCGCGACGACGGCAGCTACTTCCACCTCGCCAGCGTCACGGACGATGCCGCGCAAAAGACGCTGCAATCGCGCGACTTCTTCAAGGCCTATCAGGAGATGACGCGGAAGGTCGCCGGCGGCGAGGTGACGGTGACGCCGATCGAGATGATCGCAGCGACGGCGTAGCCGCAAGCTCCGCCGTCGTCCCGGACAAGCGTAAGCGTTACTTCATCAAACCCGCCGCCGTCAGCGCGCGGGTGATGATCTGGCCGAGATCGAAGCCGCGAGCCTCCGCGCGCTTCGGCTCGGCCGGCTCTTCGGCGACTGCGGCGCGGATCGAGCGGGCGAGATGCGGCGCGGGCGGGAGCGCCGGCTTCGACGTCGCAGGCCTGGCCTCGACCTTCTTTCCGGCCGCATCCGCAATCCAGCCGGTCAGGCCGAAGAATTTTGCGATGTGGTAGGACGAGGAAATGCCGGCCTCGATCAGGAAAGCGCCTTCGACGCCGTAGCGCTGATCATTGTCGGCGAGGCCGAGCGGGGTGCCATGCGCCATGTCGGTGATGGCGTAGGACTCGACCAGCGTTTCGCCGTCCTTGTTCCACCAGGCCTGGCGCGGATAGCCATCGACAATGGTCTCCGCCATCGGCGCGGCCGGCAGATCGTGCAAATCGAGCCACTGCTTGACGATCTCATTGGCATTGCCCGGATTGACGGTGCGGTCGGCGCTGCCGTGCCACACCGAAACCTTCGGCCACGGCCCGCGATGGTTCGAGGCGCGCCGCACGAAATCGCCGAGCTCGCGCTCGGGCCGCGCCGGTGAATGAAACATGCCGTCCAGCGCCTCGCGCAAATTCGAGGCGATGCCATAGGGCAATCCGGCGATCACCGCGCCGGCCGCGAAGACTTCGGGATAGGTCGCGAGCATCACCGATGTCATGCCGCCGCCGGCGGAAAGACCGGTGATGAAGACGCGCCTGGGATCGATGCGATGCGCCTGCACCACATGCGCGACCATCTCGCGGATCGAACGCGCCTCGCCGCTGTCGCGCGCAGTGTCTTCCGGATTGAACCAGTTGAAGCAGGTGTTGCCGTTGTTGATGCGCTGCTGCTCGGGCATCACTAGCGCGAAGCCATAATGCTGCGCCAGCGTCGACCAGCCCGCGCCGAGATCGTAAGCAGCTGCAGTCTGGCCGCAGCCATGCAGCACGACGACGAGCGCGCGCGGCTTCTGGAGTTGCGCCGGCACGAACGCGAACATGCGCAAATTTCCGGGATTGTCGCCGAAGCCCGTGACCTCTTCCAGAGGGCTGGACACATCCGCGCTCCGGCCGAGCTCGGCAAGGCGCAGACCATCCACCTTCGGCAGATGTTTCAAGAGAGCGACATTTTTTGCAAGCAACACGGCAACTCCTGGCAGGCGACGTTCAACGTTCACCCAAACCAAATAGTTGCTGCGGTGCAAAATAAAAAGGCCGTGTGCTGTCAATCACGCGAAATCACTCGAAAATCCGCAGGAATCCGCAAGAATCCGCACGCATTAACCGCACTGCCTCAACTTCGTGCAGATGCGCGGCGCATCCACGTCAGGAATGCGGCGCAGATCATGATTAACGCCGCAAACAGCGAGAGCGAAACGAGGAACGCTGCGCGCGCTGATTGCAGCGCTTCGATCGCGAAGAACACCGCGCCGATTGCGGCCACTCCGGCCGCATTTCCGATCTGCGCCATGGTGCCGTACATGCCGGAGGCCGAGCCTGCCGCGACGGGTTTCACCGTCGAGAGCACCGCGCCTGACAGCGGCGCCATCACCAGCCCCTGGCCGTAGCCGAAGATGGCCATGGTGAGTGCGAGCGCGATCGGCGTCGGCGCATCGACATGGAATGCAAGAAGCGCGAGCGCCGCGAGGCCGGCGATCTGAAGCGCGCAGCCTTCGATCAACACTTTTGTGCCGCGATGCCGTGCGCGCGCGCCGCTGTGGCGCGAAGCCGTGACGAAGGCGATTGCAAGTGGAATGCAGGCCATGCCGGCTGCGAGCGGCGGGATCTTCAGGCCACGCTGCATGAACAACGTCATGACGAGATAGAATGAGAGATTGGCGACGAAGAAAAAGAAGGCAGCACCGAGCCCGCGCAGAAAGGTCGCGTCCGCCAGCAGCGTCAGATCGATCAGCGGCATGCCGCCGGCGCGCGCGACCCTGTGCTCCAGCTTCAGGAACGCCGCAAGGATCGCGCCGCCGAGCGCCATCACCGCCCACAGCCACGGCGCCCAGCCGACATCGTGGCCGAACAGCAGCGGTCCGATCAGACACAGCAGCCCCGCGAACAGGACGGCGCTGCCCTGAATGTCGAGCCGCGTGCCGGCCCGACGCGGCACCGACGGCATGATGCGCCAGGCGGCAGCCGCGATGAGGAGACCGCAGGGCACGTTGACGAAGAACACCGAGCGCCAGCCGGTGTGGGCAAGGTCGATCGTGACCAGCAGGCCGCCGAGCAGGAAGCCCGCAGCACCCGCAAGCCCGAGCACGATGCCGTAAATGGCGAAGGCGCGGCTGCGCGTTTCATCCGTGAAGAGCAGATGCAGCGTCGCCAGCACCTGCGGCACCATCAGCGCGGCCGTGGCGCCCTGCGCGAGCCGCGCGACGATCAGCTCCGCACCTGATTGCGCGAGGCCGCACCACAGCGAGGTCACGGTGAAGCCGAGCACGCCGGCGAGAAACACGCTCTTCGTGCCGTGGATGTCGCCGAGCCGCCCGCCGGTGACGACCAGCGTGGCGTAGGCGATCAGATAGATCGCGATCACGGATTCGATCTGCGCGGGCGTCGCATGCAGATCGACCGCGATGGTGGGGATGGCGACGTTCACGATGAAGGCATCGACACCGAACATGAACTGTGCGGCCACGACGATCGCCAGCACCCACCAGCGGCGGGTCGAATCGACTTGTTTTGTGACGGTTTGATGCATCGGCGCGCGAACCTTCAGGGATTTATTTGCGCGCAAAGCTCGCAGATTAGCGTCATCCGCGCGATTACCTCCGAGGTAGGACTTGCCGCATTGGCCCGATTGCTGCATGTCGGTTGCCGCTGGTTTTGCGGGCTCGGAAGTCTCGATGTACGACTACGACATGGTGGTGATCGGCTCGGGCCCGTCGGGGCGCCGGGCCGCGGTGCAATGTGCCAAGCTCGGCAAGGCCGTGCTGGTGGTGGAGAAGGGCCGACGGGTCGGCGGCGTCTCCGTCCATACTGGCACGATCCCCTCGAAGACGCTGCGCGAGACCGTGCTCAATCTCTCCGGCTGGCGCGAGCGCGGCTTCTACGGCCGCTCCTACAAGGTGAAGCAGGACATCGCGGCGAGCGACCTGATGATTCGCCTTCAGAAGACGCTCGACCACGAGGTCGAGGTGTTCGAGCATCAGTTCAGCCGTAACCTCGTCCGCACTGCCAATGGCGAGGCGCGGCTGGTCTCGCCGCACGAGGTCGAGATCACCAGCGCGATCGGCGAGACCAGGACGGTGTCCGCTGCTTTCATCCTGATCGCCTGCGGCACCCGCCCGTTCCGGCCCGACTATGTGCCGTTCGACGGCGCCACCGTGCTCGACAGCGACGAGATCATCGAGTTGCAGAAGCTGCCGCGCAGCCTGGCCGTGATTGGCGCCGGCGTGATCGGCGTGGAATATGCCACCATCTTCAGCGCGCTCGACGTGCCCGTGACCCTGATCGAGCCCCGGCCGACCTTCCTCGACTTCATCGACAAGGAATTGATCGACGAGTTCATGCACGAGCTGCGCGACCGCAACGTCGCGCTGCGGCTCGGCTCGAAGGTCACGTCGATCGAGAAGAATGCGCAAGGCAGCATCGTCACGAACCTGTCCGACGGGCGGCACGTCACCACGGACATGCTGCTGTTCGCGGCCGGCCGTGTCGGCGCCACCGACAAGCTCAATCTCGAAGCCGCCGGCATCGTTGTCGACCATCGCGGCCGTATCTCGGTCGATCCCGTGACGTTGCAAACCAGCGTGCCGCACATCTACGCGGCCGGTGACGTGATCGGCTTTCCGAGTCTCGCCTCCACATCGATGGAGCAGGGCCGCGTCGCGGCGTGCCACGCCCTCGGCATGGAGCCGCTGGCGCCGCCGGAATTCTTTCCCTACGGCATCTATTCGGTGCCGGAGATCTCGACGGCAGGCCTGACGGAAGAAGAGGTGCGTACGCGCGGCATTCCCTACGAGGTCGGCATCGCGCGCTTCCGCGAGACCTCGCGCGGCCACATCATGGGGCTGAACAGCGGCATGATGAAGATGATCTTCTCGACCAAGACGCGCCGCCTGCTCGGCGTGCACATCCTCGGCGAAGGCGCCACCGAGCTGATCCATATCGGCCAGGCCGTTCTGAACCTCAAAGGTACCATCGACTATTTCATCCAGAACACGTTCAACTATCCGACGCTGGCGGAAGCGTACAAGATCGCCGGGCTGGATGCGTGGAACAGGATGACGCGGTAGCAACGCGCTTCGCGGCGAATTTGGCGAGCAGTCTCTTTGCGGCCATCCTTCGAGACGACCGCTGCGCGGTCTCCTCAGGATGAGGTCCTGTTTCGCGGAGAGCTCTTAGACCCTCATGGTGAGGAGCCCGCAAAGCGGGCGTCTCGAACCCTGCAGGCCCGGCACGTCGCGGCAGCGCCTCCACGCATGCCTGCATTCCGCCGTGCGGGACATCGCGCGATTGCGTTCGCTGGTCCCAGCACGTAGCCTCCCGGTCTCAACAAACAGAAAATCGAAGCCGGAGAGAACGCCATGGCGCGCCTGAAGTTCGGAGCCTTCCTTGCCCCGCATCACCCGATCGGGGAGCATCCGATGCTCCAGTTCCGGCGCGATCTCGACCTGGTCGAGCAGCTCGACGCGCTCGGCTATGACGAGTTCTGGTGTGGCGAGCATCATTCTTCCGGCTGGGAGATGATCGCCTCGCCCGAGATGTTTCTGGCCGCGGCCGGCGAGCGCACCAAGCGGATCAAGCTCGGCACCGGCGTGGTGTCGCTGCCCTACCACCATCCCTTCAACGTCGCCCAGCGCATGGTGCAGCTCGACCACATGACCGGCGGCCGCGCCATCTTCGGCTCCGGCCCCGGCGCGCTTGCCTCCGACGCGCACACGCTCGGCATCGATCCGATGACGCAGCGCGACCGCCAGGACGAGGCCATCGGCGTGATCCGCCGCCTCTTCAACGGCGAGCGCGTCACCGCGAAGAGTGACTGGTTCACGATGAACGACGCCGCGCTCCAGCTCCTGCCGCTGCAGGAGGAGATGCCGTTCGTGGTGGCTTCGCAGATTTCGCCCTCGGGCATGACGCTCGCCGGCAAATACGGCATCGGCATCATCTCGCTGGGCTCGATGACGACGCAGGGGCTGATGTCGCTGCAACAGCAATGGCAGTTCGCCGAGGATGCCGCCAAGAAGCACGGCACCAAGGTGGATCGCGCGAACTGGCGCGTGCTGCTGACCTGGCACCTCGCCGAGACCCGCGAGCAGGCCCGCCGCGAAGCCGGCGCCGGCCTGATGCGCTGGCACAACGAATATAATGTCGGCACGCTGCAGCGGCCGGGCCTGACCGCGTTCTCCTCGCCCGATGAGGCCGTGGACAAGACCGCTTTCGTCGAGGGGGCGGCCTCCGTCATCGGCACGCCCGACGACCTCGTCAAGATGATCAAGAACGTGATGCAGGTGTCGGGCGGCGTCGGCGCCGTCATCGGCTTCGTGCACGATTGGGCCAACCCCGAGAATACGCGCCGGAGCTGGGACCTGGTGGCCCGCTATGTCGTGCCGGAGATCAACGGCTATATCGACGGACTGCGCAAGTCGCAAAAGTTCGTGATCGAGAACCGCGCGATCTTCGAACGCGCCGGGCAGGCCGTGATGGCGAAGATCATGGAGAACGAGAAGGCTGCAGAGGCGCTGAAGGTGACCGGCGCCGGCCGCGTTGCCATTCCCGCCGTCAACGCCCCGGATTTGCAGAAGGAAGCGGCGAAGCGGTAGGCTTCTGCGTGACTACGCCCGTAACCACTATCATCAGCAAGTGATACCAGCCTGTGCTATGTTGATCCCGTCAGCGTGGCGCAGGCGGTATTAATGCCTCGATCGCGCGCTGTTCGGTCAGCCAACCGGAGCAATCGTCATGTCGATGCAGAATGTGGCCGCCCCTGCGCTTCAGTTCACCGCGCCCAGGCGCAACGAGCTGACGCACATCCCCGGTGACGAGGGCTGGCCGATCATCGGCAAGACCTTTCAGGTGCTGGCCGACCCCAAGGGACATATCGAGGCGAACGGCGCCAAATACGGCCCGGTCTACCGCACCCATGTTTTCGGCGAGACCAACGTCGTGCTGCTCGGCCCCGAGGCCAACGAACTCGTGATGTTCGACCAGCAAAAGCTGTTCTCGTCGACGCACGGCTGGAACAAGGTGCTCGGCCTGCTGTTTCCGCGCGGATTGATGCTGCTCGATTTCGACGAGCACCGGCTGCATCGCAAGGCGCTGTCGGTCGCGTTCAAGTCCGGGCCGATGAAGTCCTATCTCAGCGATCTCGACCGCGGCATCGCCGCGCGCGTCGCGCAGTGGAAGGCAAAGCCCGGCGAGATGCAGCTTTATCCGGCGATGAAGCAGCTCACGCTCGACCTTGCCGCGGCGTCCTTCCTCGGTGCCGATATCGGGCCGGAGGTGGACGAGATCAACCGCGCCTTCGTCGACATGGTCGCGGCCGCCGTCGCCCCGATCCGCCGACCCCTGCCGGGCACCCGGATGGCGGCCGGCGTGAAGGGGCGCAAGCGCATCGTCGCCTATTTCCGCGAGCAGATCCCGCTGCGGCGCGGCAATCACGGCGGTGACGATCTGTTCTCGCAGCTCTGCCGCGCCACCCATGAGGACGGCGCGCTGCTCTCCGAGCAGGACATCATCGACCATATGAGCTTCTTGATGATGGCGGCGCACGACACCCTGACCTCGTCACTGACGTCCTTCGTCGGCGAGCTCGCCGCGAATCCGGACTGGCAGGACAGGCTGCGCGCGGAGGTTCTCGCGCTCGGCCTCGCCCCGGGCGCGCCCAGCAGCTTCGACGATCTCGAAAAGATGCCGCTGTCGGAAATGGCGTTCAAGGAAGCGTTGCGGATCAAGCCGCCGGTGCCCTCGATGCCGCGCCGCGCGATGCGCGACTTCACCTTCAAGGGCTTCACGATTCCCGCCGGCACCGCGGTCGGCGTCAATCCGCTCTACACGCATCACATGAAGGACATCTGGCCGGAGCCGGATCGCTTCGATCCCTTGCGCTTCACCGAGGAAGCCCAGCGCAACCGGCATCGCTTCGCCTGGGTGCCGTTCGGCGGCGGCGCGCATATGTGCCTCGGCCTGCACTTCGCCTACATGCAGGCAAAATGCTTCGCGCGGCACTTCCTGCAGAACATCGAGGTGTCGCTGGAGCCGGGCTACAAGCCGGACTGGCAGATGTGGCCGATCCCGAAGCCGCGGGATGGGTTGAAGGTGCGGGTGAAGGCGGTTTAGCCGCCGCTCCCGTGGTCCCGTAGGGTGGGTTAGCGAAGCGTAACCCACCTCTTATGTCACTGCGGAAACCGAAAAGGTGGGTTACGCCTTCGGCTAACCCACCCTACGGCTCCGTCGTTGTGGTCCTACGCCCCCTGATCGAACGCATTGCGCAAGGCCGCCAGGCCTTGCTGCTGCTGACTCCAGTTGCGGCCGCCGGTCATGGCGCCGTCGATGACGAGGTCGTGGCCGTTGATGAAGCTGGATTCGTCGCTGGCCAGGAACACCGCGGCCTGGGCGATAT
This sequence comes from Bradyrhizobium sp. CCGB01, assembly GCF_024199795.1. Lineage (NCBI taxonomy): Bacteria > Pseudomonadati > Pseudomonadota > Alphaproteobacteria > Hyphomicrobiales > Nitrobacteraceae > Bradyrhizobium > Bradyrhizobium sp. CCGB01. The sequence continues at coordinate 9,274,441 of NZ_JANADK010000001.1, forward strand.
CATCAGGGAGGCCCGCGCGCGGGATCGGCTGCGCGGTCTTGTAGACCTCGCGCATCATCGCCGGCGTCTTCTCCGCCGCATCGGTCGAAAGCCCGAGCGCCTTGCCGAAGATGCCGGTCGCGATCGCGCCGGGTGAGATCGAGTTGACCCGGACATTGGACTCGCCGAGCTCCATCGCCACGCATTTGGTGAGATGGATCACCGCCGCCTTGGCCGCGCCATAGACGATCGAGGAGGAGAAACCGGCGAGGCGGCCAGCGATGCTGCCATTGTTGATGATGCTGCCAGACCCCTGCTTCTTCATGGCGGGCGCGGCGTGCTTCATGCCGAGCATGACGCTTCGGACCAGCGTCGCCATGGCCGCGTCGAACCGCTCGACCTCGAGGCCTTCGATGCCGCCGGTCTGCGCCGGGCCGCCGGCATTGTTGAACAGGCAGTCGATCCGGCCGAATTTTTCCACCGCGAGCGCGATCAGCGCCTGCATCTGCGCTTCGACCGTCACATCGGTCTGCAGGAAGATGCAATTGGCCCCGAGCTGCTTGGCCAGCGCCTCGCCCTCAGGTACGCGCCGCCCCGCGATCACAATTTTGGCACCTTCGGCAACGAAGACTTCCGCGGTACGCAGGCCGATCCCGCTCGTCGTGCCTGTAATCACCGCAACCTTGCTGTCCAGCCTGCCCATGGAATGTCCCTGTTTTCGAATGATTTGATGCCAAATGGCGGACACCGGTCGATGACGGCGCCGCGACGCTCACTATTCCCGCCGGCCCGTGACAAGGCAAGCTTTGCTTGTGCATGCGACATGCGTAACATTCTCGTTCCTCTCTCGATTTTCGAACGCATAGCGCAACCGGGCCGGGCATGGAGAAGCTGATCGACGAATTCCGCAAGGGCTGGCAGGGCGAGGCACCACCATCGCTCGTTCTCAGCCTCGCCTTCGCGGTCGCCTGCCTGCTGGTTGCGACGCTGGCGCGCTGGGGCCTCGCGCATGTGCGGCCCGACGTCTACTTCACCCCGTATTTCCCGGCCGTGTTCTTTGCCGCCGCATTCGGCGGCTTGCGCATCGGCATCATCACGGCGCTGGTCGGCGGCGTGCTCGGCGTCGTCGTCAATTTCGGCGACGCTTTTGCCGATCGCGCCAGGTTCACCTTGCTGACCCTTTATTGGGGCGTCTCCGCACTCACCATCTGGGGCGTCGAGCATTATCGCACGATGCTGGTGGAGCAGCGCCGGATCTCCAGGCGCCTGATCGAGGAAGAAGAGTATCGCAAGCTGCTGGTCGACGAGCTCCAGCACCGGCTGAAGAACAAGCTGTCGACGGCGCACGCGGTCCTGCACCAGGTGCTGCACGACCAGCCGCAGGTCTGGGCCCGGATCGATCCGCGGCTACGGTCGCTGGCCGCGACCGACGATCTGATCTCGCGGATCGACAAGGGGGGCTGCGACATCCGCGATCTCCTGATCGCTGAGCTCGGACCTTACGGCCATGTCCGCTTCACGCTCAACGGCGACCAGCTGTTCCTGCCGCCGAAGCTCGCGGTCACGCTATCGCTGATGTTTCACGAGCTCGCCACCAACGCGGGCAAATATGGTGCCTTCTCCGCGCCGCGCGGCTTGTTGCAGGTGTCATGGACCGTCAGCGGCGACCGCCTGACCGTGACCTGGGATGAAACCGAGGGCCCGAGCATCGATAAGGTCTCGGAGCCGGGCTTCGGCACAAAGCTGCTGAAGTCGGCGCTGTCGGCTTTCGACGGCAAGTCCGAGGTCTCGTATCTCAAGACCGGCCTGCATTGCATCATGCAATGCCGCATCCCGGAGAACGGCTAGACTCGAAACAAGCGAAAGCGAACGTGAGCTTCGCTTGGAGTTTCGCAGGTGCCGTTGACGCTCTGTTAATGACGATGGGTCGCACGCGTCGCATCGCCGCAAAACACCCCCGTATTTCTGCGGACCCCTTAACCAAACCTAAGAGGGAACCACGCAAGATCGCGCCCATTGCAAAGGCGCGCTGAACAACAAGATTCATGACTTCTATGAACGACAACACATATAACGGCGCGAGCGATGCCGAACTCGGATTTCTCAAGGAAATCGTTAGAATGCTGCCTGCCGGCCTGACCGTGCAGGACGCGCAAGGCAAGCTTCTCCTGGTTAACGATGTCGCGGCCGCCCAGCTCGGCATGGACGGCAGCCGTCCGTCACCCGATCTCGCGCAGCGCCGCGAAGCTTGCGAGCGAGCGCTGAGAGCCGGACAGCCTGTCACCACCGAGGAAGCGCTCCACGACGGGGCCGCACGCCAGGTGCTGCTGACCACCCATCGCCCTGTCAGCCTCGCCGGACGCGAGCTGCTGATCTCGGCTTCCTCCGACATCACCGAGCAGAAGAACTTCGAGGACCAGCTGTTCCGCTCGGCCTATTTCGACGAGCTGACCGGCCTGCCCTCGCGGCGCGTGATCGAGCACCGCGCCAACAGCCTGCTCGCGCAGGGCGGCGCCGGCGAACGCTTCGCGCTGGCCTTTCTCGACGTCGACAATTTCAAGCACATCAACGACTATTACGGCCACGCCGTCGGCGATGCGCTGCTGGTCGAGCTGTCGAAACGGCTCGGGCGGGACTTGCGCGATTCCGACATGCTCTCGCGCATCTCCGGCGACGAATTCCTGCTGCTGCTCTCGCCGATCCAGAGCCAGGAGGAAGTCGCCGAGTTCATGCAATCGACGCTGGAGCGGCTGACCGCACCGTTCTTCATCGACAATTCGGAGCTGTTCGCTTCCACCTCCGTCGGCGTCAGCCTCTATCCCGACCACGGTCGCAGCTTCGAGATGCTGCGCCAGAACGCCGACATCGCGATGTACCGCATCAAGAACGCCGGCAAGGGATCGGCGGCCTTCTTCGATTCCAGCATGGAGCGCGAGGCGCTGGCGCGGATGAAGATCGAGCAGTCGCTGCGGCTCGCCATCCTCGAAAAGCGCTTCTGTTGCGCGTTCCAGTCCAAGGTCGACATCCGCACCCAGGCCGTGAAGGGCATCGAGGCACTGGTGCGGCTGCGCGACGACGAGGGCGTGATCCAGGCACCCGGCTCGTTCATCAACCTCGCCAGCGAGCTCGGGCTGATCGACGAGCTGACCCATCTCGTGCTGGCCGAGATCGTCAAGTCGATCGACCTGATCAACGACACCTTCGGCGCGGAAGCGACCATCAGCATCAACGTCGCGGCCAAGCAGGCCGGCAATCCCGAATTCATGCGCAGCTTTGCGCAGGCGCTGGACGACACCGGCTTTCCCCAGCGCTTCATGATCGAGGTGACGGAAGACGCCTTCGTCGCCAAAAACGATTTCCAGGCCGAGATCCTGCCGATGTTCCGCAAGCTCGGCGTCGGCATCTCGATCGACGATTTCGGCACCGGCTATTCCTCACTCTCGGCACTCGCCGACATCACCGCCGACGAGATCAAGATCGATCGCTCCTTCATCACCGACATCCATAAGCGCCCGCGCAGCCAGGGCATCCTGCGCGCGATCGAATCCTTGAGCGAAGCGCTCGGCATGACCGTGATCGCCGAAGGCCTCGAATCCTACGAGGAGCTGGCCTATCTCCAGGCCGCGACCAAGATCCGCTACGCGCAGGGCTATTATTTCGCCCGGCCGATCTTCCTGGAGGAGCTCAAGCTCGCAACCCCCGTCTCCAGCGAATCCCGCCCCGGCGTGTCCAACCGCCCGATGCAGCAGAACCGCCAGGGCTATTCGCGCGCGAGCGGGTATCGGCGGTAGGTCAACAGCGGCGCCGCACATATCGCTGTCGTCCCGGGGCGCGAAGCGAACCCGGGACCCATAACCACAGGGAGAAGTTGCTGCACGCAGCTCCCACTCCGAGTCTTCGCCAAACCCCTCCCTGGGGGTATGGGTCCCGGATCTGCGCTCACTGCGTTCGCTTGTCCGGGACGACGACCGAGAGTGGAGCGCGGACAAGCGCGTTAACCTCGCCGCGTCGATTCCCCTTTGAAATTACTGCGCTTTTGGTAAGAAACAGGCGGACCTCCCCCGGGGTATGTCATGTCCGCCTCTCACCCAGACGTCAGCGATCCCGCCTATGTCCGCGCGCGGGCGATGGTGACGCTGTTCGAGCGGCTGGAGCATCTGTGCGAGGGCGCGATCGCGATCGATCGCGGCGGGCGGGTCATCTACGTCAACGAGAAATATCTGGCCTCGCTCGGTCTCAAGCAGACGGCGGAAGCGATCGGCCGGCCGATCGAGGAGATCATCCCGAACAGCCTGATGCGGAACGTGGCCGAGAGTGGCGAGCCGATCCTGCTCGACATCATGGAGCTTGGCGGCGAGCAGCTCGTGGTGACGCGCATGCCGATCGAGGACGAGGACCGCAACGTCATCGGCGCGATCGGCTTCGTGCTCTATGACCACCTCGAGAGCCTCAAGCCGCTGCTCGCCCGCGTCGCCCAGCTCGAGAGCGATCTGCGGCTGGCGCGGCGGCAATTGTCCAACGCCCGCGCGGCGCGTTTCACGTTCGCCGATTTCGTCGGCACCACACCGGGAATCGCGCAGGCCAAGGAATTCGCCAAACGCGCGGCGCGGCAGAGCGTGACCGTGCTGCTCACCGGCGAGACCGGCACCGGCAAGGAGCTGCTGGCCCAGGCGATCCACAATGCGTCCTCGCGCGCGGACAAGCCGTTCGTCAGCGTCAATGTCGCGGCGATCCCGGAGACGCTGATCGAGTCCGAGTTCTTCGGCACCGCGCCGGGCGCCTATACCGGCGCCGACCGCAGGGGGCGCGAGGGAAAATTCCGGGTCGCCGACGGCGGCACGCTGTTCCTCGACGAGATCGGCGAGATGCCGCTGCAATTGCAGGCCAAGCTCCTGCGCGTGTTGCAAGAGCGCGAGATCGAGCCGCTCGGCTCGGACAAGATCACCAAGGTCGATGTGCGCGTGATTGCCGCGACCAATGTGGATTTGCGCAAGCGCGTCAGCGACGGCGCCTTCCGCGCCGATCTCTACTACCGCCTCAACGTGCTCTCGATCGAGCTGCCGCCTCTGCGCAAATCCCAGGGCGATCTCCCCGACATCTGCGCGCGGCTGATCGAGGACATCAGTGCTTCCGGCGATTTCCTCCATGCCAGGATCACACCGAGCGGATTGTCGGCGCTCGCGCGCTACGACTGGCCCGGCAACGTCCGCGAGCTCCGCAACGTCCTGGAGCGCGCGCTGATCCTGAGCGATTCCGGGCGCCTGACCGGCGACGATTTCGTCCACATCCTGCCGGTCGGTGCGGATGCCGGCCCGGCACCCGCACAGCGCACGACCGGCCCGGTCGTCCCCTATGCCGAAGCGGAGGCGGAGTTCGAGAAGCAGACGCTCGAGCATGCACTCGCCGCCAGCAACGGGCAGATCTCGGAAGCCGCGCGGATGCTGCGCATCTCGCGCGCGACGTTCTACAAGAAGCTCGCCAAGTTTGGTCTCGCGTCGGGATCGCCGCCTGTCTGACTTTCGAGACGGCACGTGTCCGGAGTCTCGGATTCCTGACAGCGCGATGCCGGCGTCCGGCTGTGCCATTCGCGGATTATCTGCCGCATTTTCAGCCATTCCGACGCAATGCGGCAACTGGCGCAGAGCTTGCTCTGGGCCGGCTTGAGGAAACGCATGGGCTGGTGCGAGACGTGGCATCACGCGGCTTCGCCGACGCGAACGCCGCGGTCGCGGTACGCGCGTCAAGAGACTGTCACATGCGCCTCACGCAAGCTCCGCCTGAAGGTGGAATTGCAATGTTTGCACAGCTGTGCAAATCGCTGTGGCCAAGACAGTTCATCAAGGAGGAACCATCGTGCGTCGATCGCTCATTCTCACAGCAGCCATCCTCGGCCTGGCGGCGAGTACCTCCGCGCAAGCCGACGACCTCAAGGTCGCATTGATCTACGGCAAGACCGGCCCGCTTGAGGCTTACGCCAAGCAGACCGAGACCGGCCTGCAAATGGGTTTCGAATACGCCACCAAGGGCACCATGACGCTCGACGGTCGCAAGATCGTCGTCATCACCAAGGACGACCAGGGCAAGCCGGACCTTTCGAAGGCGGCGCTGGCCGAAGCCTATCAGGACGACAAGGCGGACATCGCGATCGGCACGACCTCGTCGGCAGCAGCCCTCGCCATTCTCCCCGTCGCCGAGGAGAACAAGAAGATCCTGATCGTCGAGCCCGCGGTCGCGGACCAGATTACCGGCGAGAAATGGAATCGCTACATCTTCCGCACCGGGCGCAATTCGTCGCAGGACGCGATCTCGAACGCGGTCGCGATCGGCAAGCAGGGCGTCACCGTTGCGACGCTGGCGCAGGACTACGCCTTCGGCCGCGACGGCGTCGCCGCCTTCAAGGAGGCGCTCGCCAAGACCGGCGCGACGCTCGCCGCGGAAGAATATGCTCCGACCAACACCACCGACTTCACCGCGGTCGGCCAGCGCCTGTTCGATGCGCTGAAGGACAAGCCCGGCCGCAAGGTGATCTGGGTGATCTGGGCCGGCGCCGGCAATCCGCTGGCCAAGCTCCAGGATATGGATCCGAAGCGCTACGGCATCGAGCTGTCGACCGGCGGCAACATCCTGCCGGCGCTCGCCGCCTATAAGAGCCTGCCGGGCATGGAAGGCGCGACCTATTATTTCTATGAGATCCCGAAGAACCCGGTGAACGACTGGTTCGTCGCCGAGCACCAGAAGCGCTTCAACGCGCCGCCGGACTTCTTCACCGCGGGCGGTTTCGCCGCCGCGATGTCCGTCGTCGCCGCCGTCACCAAGGCGAAGTCGACCGACACCGAGAAGCTGATCACGGCGATGGAAGGCCTGGAGTTCGACACGCCGAAGGGCAAGATGGTGTTCCGCAAGGAGGACCATCAGGCGCTCCAGAGCATGTATCACTTCAAGGTCAAGGTCGATCCGAACGTCGCCTGGGCCGTGCTCGAGCCGGTGCGCGAGCTGAAGATCGAGGACATGGACGTTCCGGTCCGCAACAAGCGCTGATATCAAATCTCCTCTCCCCGCAGGCGCGGGGAGAGGATCCCTCCATCTTCCAGAGTTATCCTGATGGCCCTGACGTTAGAGACCCGCGACCTCACCATCCGCTTCGGCGGTCATGTCGCGGTCAACAACGTCACCTGCAGCTTTCGCCCGGGCGAGCTCACCGCCATCGTCGGTCCGAACGGCGCCGGCAAGACCACCTATTTCAACCTGATCTCGGGCCAGCTGCGCGCCTCACACGGCAGCATCCTGTTCGACGGCGCCGACATCACCCAGCATTCCGCGCCGATGCGCACCCGCGCCGGCCTCGGCCGCGCCTTCCAGCTCACCAACCTCTTTCCGAACCTCACCGTGGAAGAGAACGTCCGCCTCGCGGTGCAGGCCGCCAGCGGCACCCATTACGACATGCTCCGGCCCTGGATGGTTCGCCGCGATCTGATCGCCCGGGCCGATGCCATCCTCGACCAGGTCGCACTCGGCAATCGCCGCGGCGTCGCCGCGACTGCGCTGTCGCATGGCGACCAGCGCAAGCTCGAGGTCGCGCTGATGATCGCACTCGAACCCAAAGTGTTCATGTTCGACGAGCCGACCGCGGGCATGAGCATCGACGAGGTGCCGGTCGTGCTGAACCTGATCGCGCAGCTCAAGCAGGACAAGAGCAAGATTATCCTCCTGGTCGAGCACAAGATGGACGTGGTGCGCTCGCTCGCCGACCGCATCATCGTGCTGCATAACGGACAGCTTGTTGCCGATGGTCCGCCGGCCGAAGTGATCGCCTCGCCGATCGTGCAGGAAGCCTATCTCGGCGTCGCACCGAAGAGCGCCGCATGACAGACCTCCTCAAGCTCTCCGGCGTACACACCCATATCGGCCGCTACCACATCCTCCAGGGCATCGACCTCGCGGTCCCGCAGGGCCAGGTCACGATGCTGCTCGGCCGCAACGGCGCCGGCAAGACCACGACGCTGCGCACCATCATGGGCCTGTGGCAGGCCTCGAGTGGCGAGATCAGCCTCGCCGGCGAGCGCATCGAGAGCCGCGCCACGCCCGACATCGCCCGGCTCGGCGTCGGCTATGTGCCGGAAAGCATGGCGGTGTTCTCCGATCTCACGGTGAAGGAGAACCTGGTGCTGGCGGCGCGCGACGGGCCGCTCGACGACACCCAGCTCGACTGGATCTTCGGCTTCTTCCCGGCGCTGCGCCGGTTCTGGCTGTCGCGCGCGGGAAGCCTCTCGGGCGGGCAGAAGCAGATGTTGTCGATCGCGCGCGCCATCGTCGAACCGCGCAAGCTGTTGCTGATCGACGAGCCGACCAAGGGGCTGGCGCCCGCGATCGTGATGGCGCTGATCGAGTGCCTGAAGGAGATCAAGCGCAAGGGCGCGACGATCCTGCTGGTCGAACAGAATTTCTTTGCCGCCCGTGAGCTCGGCGACAACGTGCTGGTCATGGACAACGGCACCATCGTCCATCGCGGCGAGATGGCGGCGCTTGCCGCCGACGTGCCGCTGCAGGAGCGGCTGCTCGGCCTGAGCCTGGAGGCGCATCAGTGACTGAAATCGCCGCAACCGATCCGCTGCCGAAGCCGAAGCGCGACATCGCGCCGATCCTGCTGCCGATCGCAGTCGCGCTTCTCATGATCCCGCTGATCGGATCGACCAGCTCCTGGCTGACGCTGACCGCTGCGAGCCTCGCGATGGGCATGATGATCTTCATCATGGCCTCCGGCCTGACGCTGGTGTTCGGCTTGATGGATGTGCTCAATTTCGGCCACGGCGCCTTCATCGCGGTCGGCGCCTATGTCGCAACGCTGGTGCTGGCGCCGTTCGCGGCTTCCATGCAGGCGGATTCGCTCTGGATCAACCTTGCGGTGCTGGCGCCGGCGGCGCTGCTGTCGATGGCGGTATCAGGCGCGCTCGGCCTGGTCGTCGAGCGCGTGCTGATCCTGCCCGTCTACGGCCAGCATCTGAAGCAGATCCTGATGACGACCGGCGGCCTGATCGTCGCCGAGCAAACGCTCTATGCGCTGTGGGGGCCGCAGATCATCCCGATGCCGCTGCCGACATCGCTACGCGGCTCCTTCATCCTCGGCGACGTCGCGATTGCCAAATACCGCGTGCTGGCGATGCTGATCGGCCTTGCGGTCTTCATCGCGATCCAGCTCGTGCTCAACCGCACCAAGCTTGGCCTGCTGATCCGCGCCGGCGTCGAGAACCGCGAGATGGTCGAGGCGCTCGGCTACCGCATCCGCCGGCTTTTCCTCGGCGTGTTCATGACGGGCTCGGCGCTCGCCGGCCTCGGCGGCGTGATGTGGGCGCTCTATCGCGAGCAGGTCCATGCCTCCATGAGCGACGATCTCACCGTCCTGATTTTCATCGTCGTGATCATCGGCGGCCTCGGCTCGATCGGAGGCTGCTTCATCGGCGCCATCCTGGTCGCGATGGTCGCCAATTACGGCGGCTTCCTGGTACCGAAGCTCGCCCTCGTCTCCAACATCCTGCTGATGGTCGCCATTCTGATGTGGCGACCGCGCGGCCTCTATGCGGTGACCAGCCGATGATGATCCTGTCAGGCGATCCGCCGCGCAGCCGCGTGCTCACGCTCGTTCTCGTCGTCATCATCCTCGCGCTGGCGGCGACGCCGTTCCTGTTCCCCGGCGCCAAGGCGCTGAACGTCGCGGCCAAGATCTGCGTCTTCGCCGCGCTGGTGGCGTCCTACGACCTCCTGCTCGGCTATACCGGCTCGGTGTCGTTCGCCCACACCATGTTCTACGGCATCGGCAGCTACGCGATCGCGATCGCGCTGTACGGGATGGGGCCGAACTGGGCCGCGGTCGCAACCGGCATCGTCGTCGGCCTGCCGCTCGCGGCGCTGCTCGCGCTCGCGATCGGCCTGTTCTCGCTGCGGGTCGCCGCGATCTTCTTTGCCATGATCACGCTCGCGGTCGCCTCCGCCTTCCAGGTGCTGGCCTCGCAGCTCTCCTGGCTGACCGGCGGCGAGGACGGGCGCAGCTTTCAGCTGCCCGAACTGCTTCGCCCCGGCACGGTGCTGATTTCCAAGAACCTGTTCGGCTTCGAGATCAACGGCCGCATCCTCACCTTCTACCTGGTGTTCGCCGTCTCGGCCCTGATGATCCTCGCTCTGTTGCGTGTCGTGAACTCGCCGTTCGGGCGCGTGCTCCAGGCGATCCGCGAGAACCGGTTTCGCGCCGAGGCGCTCGGCTTCCGCACCGTTTTCCACCTGACCTACGCCAACTGCCTCGCCGCGCTGGTCGCCGCCAGCGCCGGCATCTTGAACGCGTTGTGGCTGCGCTATGCCGGCCCCGACACCTCGCTCAGCTTCTCGATCATGCTCGACATCCTCCTGATGGTCGTGATCGGCGGCATGGGCACGATCTACGGCGCGATCATCGGCGCCACCATCTTCATCCTCGCCCAGAACTATTTGCAATCGCTGATGGGCGTCGCCTCCAAGGCGGCGAGCGAAGCCGGCCTGCCGCTGCTGCCGGGGCTGCTGCATCCCGATCGCTGGCTGCTGTGGCTCGGGCTGCTGTTCATCGCCAGCGTCTACTTCTTCCCGACCGGCGTGGTCGGCCGGCTGCGCAATGTCGGCAGCGGCAAGAGTGCGGGCGCCTCGCATTAGGCTGCGGTTAATGATGCAGCGCAGCGATTGCTGCGCCCGTCATGCAACCGCGAAGTGATTCACGCCTGGATGCACGCTGGCGCAGCTGCGCAACCGGATTAATGCTTAGGTAACTGGCTTTCCTAAGGTTTGCGCCATTTGTGCGGTGTAATCCTGTTCCTCCAGGGAGGGGGAATGGGCCAAGTCTTGTCAGGGGTCGCAGCCGGAATGTCCTTAGCCGTGAAGAACGGCTGGGAGGCAACGATGCGGCGCGGACCGGTGCTGTGGCTGACCCTGTGCGGTGTGCTGCTGGTCGCGGGCATCTTCGCCGTGACCGCCATGGCCGTCGGCGAATTCCGCGAACGGACCCTGGCCAACCGCGAGCGCGAGCTGGAAAACACGGTGCAGCTGATCGCGCGGCACTTTGACCAGCAGTTTGAAGATTCGGACGTCGTCGCTGCCGACCTGATCGGCCAGATGAATCTGCCGGAGATCACCTCACCCGCAATGTTCCGCGAGCGGATGTCCGGGCCTGCCGCAAACCAGATGCTGCGCGGCAAGATCAGCGCGGTATCCTACCTCGGCGACATCGTGATCTACGACGCGGAGGGCGAAATCGTCAATTGGTCCCGCGCCCAGCCGCTACCCAAGATCAACGTCGCCTCGCGCGCCTATTTCCAGACCTTCAAGTCGAACCCGCGATCCGAGCCGGTGCTGCTGGAATCCGTGCGCAGCTACCTCATCGACAAATGGACCACGGTCGTCGCGCGGCGGTTGAACATGCCGGACGGCACGTTCCTCGGCGTCATGGTGCGCCGGATCGATCCCGACAACTATCATCACTATTTCGCTTCCGTCGCGCTCGGCGAAGGCGCGGCCATCTCGCTGTTCGATCGCGAAGGCAAGATGCTGGCCCGGTACCCGCATGTCGAAGAGCTGATCGGCAGGAATTTCAAGGACGCCCCGCTGATGCGCAAGATGCTGGCCGAAGGTGGCCGGCACACGCTGCGGGTCAAGGGTCCGATCGACGGCGAGGATCGCCTCGGGTCGGCGGCCTCGCTTTCGCATTTCCCCCTGGTCATCGTCGCGACCAACACCACGAGCGCCGCGTTGGCGGACTGGCGGCAGCAGACCGGCTTCATGGTCACCACGGCGACGCTTTCGGCCACCGTGATCGCGCTGATCCTCTTCCTGATCGTTCGCCAGATCAATCGTCAGAACCGCGAGTCGCAGGAGCGGCTGGAAGCGGAGCGGCGGCGGCTCGACACCGCTCTGAACAACATGTCGCAAGGGCTGATCCTGTACGACGCCGCCGGATACATCGTCACCTGCAACCGCCGCTACGCCGACATGTTCGGCCTTTCCACTGATGTCATCAAGCCCGGCTGTCACATTCGCGATGCCATGAACCACCGCAAGGAGCGTGGCTCGTTCAGCGGCGACGTCGATGCGTTTTGCGCCAATGTGATGAGGGTCGTCGCCGAAGGCACGGTTTCCACCAGGATCCACGAGCTGCCCAACGGCCGCGCCTTCCAGGTCATCAACACCCCGCTCGTGCAGGGCGGATGGGTCGCCACGATCGAGGAGATCACCGAGCGGCGCGATCTGGAGCAGGAACGCGACCGCAACTACATGTTCCTGCGCGAGATCATCGATCACATCCCCTCGCAGATCACGGTGAAGGACGCACAGACGCGGCAATATCTGCTGGTCAACCGGAGCGCCGAGGAGCAATTCGGCAAATCGGGTGAAGACATCGTCGGCAAGGCCCCCTTCGACATCTACCCGCATGACGTAGCCAGGCTCGTCACCGAGGACGACACCGCGGCGCTCCAGGCCCCAACGGGGATGTTCAAGGACGAGCATCCCTGGCCAAGCCAGACCAAGGGACTGCGCCATATCACTTCGACCCGGATCGGCATTCGCGACAAGTCCGGCGAGCCGCGCTACCTCATCAGTGTCGTCGAGGATGTCACCGAGCGGCGGCGCGCCCATGAGAAGATCGCGCATATGGCGCATTACGATGCGCTGACCGACCTGCCGAACCGTACGCTGTTCCGCGAACAGATCGAACGCGAGCTGGCGAAGGTCGCCGATGGCTGCCAGTTCGCGCTGCTCTATATCGATGTCGACGAATTCAAGGGCATCAACGATTCGCTCGGCCATCACGTCGGCGACGAGCTGCTGAAGGCGATCGCGACCCGCCTCCGCGGCTGCCTCAAGCGCGGTGACCTGATCGCACGGCTCGGCGGCGACGAATTCGCGGTGATCCAGACCGGGATCCAGTCTTCTGCGGACGTGCTGTCATTCGTGACGCGGATCTACGAAGCGATCCGCCAGCCCTATCATTGCCTCGGCCACCAGCTCTCCACCGACGCCAGCATCGGCATCGCGCTGGCGCCGCAGGACGGCACCGACCTCGACCAGCTCATCAAGCACGCCGACCTTGCGATGTACGGCGCCAAGGCCGAGGGGCGCCGCACCCACCGCTTCTTCGAGCCGGAGATGGACGCGAGCGCCAAGGCGCGCCTGACCATGGAGCAGGATTTGCGCCAGGCGCTGGTGAATGGCGGCTTCGAGATCCACTACCAGCCGCTGGTCGACCTGCGCACCAACGGCGTGTCGGGCTGCGAGGCGCTGCTGCGCTGGCGGCATCCCGAACGCGGCTGGGTGTCGCCGGCGGAGTTCATCCCGGTCGCCGAGGATACCGGCCTGATCAACGAGCTCGGCGACTGGGTGCTGCGCATGGCCTGCAACGAGGCCGCGACCTGGCCGACGCATGTGCGGATCGCGGTCAACGTCTCGCCGGTGCAGCTCAAATGCGACACGCTGGCGCTGCGGATTGCGGGCGCGCTCGCCGCTTCCGGACTCGACCCGCGCCGGCTCGAGCTCGAAATCACCGAGGCCGTGCTGATCCGCGACGACGAGGCCGCGCTCTCGATCCTGCACCAGCTCCGTTCCATCGGCGTGCGCATCGCGCTCGACGATTTCGGCACCGGCTATTCCTCGCTGAGCTATCTGAAGCGCTTCCCGTTCGACAAGATCAAGATCGACCGCTGCTTCGTCGCCGACATCGCGGAGACCAGCGGCGCGCCGGTGATCGTGCAGGCGGTGGTGAACATTGCCGCTGCCAGCAACATGACCACGGTCGCCGAGGGCGTCGAGACCGAGGCGCAGCGCGAGATGCTGCGCGCGCTCGGCTGCACGGAGATGCAGGGTTATCTTTTCAGCAAGCCGAAGCCGGCCGCCGAAGTGCGAAAGCTGTTCGGTCCGAACAATGCCGTGCCGGTGGCGGCGGTCGCCTGAAATGGCCAGGCCGAGGAAAGCGTCCACTAAAGCCGTCGACGTCGCGGATTCCTATGCCGTGCGGCTGATGCAGCATCTGGTGGTGCCGACCTTCGTGATCGACCCGAAGCGCCGCGTCGTGATCTGGAACAGGGCCTGCGAGCGGCTGACCGGCCTCGCCGCCTCGGAGGTGATCGGCACGACGAAACACTGGCAGGCCTTCTACGAGACCAGGCGCCCGTGCCTCGCCGACCTGGTCGCGCTCGACCGTCCCGAGCAGCTGCCGGAATTTTATTCGGAATATGCCGCGCGCGGCCACAACGGGCTCGGCTTTTCCGCGGAGAACTGGTGCGTGATGCCCAAGCTCGGCAGCCAGCTCTATCTCGCGATCGACGCCGGCCCGATCCACGACGAGGCCGGCCATCTGATCGCCGTGGTGGAGACGCTGCGCGACCTCACCGACCAGAAGCGCGCCGAGACCGCGCTCAAGGAGCTCGCGACCAAGGACGGGCTGACCGGCCTGTCGAACCGCCGCGCCTTCGACCAGATGCTGATGACGGAATGGGCCCGCGCGCAGCGGACGCAGAAGCCGATGGCGCTGCTGTTCGTCGACGTCGATCATTTCAAGCTGTTCAACGACCGCCACGGCCACCAGAGCGGCGACGAATGTCTGCGCGCGGTCGCGGATGTCGTCAGCCGGCATGCCACCCGTCCGCTCGACCTCGCCAGCCGTTATGGCGGGGAGGAGTTCGCGTTGATCCTGCCGGACATGGATTGCGATCCCGCCTGCGTCATCGCCGAGGAGATCCGCCGTGCCGTCATGGCCTTGCGGATCGCCCATGGCGCCATTGGAGCCGGCGACCACCTCACCCTCAGCGTCGGCGTCGCCAGCCATATTCCCGGCGAAGCCGATGGCGGCCCCGACCGGCTGTTGGGTGCGGCCGACGAGGCGCTCTATGCGGCCAAACGGCTCGGCCGCAACCGCGTCATCTGCGCCGAACGCGTGCTTGCCGAATTCGCCTGTCACGGCCGGGAGCCGGTTCCTGGCCGCGCCGCCCGCAAATCGGCCTAAAATCTCCCGGCGAGAAGCGGTTGCCCGCCCCCCGCCAATCGGCTAAATGAGGCCTCGTTGCACCCGTAGCTCAGCTGGATAGAGCGTTGCCCTCCGAAGGCAAAGGTCACACGTTCGAATCGTGTCGGGTGCGCCACTTCGTGGCGCGGTTTTCCCAATCGGCTTTCTTCTCGTCGCCCGACCGCTAGCGGTCAATGCTTCACGGCTCCAATGCGCAGCGTCTGCTCTGCCCAGAGCACCCGCTCACGTCAGCATCGAGATGATCGCCTGGACCTGATCGGACGCCGACGTCACCAGTCCGTCATACGACGTGTGCCCCTGCGCGGCAGCCTTCAAAATGCATTCGGCAACGGCGGCTTTCAGACCGAACACCGACTGATGGGCCGGCACGCTCGCCATCACGGTCTCGAGTGCCTGACGCATGGTCTGAATGAGCTCGGAGCTGTATTGCATGGGCTGTCCTCTCCACGCCCATATAGGATCGCGTGCCTAGGCCTGCCACTCACAAGCCTGAGACTGCTCTTTGATGAACCTTCGACTGAACGCCTCAATTCAATCGCCAGATGGCCGCATTGAGTACGCCGGCAAACGCGACCCAGGCTGCGTAAGGTACGAACAATGCGGCTGCCAACCTGTCCCGTGATGTCTCGAGACTGATGTAAGTCACGATCGCGACGAACAGGCCAATGAGGATGACGAGCGCGGCTCCGATCTGATGCATCGTGAACATCACCGGAGACCAGATGAAATTGAGAGCCAGCTGCGCGACCCAGACCTGCATCGCTTTACCCGATGGCTCACGGCGAAAGGTCCGCCAGCCGGCGACAGCGATCAGGATATAAAGGATCGTCCAGGCCACCGGAAACGCCCAGTTCGGCGGCACGAAACCCGGTTTGGCAAGGCCCGCATACCAGTCTCCGGGAAGATTGGTCGCACCGATCAGCCAGCCGATGCCGACCACGGCGACGACGAAGAACGACAACTGAAGCATCCATCTCCTCGCGCTTCCCCCTGCCCGATTGTATCATCCTTCCATGAGCGAATCCGACACGGTGACGGGCGACGCCTCGCCCGTCCGCAAGATCATCCATATCGACATGGATGCCTTCTATGCGTCCGTGGAACAGCGCGACAATCCGGACCTGCGCGGCAAGCCGGTCGCCGTCGGAGGCTCCGCGGAGCGCGGCGTTGTCGCGGCCGCCAGTTACGAGGCCCGCAAGTTCGGCGTTCGCTCCGCCATGCCATCGGTGACCGCGAAGCGGCAATGTCCCGATCTCATCTTCGTCAAGCCGCGCTTCGAGGTCTACAAGGCGATCTCCCGGCAGATCCGCGACATCTTTGCCGAGCACACGCCCATCATCGAGCCGCTGTCGCTCGACGAGGCCTATCTCGACGTGACCGAAAACCTGCAAGGCATTCCGCTGGCGCGGGACGTCGCACTTCGGATCCGCGAGAAGATCAAGGCCGAGACGGGTCTCAACGCCTCGGCGGGCATTTCCTACAACAAGTTTCTGGCCAAACTCGCCTCCGATCATCGCAAGCCGAACGGCCAGTTCGTGATCTCGCCGGAGATGGGACCCGCCTTCGTCGAGACGCTGCCCGTCGGCAAGTTCCACGGGATCGGCCCGGCAACGAGTGCGAAGATGAACGCGCTCGGCCTGTTTACCGGGCTCGACATCCGTAACCAGACGCTTGAATTCATGAATGCGAACTTCGGCAAGTCGGGCGCCTATTACTACTGGATCTCGCGAGGTGTCGACGAACGGCCGGTCCGGGCCAACCGGATCCGCAAATCGATCGGCGCGGAGACCACGTTCTCGACCGATCTCAGTGAATTCGACGTGCTGGTCGCCGAGCTAAAACCTCTCGTCGACAAGGTCTGGCGCCATTGCGAGGCGACCGGCAACCGGGGGCGCACCGTCACCCTCAAGATCAAGTTTGCCGACTTCGAGATCATCACACGCAGCAGGTCCGTCACAGCGCCGGTTGCAGGCCGGGACGAACTGGAGCGTTTGGCCTGCGGGCTGCTCGAAGTCGAGATGCCGCTGCCCAAGCGCGTCAGACTGCTCGGGGTATCGTTGGCCGCCCTCCAGATCGGCGACGATGCGGAGCCGCAGTTGACGTTCGGCATTTGAACCGGACCGGAGGCCTTCGAACGCGGCCTCTCGCTCCGCGGCGCAGCTCCAGACCCGTCGTAGACGGTGGCGGGATTTTCACGCCCGCCACCGATGAAAATCGATCCGCCCGGACCAATCAATGCCTCACGTGCTCGAACACGACGATCACGCCGGTCGGCTCGGGTTCGTGGGCCATCAGGCGTGTCAGATCCGCGTCGCTCCAGTCGGCGAGGCTGACGACCTCGCCAGTCTCACGCTCTGCATTGAGCGACGGGGTCGGCTCGAGCACCTTCAGGCCCGTCTCATCGACGAAGAAGGTGTGCTCGCCGAACATGCTGTTGAGTTGCGGCATGGCGGGATGCTCGTCGGGCAGCACCTGAGCGCCGAGTTGGTTGACGGTCTGCTTCACCTGTTCGGATGTGAGCTTCATGGGCTGCTCCGTTTCTGTCGTGTCGGGTTGCATTGAGTTGAGCCAGAACGGGCGTTCCCTGCGCCGCTGTTTCGCCTGGCTCAAACTCCCGAACGGGTGCTGCGCACAAATGTTCCGGAAAAATGTATTTCGTGATCGCAGGCTGCATCCGCCGCGCTCGCGGCACGGGATTGCCACACGATGTCCACGATCCGGCGGCGTTACTCGGCGGCTTCGACGATCCTGATATCGCGGTCCGCGCCGTCACCCAGCGCGTCGTGCGCAACCTTGTAGGCCGGGCTTTCATACGCCGCCCTGGCGCTCGCGACGCTGTCGAACTCGATGAGGACGACGCGTTCCATCTGGCCAAGCTCGAACGCCGCAGCCGGCATTCCGCGCGCGAGCACGCGGCCGCCGGCCGCCTCGATCGCCGGGCGTGACAGTTTTGCGTAAGCCGCCATGGCGTCGGGGTTCTTGATCGCGCGATAGGTGGCAACCCAATAGGCTTTTGCCATTCTTGTTCTCCTGGTTTCTCGTGACCTAGTGATCGCTGCGATTCTCGCCGACCGACAGCGCGCAGATGCGTGACAGATAGGTGTAGGGCAGACCGGTCTCCTCGGCCCAGGCGTTGAACTGCGCCTGCACCTTTGCAAGATCGCCCTTTGACTTGACCTCTTCGGCGATGTCGAGGCCGGCATCGCGCAGGCAGACCACCACGTCCCTGGACGTCACAAAACCGTCCCAGCCGACGAAGCGCAGCAGCATCTGGCCGGTGTTGCCACCCAGGCGGCTGCCGCGCTTGGTGAGGAGGTCGAGCAGGCCGATCTCGTTGGATGGCGGCCACTTCGCCAGAAACTTTCCGAAGCTGCCGTGCTCCTTCGCGATCTCCTGCACGAAGGCGGCGTTGTCACGCACCGACATGATCTTGGCGCCGTTGCGCACGATGCGCGCATCGCGCAGCAGGCTTTCCCAATAATCCTCGGGCTGGAAGATGAGCTTGGCCGGCTGGAAGCGCAGAAAGGCGGCTTCAAAGCCATCCCATTTCGAATCGATCACGCTCCAGGCAAAGCCGGCGCAAAACACCCGTTTGGTCATCTCGGCGAGAATGCGATCGTCGCCGAGCTTTGCCAGACCCTTCAAGTCGGGCTTGTCAGGCATCAGCTTGTCCAGCGCCTCGGGGCCGCCCTTGCGCTTCTCGGCACGGGCACGAATGGTCTTGAAGGAGGTCATGCGGACACCGCGTTGAGGGTGCGCCACGACATCAGAATTCGATGGTCCGGTCCAGCCCTGCGGCGCCCGGGCACTTGCGCAAGCCAGCGCGCCGCAGCATGCTGCCGTTCATTGGACTGACGGAAACGGGCCGTTCTGGTCTGCTTCTTGCTTGATAGCATTTTGGAATTCCCGGACATTTTCATCGCGAACGGATTTTCGATGCGCTGCCTCGTCGTGGCCGACCTGCACTATTCGCTGCCGCAGCTCGATTGGCTCGTGAGCGCGGCTCCGCAATTCGACCTCGTGATCTTCGCCGGCGATGCCCTCGACATCGGCTCGATGGTGGATTTTCGCGCGCAGATCGTGGTGGTGAAGAAGTACCTCGCGCTGCTCGCGGCGCAGACCCGCGTGATCCTCTGCTCCGGCAATCACGACCTCGACGAGCGCAATGCGGACGGCGAAAAGATCTCGCGCTGGATTTCGGAGGTGCGCGAGTTGGGCATTGCCTGCGACGGCGACAGCCTCGCCATCGGCGACACGCTGTTCACGGTGTGCCCGTGGTGGGACGGGCCATTGGTCCAGCAGCGCATCGCCGAGCAGCTGCGCGATGCAGCCATCAGGCGGCCGCAGCGCTGGATCTGGGTCCATCATGCGCCACCGGCGAATTCGCCGACGAGCTGGGGCGGCAAGCGCTTCTTCGGCGATGTCGAGCTGGTGCAGTGGATCATGCAGTACCAGCCGTCGATGGTGATCTCGGGCCATGTGCACCAGTCGCCCTTCATTGCCGACGGCTCGTGGTTTGACCGGCTGGGCCAGACCTGGGTGTTCAACGCCGGCCTGCAACCGGGCCGGCCGCCGACGCATATCGTGCTGGATCTCGATGCGAGCCAGGCGTTCTGGCTGGCGGCGGGCGAAGCGCAGTGGATCGACCTCAATGCACCGCTGAAGCGGCCGGCGTCCTATGTCGAGGCGCCACCCGACTGGCTCACATCCTTGGATCGGATTCCCGATCCGAGCCTGGCGAAACCTCGAGCGGCGGCAGGTTGATCATGCTCTGGAGCACTTCGCCGACCATGGCCAGATGCGTGCCGTGGCCGGCATATTGCCGCTTGAGATCGGCGAGATAGGTGTTGGCGGCGTTGAGCCGCTGCGCCAGCGTGCGCGCGAGCAGCAGCGCCACCTCCGGCCGCTGGATGAGGAACGACGCCGCGTCCTCGAATTCATAGATGACCGAATCCGAGCAGGCCCGCACCGTCGCGGTATGCGGCAGCCCGAGCAGCACGGACATCTCGCCGAACACCGCGCCGGGCTCGGCGATGGTCGCGACCACCATGTCGCTCTTGAGCACCTCGAGCTTGCCTTCCACGAGCACGTAGAGGTGGCCGCTGCTGGTGCCGCCCTCGGTGACGACGAGCGTGCCGGCCGCAACCTGCCGCTCGGTCCCGCCGCTGCAATGGTCCAGAACTGCGCGCATCGCCAAAGACTCCCGTCAGGGGAGACACTAGAGCACGATCCGCATCGCGCGCTTGCTCAAATTTGCGGCAAGCCCGGCTAGCGCGACAGGCGCTTTGCGAGATGAACCGACTGCCAGTCTCCGAGACCGGTGTCCTCGAAGCCCGCCTTCTTCGCAAGACCACGCATTTCGGCATTTGCCCGTGCGGTCTCGGCTGCGATCATCGCGTGACCGAGCCCGCTCGCGCGCATCTCCATCGCCGTCATCATCCGAAGGCCGAGACCCGTGCGCTGGAACGCATCGGCGACCGAAATCGCGAACTCGCCATGCCGTGCCGCGGCATCGTAGGCGTAATGGGTTTCGCCGATGATCATGCCCTGCCCCTCCTGCCCGAGCTCCGCGAGCAAGGTGAAATGATCGGGATAGCCGGCCCTGGCGACGCATTCGGCCGCGACAATGGCAAAGTCCGCCCGCGCGCCCATGAAGCGCTTGTTGCGCGACGTCGCGGAAAGGCTGGTGAAATAGACCGAGAGGCCTTCGACATCGGACACGCCGGCGGGCCTGATGCGGACCGTGCCCTTTGCTTCGGCTGGCGCGACAACGGCATCCAGCAATGACTGTGACATGCGCGAGGCTCCCGGCAGGTTGCGTGGCTTGCAACACCTAGCCGAGGCCGCGCATTTGCCGCTTGGACATTGCTGCCAATCTTGCGGCCGAAAACGAACAGTGCGTTGCCCTGCGCCGCGCGTCACACACGGGCGACGTTCAAGCCGCCTCGCGCGTGCCGACACGCCGTTCTGGCCGTGCGGCCGTCATCGACTGCTCCTCGCCGTCCTGCGGCGCGCCCCAGAATTCCCGCACCGTCGGCCCCCATTTGAGCCGTCGCGCGCGCAAGAATTCAAAGATCTCGTGCGGCCAGACCCTGCGGCCCATCTGCGTGTACCAGCGCATGGCGTGACGCAGGCCCGCATCGGGCTGGAGCAGCACGCGCCAGATCGCCTTGGGGCGGCACTGCAGCACCATCTCCGTGAACTTGAACCAGACCAGCACGCGCCACGGCGCCATGTAACGCGTGGCCAGCACCTGGTGCTTATAGTCCCAGCGGCGGCGATCGGGCTGGATCACGCGGCGGTCGGCGGCCAGCCGGAAATACGGCGTCCAGCGGTGCGGCGTGACGTAGAGCAGCTGAACCTGGTCGGGATCGTAGGCGAGCAGCTGCTTCAGGCCGCGCCAGTGATCGCGATCGGTCTCCTCCTCGAACCCGACCACCCAGGTCGCCATCGACAGGATGCCGTGCTGCCGCAGCAGGCGAATGGCTTCGCGGTCGGTGGCGGTGGTGGCGCCCTTGCGGATCAGCTCCAGGGTCTTTTCGTCGGTGTTCTCCAGCCCGAGCAGGAAGCGCTGCCATCCGGCCTTCTTGTAGAGATGCAGGATGTCGGCATCGCGCACGATGTCGTCGGCGCGGGTCGAGCCGACCAGGATCAGATCGACATTCTCGGCGATCAGCGCCTCGAGGAAGGCGCGCCACGCCTTTTTGGACACGGTCGGATTTTCGTCGGCGAAGTTGATGACCTTGACGCCGTGCTCGCGATGCAAGCGCGCCAGCTCCCTGGCGAAGCGCACGGGATCGCGATGGCGCCAGCGCGTCCAGAAGCCGCGCTGGCCGCAGTAATTGCACAGATGCGGGCAGCCGCGCGAGAACTGCACGACCACGGCACGCAAGCCGCCCCAATAGCTGTAGCGCGCGTGATCGATCAGCTCCCAGCCGATGCGATAGGCGTCGAGGTCCGCGATCACAGGTGCCGGCGGCGTCGCGCGCGGACCGGTGGCGTCGCGAAACGCGATACCGGCGATGCCGTCGAGATCGTGGCCGTATTCCAGCGCCCGCATCAGGCGGCGCGCGGTGTCCTCGCCCTCGCCGCGCACGATGGCGCTGACATAGGGCTCGTCGCGCAATATGTCGCGCCAGTGATAGGTCGGGAACACGCCGCCATAGACGATCAGCACGCCTGGCCTTGCCTTCACCAGGGCCTGGGCAATCTCCGCGATCACGGGATGCCCGGAGGTCGAGCCGGAATGCCCGAACAGCACGGCATCGGGGGCGAAGCGGTTCGCTGCGCTGATGATCTCCGCGACCGGCATCGGGCCGAACTCGGCATCGATCAGCCGCACGGTGTGACCGTCGTCGAGCAGCGGACCGCCGATCGCGAGCAGGCCGAGCGGCGGCAGATGGTCGTCCGGAATCCGGCTGCCGATCGAGGGATGAGGCACGTTGACGAGAAGAACACGCATGGACTTTCGCTCCCGCTTTGGTTGGCGTGATCGTCCGTCCCACTTCCTTTGATGAAGCCCAATCCCCCGACTGAACCCTAAGACGTCAAGCATCACTGCCGCGGAGACCCTTGCTCTGCTCCGCCTGCAGCGTCACACCCGGGAAAGTGAAGGCACCTCCTCCGGCATGATCGCCTGGAGGCCGCCGAAGCGGCGCTCGCGGCCATGGAAGGAGGCCAGCGCCGTGGCGAGGTCGCCCGAATCGAATTCAGGCCACATCCGCTCGGTGAAATGCAGCTCGGCATAGGCGCCTTCCCAGAGCAGGAAGTCCGACAGCCGCTTCTCGCCCGAGGTGCGGATGATGAGATCGACGTCGCGAAGGCCTGCCTCGCCGGTGACGAGCTGCGAGAACGCCTCGCGCGTGAGGCTGGTCAGTGCCGCCGCCTTGGCCGCTGCATTGAGAATGGCGTCGCGCGCGGAGTAGTCGACGGCGATGCGCAGGTGCAGCGCGCTGCCGCGTGCGGTTGCGTCTTCGGCACGCGCGATCGCATTGGCGATGCCGTCGGGCAGGCGGTCGCGGCGGCCGATCACGCTGAGACGCACGCCGTTCTTGACCAGGCTCTGCACCTCGTTGGCGAGATAGAAGCGCAGCAAGGTCATGAGCGCAGCGACTTCGGCTTTCGGCCTCCGCCAATTGTCGGTGGAGAAGGCGTAGAGCGTCAGCGTGCCGATGCCCTGCTTGGGCGCGGCCTCGACGATGCGCCGGATCGTTTCGACGCCGGCCTCGTGGCCGCGCACGCGCGACAGGCCGCGGCGCGTCGCCCATCGTCCGTTGCCGTCCATGATGATGCCGACGTGAAGCTTCTCGTTGCGAGAGGTCATGTCACTTTGCATTGCAAAGTCTCCGGTCAAAAAGGGGGGAATCAGGTCGAGACGATACCGAGACGGCCAAGCGGCGGCGGCGCCTCTCGGCCGGCGGCCTTGGCGGCGTCGCGCACCAGGCGTTCGAGCACGGCGAGATAGTCGAGGAACCGGCGGCGGCCGGCCTTGGTCAGGCGGCAGGTGGTGTGCGGGCGGTTGCCCTCATAGCCCTTGGTCACCTCGACGAGGCCGGCCTCCTGGAGCACGGCGAGATGCCGGCTGAGATTGCCGTCGGTGAGGCCGCAGAGCTGCTTGAGATCGGCGAATGCCAAGCCCTTTGGATGCCCCATCAGCGAGGTCAGAAGCCCGAGCCGCGCCTTCTCGTGGATGACGCGGTCGAGCCCTTCATAGGAAAAGGGTGCGCTGTCAGTCTTCGACATCATGGTCTCCGGACGCGAAATACAGAATGCCCGCCATCACCGACTGCCCGATCAGGAAAGGCAGTCCCATGGTCCATGGCGACAGCGTATGGGTTTGGCTCGCCAACGCCAGCACGGCGAAGCCCGACACGAAATACCAGGCGCCGGCGAGCGCGACGGTGCGCGGCAGCGAGCGGACGGACGCGAAAATACCGAGCGACACCAGGATCTGCCACAAGCCCGGCAGCAGCCACAGCGTCTCGGCGGCGAACTTCCACATCACCACCGCAAGCAGCACGCCCGCAACACCTGCGGGCAGGAACTGCTCGACCGCCTGGTGGATCATGGCATCGGCAAGACCGGAATGATGGCGGCGCAGGCGCGCGCGCATCTCGATGCCGATCATCAGGCCGGACAGCGCGGCGGCAATGAACCAGCCGAGGAAAAAGCCGAGCGGCTCGCTGGTGGGATCGCCGAGCAGCCAGAATTGCAGGATCGCCCTGACGAGGGCGACGGCGCCGGTCGCAGCCATCGTCGCCGGACCATAGCCGCGGAACGCCGTGCCCGCCGCAATCTGATTGCGGATCGCCACGATGTCAGCCAGCGCCTTGTCCAGATCGCGCATTGGCAACGCCAAAACCCCGCTCCGCCCATAGATGGGGACTGCTCGCCCCCGTCACTTTGTATCGCAAAGTATATAGCATCGCAAAGTAAAGGCAAGCCGGAAAGTTGCCGGCACGGGATCAGATCCAGACGAGCAACCGCCGGTTGCGCAGGCCATCCTCTCGCAGATAAGATGGGTCCAAAAGCGTTCCGGGGGAAAGTTATGTGGCTCAAGTCATTGGTCGTTGCGCTTCTGTTGCAGGTGGGTGCCGCAAGCGTCGCATATGCTGCCGGGCCATTCGGCAGCGTCAATGTCGGCAACTGGATCGGCGGCGCCTTCAGCAATGACGCGACGGGAGACTTCTCTCACTGCGCCGCGACGACGCCCTATGCCAACGGTGTCATCCTCGTCGTGAGCCAAAATGCCGCCGGCACGTGGTCACTCGCCTTTGCGAGTCCCAGCTACCGCTTCAACAAGGGCGAGAATGCCGCGATCGACGTGACCTTTGACGGGCAGGAGCAGGCCAGGCTGTACGCTACGGCGTACCAGCCCAACATGCTCACGGCCATCATGCCGGTCAATGTGGTGCGCACGTTTCAGAAGGCGAGCCTGATGGTCGCAACGGCCGGCCGCGCCGTCCTGAATTTCGACCTGACCTCGACCGGGCCGGTGATCGCCGCATTGGCCAATTGCGTCACCAAGGTAAAGGCCGACGGCCTCAACAAGGCCGGTGACTTCACCAAAGTTGCGGCGAAGCCGCAGACCGCCCCGGACAAGCAGGGATCACCGCCGGCCGGCGGCAAGCCGACCCGATCCAAGAGCGGCACTGGCTTTGTCGTGAGTCCCAGTGGACACGTCGTCACCAACAATCACGTGATCAGCGGGTGCGTCGGTGACATCAAGGGCAACCTCACCGGCGAGGCCGCGATGACGTTGCGCGTCGTGTCGAGCGATGCCAACAACGACCTCGCCTTGTTGCAGGCGCCGTCGACAACGACCTTCAAGGACTTTGTTCGGATCCGCGACCGCTCGATCCGCTCGGGCGATTCCGTCGTCGCGATCGGTTTCCCCTACCACGGGATGCTGACCTCGGATTTCACGGTGACGACCGGCATCGTGAGCTCGCTCAGCGGCCTGCGCAACGACACGCGTTTCCTGCAAATCAGCGCACCCGTGCAGCCCGGCAACAGCGGGGGCCCGCTGTTCGATACCGCCGGGCAGGTCGTGGGCGTGGTCACCGGAAAAGTCGACGCGCTCCGTATCGCCGTTGCGACCGGCAACATTCCCGAAAACATCAACTTCGCGATCAAGACCGGCGTGCTGCGCGACTTCCTCGACAATTCCGTGGTGCCCTACCAGACCGCGGAGCCGAAGGGCGAACTCAAGACCACCGACATCGCCGGCAACGCGCGACCGTATACGATGCTGATCTCGTGCAACGGCACGGAACAGGCCGACGCGAAGCGGTAGTGGCTGAGGCCGGCTGCGTAGCCCGGATGGAGCGCAGCGCAATCCGGGCTACGGCCTCACCACGAACTCACCCGTGGCAGCACGCCGCCTTCGCCGCCTGCGGCGCATACTCGTCGTGCAGACGGACCCAGTCCATCGGATAGGGCAGGCCGTCCTCGTGGCGACCGAGCGGGGTGAGATCGAGATATTGATAGGCCGCGTTCATCATGTCGAGACCGCGGGCGAAGCATGAATAGGTATGGAAGATCTCGCCAGCGTCGTTGCGGTAAAACACGCTGATGCCGGGCAGCTCCGGACCGTAGAACGGCGTGGTGCCGAAATTGTATTTCGGCACGCCCTTGTCGATCTGCTCGCGTGTGAACGAGACCTCGTAGTCGTAGTTGAAGTCGTTGCTTCCCGACGAGACCCAGTCGAAGGTCCAGCCCATCCGCGCCTTGAAGGCTTCGAGCTTGGCGCTGCGGGCCAACGAGATCGCAACCGTGCTGGTGTCGCGCGCGGCGAGGTGCGGCACCATGCGATCAAGACCGTCGGCCCAGAACGAGCAGCTCTTGCACGCGGCCTCCCAATCGGGCGCGAACATCACATGCTGCACCACGAGCTGCGGGCGGCCCCTGAAGAGGTCGCCGAGCGTCACCTTGCCGTTCGGTCCGTCGAACACATAGTCCTTGTCGACCTTCACCCAGGGCAGTGCGCGGCGCTGCTCGGCAAGGCGCTCGCGCGCCTGGCTGAGCTCCTTCTCGTGCGCCAGATGGGCCTTGCGGGCCGCGATCCATTGCTCGCGCGAGACGATCTGATGTTGCTGCATGGTATCCTCCTAAGGTCAGGCGACGAAGGCGTCGAGCTTGTCGAGGAACGAGGTCCAGCCACGCTTGTGGTTATCGCGCGCGGTTTCGTCGAAGAACTGCGCGTGGTGGAAGATCATCAATGTGCCGGCACTGTCGGGCTTGAACGTGATCGTCACCAGCGATTCGCGCTCCGGGGTCGAATGCCAGGCCCAGGTGAAGACCAGCCGCTCGTTCGGCACGACCTCGCGATAGCTGCCGGCCGCCTCGAAATATTCGCCGTCGTCGCGGGTGAAGCTGATGCGATAATGGCCGCCGGTGCGGACATCGAGCTCGGCCTTCAGCGTCGCCGGCTTCATGTTCGGCGGCCCGAACCATTGCGCTAGCTGTTCGGCTTGCGTCCAGGCGGCGTAGACTTTTTCCGGCCGCGCGCGGAGCCGGCGCGTGAGGGTGAGGCTTGGACGTTCCGCTGGGCGGGGATCGGCGTTGACGGCTGCGTTGGCCATGTCTCTTCCTCCACGAAGGCGGCAAGGCGGTCGAACTTCTCGGACCAGAATTGCGCGTAGCGATTGAGCCAGTTCATCGCCTGCTCCATCGGCTGCGCGGTGAGCCGGCAGAAGACCGTGCGACCGGTCTTCTCCCGCACGATCAGACCTGCATCCGTGAGCACGTCGAGATGCTTCATGATCGCCGGCAGCGAGACCGGAAACGGCGCGGCCAGTTCGCTCACCGATAGGCTGTCCTGCCCGCCGAGGCGCGCCAGTAAGGCTCGGCGCGTCGGGTCGGACAGCGCCGCGAAAGTGCGGTCCAGCGCTTCATCCTGATACTTAACCATATGGTTTAGTGTAATCTCAAACGCGCAGAGGTCAAGTGGAGACTTGCGTGCACGGGTCTGCACGACTGCGTGATCAGGCAGCGGTCACCGGAGCGCGAAAGACGCAGCTAGCCTGGCGGAATGTACCGGCCGCGCAACGGCGTTGGAGGCGGCGGGCGCGTGACCATCGCGGGATTCGGTCCGCAAAAACCCTTCCGGCCGGACGCGCTCACCTGACACTGTTCGCGGGTGTAATAGGAACAGTCGCCGGGATAGCCGAATTCCGAATCCTGGATGCACCACGGGTAATCCGCGCGCGCCGGGCTACCGCCAGCGAGCCATACGAGAACCATGGTGCCGAGCACGAACTGCGCTTTCCGCATGACCGATCTCCCATGTTCGCCGCGCGACATGCGACCTCATTGAGAGAAAGGCTGGCGGAGCCGATTTATTCCGGAGCGATCGCGCGAAAATGCGCCGTGGCGGCTTCGTGGCTCGGACGTGCGATCAGTACGGCGCGACGGGCCGCGTGCGGCGCTGCGGCCGCGGCTGCGGCCAGGGGGCCTGACCATAGGCGACCATCGGGTTCGGGCCGCAGTACAGCAGCCGTCCTGACACGCTCGCCTGGCATTGCTCATAGGTGCTGTAGGTGCACTCACCGGGATAATCGAATTCGCCACCCTGGGCGCACCAGGGATAGTTGCGGGCCTCGGCGGGCGCGGTGGTGGCGAAACCGGCGAGAACCATGGCGGCCAGCGCCGGCAGCGCCAATTGCATCATGCGCATGATCCCAACTCCTCCTTTGGTGGCCCCAGATACGAAGCCACATATCATCAGGTTTCGCCGCGCGCCTTTATTCCAGATCAACAGCATCACATCCGCAAGAAAAAAGCCCTGCCGAACGGCAGGGCTCCATTCTCCGCGATCACAAGATCGCTACTCGACCTTCAGGCCGGGGAACTCGACGACCTTCTTCCACTTATCGGTCTCGGCCTTGATCTCCTCGCCGAACGCCTCGGGCGTCTGCACCCGCGGCTCGCCGCCGAGCTCGACCAGACGCTTGGTCATGTCAGGCTCCTTCATCAGCGTGTTGATCTCATTGTTGAGCTTGGCGATGATCTCCTTCGGCGTGTTCTTCGGCGCGCCCATGCCGAACAGCGCGCTGGCCTCGTAGCCCTTCACTGTGTCGGCGATCGGCTGCACGTCCGGCAATTGCGACGAGCGCTCCGTGGTGGTGACGCCGATCGCGCGAAGCGAGCCAGAGCGAATGTGCTGGATGATCGAGGGCATGTTGTCGAAGATCACCTGCACCTGGCCGCCGAGCATGTCGGTGATCGCGGGCGCCGCGCCGCGATAGGGCACGTGCTGCATCTTGCAGCCGGTCATCGCCATGAACATCTCGCCGGACAGATGCACCGACGTGCCGTTGCCGGACGAGGCCATGTTCACCTTGCCGGGATTGGCCTTCACATATTCGATGAACTCGGCGACATTCTTGGCCGGAACGTCCTTGTTGACGGTCATCACGTTCGGCACCCGCTGGAACGAGGCGACCGGCGCGATGTCGCGCACGAAGTTGAACTTGAGGTTGGCGTAGAGCGAGGCGTTGATGTAGTTGGCCGGATTGACCAGCTGCAGCGTGTAGCCGTCGGGCTCGGCATTGACGACCGATTCGGTGCCGATGTTGTTGCCGGCGCCGGGCTTGTTCTCGATCACGAATTGCTGGCCGAGCCGTTCCGACAGTCGCTGGCCGATCAGCCGCGCCAGGATGTCGGTGGCGCCGCCCGGCGGATAGCCGACCACCCATTTCACGGGCCGGGCCGGATAGTCGGCGGCAAGGGCCTTCGACAGCGGGGTGGCTGCAAGCGGACTGGCGGCGAGCAGGCCCAGCGCGGAACGGCGAGTGATCATCAAGGGTTCTCCCAACGTGTTGTTCTTGAAAGCAAGATAGCTTCAAAGTGGCGTCGACGCGGTTGTAACAAAGCTTGCCGCAGGCGGAAAGTGCGCCGGGCGCATCACGACGAAAGGATAAGGCATGCCGGTCAAGGTCGAAGCCCTCGATCACCTCGTGATCAACGTCGCCGACGTCGCAGTGACCGCCGAGTGGTACCGCAAGATTCTCGGCATGGAAGTCAAGGTGTTCGACCCCGGCGGCGGCAAAGCGCCGCGGACTTCGTTGCAATTCGGTAACCAGAAGATCAACGTCCGGCCGCGCGATGCCGACAAGGTGGAGTGGTTCACCGCGGACCACCAGACCGCCGGCAGCGAGGACCTGTGTTTCCTCACCTCTGCCGCACCCGACGAGGTGGTGGCGCATTTGAAGGCACATGGCGTCGCGATCGAGGAAGGCCCGGTTCCCAAGCAGGGCGCCCGCGGCACGCTGCGCTCGGTCTATTGCCGGGATCCGGATGGCAGCCTGATCGAGATTTCGTCGTACCAAGACGGTGGACGATAGGGCCGCGCCGCCCGTCCCGACCACCGTCATTGCGAGGAGCCCTTGCGACGAAGCAATCCAGACTGCCTCGGCGGAGGGATTCTGGATTGCTTCGCTACGCTCGCAATGACGGCGGAGAGAGCAGGAAGACGCAATCATCCAAAAGCAGTCGCCAGCAAGATGCAGGCTGCACAGGAGGATTCATGCCGATTCAACAGACCGCAGCCGGGCTCGTCGGGCCGTTCGACGGGCTCGACGTGCCCTGGCTGCTGAAGATGCGCGCCGAGGTGCGCCGCGACCACGCGTTCCTGATCTGGGCGCCGTTCGATGCGCCGGCGCGGCGCTGGAGCTATGGCGAGTTTCACGAGCGGGTCGGCGCGCTCGCCGCGGGGCTGGCGAAGCGCGGCGTGAAGCCGGGCGAGTACGTGCTCATTCATCTCGACAATTGCATCGAGGCGTTGCTGGCCTGGTTCGCCTGCGTCGAGCTCGGTGCTATCGCGGTGACCACCAACACCCGTTCGGCACCGGCGGAGATCGAATATTTCGCCGATCATTGCGGCGCGGTCGCCGCGATCACGCAGCCGGCCTATGCCGAGATCGTCGCGCAGAACTGCCGCAACATCCGCTGGCTGGCCGTGACCTCGCATGATGCGGGCGCGGCGCCGGCGCAAGCGGTCTCGCGCGGCGACAGTTTTGAGCAGCTGTTTGCCGACAGCGCCGACCGGCCGCACCGCGCGACCGATCCGCTGGCGCCATGCAGCGTGCAGTACACATCAGGCACGACGTCGCGCCCCAAGGCGGTGCTGTGGACCCACGCCAATGCCCTATGGGGCGCCAAGATCAACGCCGCGCATGAGGACCTTCATGCGAGCGACGTGCACCAGACCTATCTGCCGCTGTTCCACACCAATGCGCTGGCCTATTCGATGCTGGCGACGCTGTGGGTGGGCGCCACCTGCGTGATCCAGCCGCGCTTCTCCGCAAGCCGCTTCTGGCGCGTCGCGCGCGAGCACGGCTCGACCTGGACCTCGACCATCCCGTTCTGCATGAAGGCGCTGCTCGAGCAGGAAATCCCCCGGGATCACAAATTCCGCCTCTGGGGCACCGCCATCAACGAGCCGCCGGCCTTTGCCGCCTTCGGCGTCAAGATCATCGGCTGGTGGGGCATGACCGAGACCATCACCCACGGCATCGTCGGCGAGGTCGACCAGCCCAACATCCCGATGTCGATCGGGCGCGCGGCTCCCGAATATCAGATCCGCATCACCGACGATGACGGACGGCCGACCGAGGTCGGCGACACCGGCAATCTCTCGATCAAGGGCATCCCCGGCCTGTCGCTGTTCGCCGAATATCTGCACAACGAAAAGGCGACGCGCGAGAGCTTCGACGCGCACGGCTTCTTCCTCACCGGCGACCGCGTCGAGCGCCTCGCGAACGGCTTCATCAGGTTCGGTGACCGCGCCAAGGACATGCTGAAGGTCGGTGGCGAGAACGTCGCGGCCTCCGAGATCGAGCAGGTGATCGCGGTCGTATCAGGCGTGCGCGAGGCCGCGGTGGTCGCGAAGAAGCATCCAATGCTCGACGAGGTACCGGTCGTGTTCATCATCCCGCACGGCGGCATCGCGGGCGCTGCGCCCGACCTGCATGATCGCGTGATGGCGGCCTGCTCAGCGGGACTGGCGGATTTCAAGGTGCCGCGCGAGATCAGGCTCGTCGACGACATGCCGCGCTCGACGTTGGAGAAGGTGGCGAAGGCGGAGTTGAGGAAGATGGTGGGGTAGCGAACTGCCGTAGGGTGGGCAAAGGCGCGGCAGCGCCGTGCCCACGTTCTTAGAAATGGTGGGCACGCTTCGCTTTGCCCACCCTACGGCAGCGGAGAGTGCCGCTCAAAACGACCCCAGCGCCACGGGGCGGAACGCCTGCAGCAGCTGCTGATCCAGCTTGCCGCCCATGCCTTCCATCATCGCGAACGCGCGGGAGTGCGTGAAGGGCATGCGGTAGGCGCGCTTCTCGACGAGCGCCGCGTAGATGTCGACGATCGTCGTGACCCGCACGATGTCGCTGATCTGGTTCGACGACAGGCCATTCGGATAGCCGCTGCCGTCGAGGAATTCGTGGTGATGCAGGACGACGTCGAGCATCTCCGGCGGGAAGCCGCCCTGCTCCGCGAGCGCGTCATAGCCGCGGCGCGGATGCTGGCGCACCTCGGCCATCTCTTCGTCGGTGAGCTTGCCGGGCTTGTCGAGCAGCACGGAGGGAACGAAGGCCTTGCCGACGTCGTGCAGCAACGCCGCGCGGGTCAGGCGGCGCTGGTCGTCCTCGCGCATGCCGAGATGCTGCGCGAAGGCGACGGCGAAGCCGGTGACGAACAGGCAGTGCCGGTAGCTGCCGACATGATGGCAGCCGACGGTGGTGAGCCATTCGCGCAGCGAGGAGTGCTTGATCGCCTTCAGGATCTTGCTCTCGGCGGCGATGACGTCGTCGAAGGTCAGGGGCACGCCAAGCGGCAGCTTCTCGAACATCTTCGCCAGCACCGCGTGCGCCGCCTCGACGCCGCGGTTGAGCGTCTTGCCGCGGTCGGTCGCGTCATAGGTGGCGGTGTCGGGGAACGCGGCGCGGATGCGTTGCAGGATGTCCTCGGGCTGGAGCGGCCGCGAGATCGTGTCGGTGGCGCCCAGCGCCCAGGCCTGCATGGTGCCGTGATGCAGGGCATCGGCGAGCACGAACAGCCGCGGCATGGTGCGATAGGCATCGCCGCGCAGCTTGTTGCGCACGCGCTGCACGCTCTCGGGCGAGCGCAGATTGATGTCGACCACGAGACCGGACAGATCGCGCGACGGCTGCTCGGGAATGTCCTGCGTCGTCACCGTCGAGACGTCGCCCACGGCCTTCAGGATGCTGGCAAGCTCGGTGCTCTCGTCGCTCCGGTCGGAGGCGAGCAAAAGCCGGCGTTTGGCGGCGGATTTGGCTGGCGCGTTCATGGCTTCCCCAAAAGCACGGGACTGTATTTGGCGTCAGCCTAAGCCGGATCAGGTTCTCCGGCCCTTAAGAGGCGTGCTCAACGGACCCCTGAGGGAATGCACGCAATTTTATGGATCGGCTGCCGAGGCGGCCCCAAACAAAAATGGCGAAAACAACCCCATGCACAGTAGAAAGGCCATTGGAAAGACTAGGCTTTCTCGAACGAAAAATCCGCCGGGGGTTGCCCCTCCGGCGGATCAGATTTCCTCGCAATAATGCCCTTTGTTACGCCTTCATCGCGCCCTTCACGGCTTCGGCCGTGATTGGAAGCGCCCTCACGCGGGCGCCGCTGGCGTTGAAGATGGCGTTGCCGATCGCGGGGGCGACGACCGTCACCGCGGGCTCGCCGACGCCGGTGGCCTTTTCGCCGTTGGCGATCACGGCGACCGCGACCTCCGGCATCTGGCTCATGCGCAAGGGCGTGTAGCTGTCGAAATTGGTCTGCTCGATGCCACCGTCCTTGAGCGTCGCCTTTTCGTACATCGCCAGCGACAGGCCCCACAGCGCCGCGCCCTCGACCTGGGCCCGGATGTTGTCGGGATGCACCTGGGTGCCGACGTCGGTTGCGACCGTGAGCTTCTTCACGGTCACCTCGCCCGACGGCGCCACCGCGACATGGGCGACACACGCCGTCCAGCTCGCGGTTGCGCGCTCCTGCGAGGAGACGCAGGCAACGCCCATGCCCTCGCCCTTCGGCAATTGCTTGGTGCCGTAGCCGGACAGCCCCATCGCGGCGAGCAGCGTGTTGCGCAGCCGCTGCGCGCCGCCGTCGTTCTTGCCCTTGCCGTCCAGCAGCGCGATGCGGAACTGCGCGGGGTCCTTGCCGGCCGCAGCGGCGATCTCGTCGATCATGCTTTCGACCGCCCAGAACGTCCAGCCGGGCGCCACCGAGCGAAGCTGCCCGGACGGCGTCGCATTGTGCGCGAGCTCGTTCTTGATCGCGCGCACATGATGGTTGGGCACGGTGTAGAAGAAGTCGGCGCCGTTCACCGTGAAGGAATCGAGCGGACCCTTCTTGTCGACCGAGGGCGTGAGGAAGTCGGGAATTCCCCAGCGCGCGGTCGGCCAGGCCGACACGACGTCGTGGCTGAGCGCGACGAGCTTGCCGTCGCCATCCACGCCGGCTTTCACTTTCTGGTAGGTGAGCGGACGCGAGAAATCCATCGTCATGTCGTTCTCGCGCGTGTAGATCACCTTCACCGGCTTGCCGATGGCCTTCGCCGCCTGCACCGCCGGAATCATCATGTCGGCGTCGAGCCTGCGGCCGAAGCCGCCGCCGAGCCACATCTGGTGCATGACCACGAATTTCGGATCGATCCCGGCAGCGCCTGCCGCAATCGCGCCGGAGCGCGTCGCGAACTGGTTGCCGGAATAGACGTGCAGGATGTCGCCCTTGAACTCCGCGGTGGCGTTCATCGGCTCCATCGGCGCGTGGATGTTGATGCTGGTGGTGTACTCCGCCTCCAGCACCTTCGCGGCCGTGCCGAACGCCGCATTGGGATCGCCGTCCTTGACGAAGAACTGGCCGGAATCCTCCAGCTTCTGCAGCCGCTTGGCTTCATCGAGCAGCGTCTCGCTCGAGACCTTCGCGTTCGGTCCGCCGTCATAGGCGATCTTCAGCGCTGCCGCCGCCTTCTTGGCGTTGGCATAGGTGCTGGCCACCGCGACCACCCAGCCCGACGTGGTCTGAGTCTTGTCGTCGAGGGTGATGGCCTTGATGAAGCCCGGCACCTTCTTCGCAGCCGAGTCGTCGACCGATTTCACCGTGGCGCCGAAGCGCACCGGTGGGGTGACCACCGCGCCATAGGCCATGCCCGGCAGCATCACGTCGATGCCGTATTTGGCCGTGCCGTTGGTTTTGGAGGGGATGTCGAGCTGCGGCACCGACACCCCGATCATGGTGTACTGATCCGGCGTCTTCAGCTTGATCGCCTTGAGCTCATCAGGCGTGAAGGTTTTCGTCGCCTTGCCGCTTTTGACGATTTCGGCGAACGACATCTGCTTCTTCGACTTCGCGTGCACGATCATGGAATCGCGCACCACGAGTTCCGACGCCGGCACGCCCATCGCGGCGGCCGCGCCTTCCGTCAACGCCATGCGGCCGGCGGCACCGGCACGGCTCATGGCGTCGAAGTTCATCATCGTCGACCAGCTGCCGCCGGTGATCTGTGCGCCCAGCACGGGGTCGTTGAACTTCGGATCGTTGGAGGCGAGGTTGACCCGCATATCGCTCCACTTCGCGCCCAGTTCCTCGCAGACGATCTGCGCCATGGTGGAGGCGATGTGCTGGCCCATGTCGGCCTTGCCGCAGGTCACGGTGACGAGACCATCCGGCGCGATCGCGTACCAGACGCTCGGCTCGAAGTTCGAAGGCGCCGCGAGCGCCTCACCGATGCCGGGCACGCCGGCATAGCCGAGCACGAGGCCGGACGCGGCGGTGCCGACGAGGAACGAGCGACGGCTAAGATCCGTCGTCTCGGGGGTGACGTTGTTCACGTGCTTGTTCATGTGGGCCTCCGTTCGTTGCCGGAGGCGGAAGCGGTGCGCATCTCGGTCGCGGCGCGCATGATCGCCTTCTGGATCCGCGAATAGGTCATGCAGCGGCAGAGATTGCCGTCCATATGCGCGACCACCTCTTCCTTGGTCGGATTGGGATTCTTCGCAAGCAGCGAGGCTGCCTGCATGATCTGCCCGGACTGACAGTAGCCGCATTGCGGCACCTGCTCGGCGATCCACGCCTTCTGCAGCGGATGATCGCCCTTGGGGGCGAGGCCTTCGATGGTGGTGATCTTCTTGCCGGCGACATCGCCGACCATGGTCTGGCACGAACGCACGGCTTCACCGTTGACATGCACGGTGCAGGCGCCGCACAGCCCGGCACCGCAGCCGAACTTGGTGCCTGTCATCTGCAATTGCTCGCGGATCGCCCAGAGGAGCGGCGTGTCGTTCGCCGCATCCACGGACAGACTCCGCCCGTTGATGGTGAGAGTTGGCATAGGCGTCTTCCCCTGCCGGTGCATGAAGCCGCTTACGGCGGCAACTTGAGCAGCGAACGCCCACCGGGCTGGCGTCCACCTTGATCGCGAGAATGATCGCGTTCATGCGTCGTGGCAAATGCAATTTGGAATCGCTCGAAACTATCTCGGCACCCGCTCGTTGTGCGTTGCGACAGCGACACCAACGCAGCGACTGAACGCAACAGAGAGCGCGTCGCACATGCATGCCATCGCGATAGGGCAGTTTCTTCGAGGTAACTTGGCGCGCTAAGGTGCAGGCGCCGACGTGGGCGCCCCTTCTCCCCTTGCGGGAGAAGGTGCAGCGCGGTCGCGGCTACGAAGAACGAGAAATAAGAAAGGGCGGAAACAATGCCGAAGATCAATCGGGACGGCGTCGGGATCTATTACGAAGTCCATGGCGACGGGCCGCCGCTGCTGCTCACCCACGGCTATTCCTCGACCTCGGCGATGTGGCATGGGCAGGTCGATGCGCTCGCGAAGGATCACAAGCTGATCCTGTGGGACATGCGCGGCCACGGCCAGTCCGACTATCCCGATGATCAGAAGGCCTATAGCGAAGCGCTCACCATCGGCGACATGGCCGCGATCCTGGATGCAGTCGGCAGCGAGCGCGCCATCATCGGCGGATTGTCGCTCGGCGGCTACATGTCGCTCGCATTCTATCGCGCCTATCCGCAACGCGCCCGCGCGCTGCTGATCATCGACACCGGCCCCGGCTTCAAGAAGGACGACGCGCGCGAAGCCTGGAATGCGCGGGCGCTCGGCACCGCCGACAAGCTCGATCGCGAAGGTCTCGATATGCTGAAATCGGCGACACGCGAGCGCGCCACCGCGAGCCATCGCAACGCCAGGGGATTGGCGCTTGCCGCACGCGGCATGCTGACCCAGCGCGACGCCCGCGTGATCGAGCTGCTGCCCGACATCAAGGTGCCCAGCCTGATCGTGGTCGGCGCCGACGACACGCCGTTCCTCGCCGCGTCCGACTACATGGCCGCAAAGATCCCCGGCGCACAAAAAGTCGTGATCCCCGCCGCCGGTCACGCCGTCAACATCGATCAGCCCAAGGCTTTTGTTGACGCGGTGGTGCCTTTCCTGAAGAACTTGCCGGGATAGGCGATCGAACGGGAACACAGGCAATGAAGCGGACGATATTGGCTGCGGGCGCGGTGTTGCTGTCGGTGTCTGCGCAGGCCGAGCCGTTCGGCATGGCGCCACCGCGCCGGCCCTTCGTTGCGACCTTGTCGAACAACACGCCGCTCGCCTTCGGCATGGATGCCGATCAGACCGCGCGCGCCCTCGGGCAGCCCCTGCAATATGTGCGGGGCCGCCCCGGCAACGAGATCTACCTCGCCTTGCGCAATCTCGGCGGCAGCGGCTTGATCCCCTACCGCCACCGCCTGTTCCTGCAATTCCGTCATGGACGGCTGGCAGGATGGAAGGAGGACTACGGCGAGAACTGGATGTGGGAGTGATCGCCGACCCTCATGGTGAGGAGGCGCAAAGCGCCGTCTCGAACCATGCAGGCCCGGCTCTCGCATCTCGGCCTTTCATCCTTCGAGACGCTTGCTGCGCAAGCTCCTCAGGATGAGGGGATAGAGCGGTGTTCGCAATCAACGACCAACCAAAAAGGACAACCCGCGTGGGACAAGACATCAAGCTGACGGCTTCCGACAATTTCCAGCTCGGCGCTTATCGCGCTGACCCTTCAGGCGCGCCGAAGGGCGCGGTGGTGGTGATCCAGGAGATTTTTGGCGTCAATCACCACATCCGATCGGTCTGCGACCGTCTCGCCAAGGAGGGCTATGTCGCGATCGCGCCGTCGATCTTCGACCGGACCTCGCCGAACTTCCAGTCGGGCTACACGCCGGACGAGATCGCTGAAGCCCGCAAGTTCGTTGCCAATCCCGATTGGGAGGCGATGCTGCGCGACACGCAGGCTGCGATCGACGCGGTCAAGAGTGTCGGGCCGGTCGGCATCATCGGCTTCTGTCTCGGC
Organism: Bradyrhizobium sp. CCGB01; assembly: GCF_024199795.1. Taxonomy (NCBI): domain Bacteria; kingdom Pseudomonadati; phylum Pseudomonadota; class Alphaproteobacteria; order Hyphomicrobiales; family Nitrobacteraceae; genus Bradyrhizobium; species Bradyrhizobium sp. CCGB01. The sequence continues at coordinate 9,312,313 of NZ_JANADK010000001.1, forward strand.
GGCAGCATCGCCTTTGTCGCGGCGACCCGGCTGTCGGGCCTGAAGGCCGCGATCGGCTATTACGGCGGCGCCGTGGTGCGCTTCGCCGACGAGAAGCCGAAGGTGCCGACGCAGCTGCATTTCGGCGAGAAGGATGCCGGCATTCCCCTGACCGATGTCGAGACCGTCAAGGCGAAGCGGCCGGACGTCGAAGTGTTCGTCTATCCCGGCGCCCAGCACGGCTTCCATTGCGACGAGCGGCCGAGCTACGACAAGACGAGTTCCGACATCGCCTGGCCGCGCAGCCTGGAATTTTTCGCGAAGCATCTGAAATAGTGAGGGCGGGAATCGGGTGGCCGCGTCACGCTACCCGGCGATAGAGCTGGCTGATCAAGCCAACTGGCGCCGGGAGATCGTCATGCAACAGGCCAACACGAACATCATCATCCGCAATCCGTTCGGCACAATGGATGTACCCTCGCCGAACGATCATGACGTCATGGACTATGCTGCAACGGCGACGCCTGCCGGCGATGCCGCCGACGTCAACGCGGCAGCATGGGCCTCCATCGCTGCACTGTCAGATCCGCTCGAAGGCATCTGGGCGAGCCGCTGGAATGGCGGCGCCGATCCGACCATCGCCGGCGATACGCCGGAGGCCTGGAAAGACGGGCGCGCGGAGGTGCGAGTTGCAGGCGGGCGCATCTATCTGCGCTTCGACTGGGACCATGGCCGGCGGCACGGGCTGATCGATGCGGCGCGCGAGGGCGCGCGCCTTTTCGGTAAATACATCAACCTGACCAACCCCGCGATCATGCGACCGTGGGTTGGGCTTGTGGTCGATGAGGCGCGGATCGACGGATGTTTTCCGAACGGGCGACTGGATTTCAGAAGATAATTCTTTGTCATTCCGGGACGCGACGAAGTCGCGGGCCCGGAATCCATCGGGCGTCAGAGACGGTGGAAGAATGGATTCCGGGCTCGCGCTGCGCGCGCCCCGGAATGACGGGAAACCTAGAACCAGCGCTCGCCGACGAACACGGTGTCGCCCGGCGCCAGCGGCGTGCCGAGCGGGACGACGGCGCGCATGGCGCCGCCGGCTTCGGTGTGCGTGACGGTGACGACGTCGCGCTTGGCGCGCGGCGAGAAGCCGCCGGCGATCGCGACCGCGCTTTCGACCGTCATGTTCGGCACGTAAGGGTATTGGCCGGGAGCGGTGACTTCACCGAGAATGAAGAACGGGCGGTAGGACTCGACTTCGACGGCGACCGACGGCTCGCGGATGTAGCCGTTGCGCAGCCGCGCGGCGATGTCACCGGCAAGGCCCGCCGGGGTACGGCCGCGTGCCGGCACGCCGCCGATCAGCGGCATGGTGATGGAACCACCGGCATCAATGGCGTAGCTGTTGGTGAGACCTTCCTGGCCGTAGACCACGACGCGCAGCTTGTCGCCGGCGTCGAGATGGTAGGAGGAGTCGTATCGCGCCGGCGCCGCCATCGGCGCGGCGTAGCCGACCGGCATGGGCGCAGGCGAGGCGGCGAAGGAATTGCGCAGTGCGCCGATGGCGCCGCCACCGTCGGCGACGACAACCGGCTGCGGGGCGACGTAGGGCTGGCCATAGGCCATGGAGTCGAGATCGGCACGGGGCTGCATGACCGCGACGGGACCTGCGGTCTGCATACAGCCGCCGAGGGCAAGCGCGGCGGACGCTGCCAAGGATGCTGTCAAGATCGACCATCGAAACGCGCGTGCAACCGGCACCGGACCCCATCCCTCGAAACGAGACAGATCCAGTCTTGCACTGGTTATGGTTAATAAAGCGTTGAGCGGGCGCACCCTCCCCCTGGAGGGGGAGGGTCGGCTCATATTGAGCGCAGCGAAATATGAGACGGGGTGGGGTGATCCCTCAACACGGGTACTGTCGGACGTGGAGAGACCGTCACCCCACCCCGCTCGCGCTACGCACGATCTACCCTCTCCTGGGGAGGGTAAGAAACGCGGGTCGTCTCGATGAGCGAGCTTACGCGCTGACGCCCACGCCGATCGGGCAGGACACGCCGGTGCCTCCCAAGCCGCAATAGCCGGCGGGGTTCTTCGCCAGATATTGCTGATGATAGTCCTCGGCAAAATAGAACGCGCCGGCAGGCGCGATCTCGGTGGTGATGGCGCCGAGGCCTTTTGCGGCAAGCGCCTTCTGATAGAGCGCCTTCGATTCATCGGCCGCTTTCTTCTGCGCGTCTGAATAGGTGTAGATCGCGCTTCGGTACTGCGTGCCGACATCGTTGCCCTGACGCATGCCCTGCGTCGGGTTGTGGCTCTCCCAGAATGTCTTCAAGAGCTTCTCGTAGGAGATCTTCTTCGGATCGAACACGACCAGCACCACTTCGGTGTGGCCGGTCCGTCCCGAACAGGTCTCTTCATAGGTCGGGTTCGGCGTGTGGCCGCCGGCATAGCCGACGGCGGTCGCGTAAACACCGTCGCCGAGCTCCCAGAATTTGCGCTCGGCGCCCCAGAAGCAGCCGAGCCCGAACACGGCCTGCTCAAGGCCTGCGGGATAAGGCGGCTGCAACTTCGCGCCGTTGACGAAATGGATGGTCGCGGTGGGAATGGCTTGCGCACGGCCGGGCAGCGCTTCCGTGGCGCTCGGCAATGCGGTGGTCTTGCGCATGAACAGCATGATGGGTCTCCGCAACGAGCTGTCCGTCGCTTGAGCGCGCGAGAGAAGTCGAGCGCTCATGCGGCGTGCTCGCGATCAGGTGGGGAATATAGGGTTCTACGTCAGCGAGGGCAGCCTTGTTACGCCGCGCCCCATCGGCCGCTCAGTCCCTGGAATATCCGATCAAGGGTTTCCGCGGCCGGAACAGGATCATCAACAGGATCCCCAAAATGCCGAGCACGGCGAAAACCGGCTGATCCAGCACCAGGCGGATCACCGAGGTCCAGAGCCAGGGCGCCTTGGCCTCGACCCAGGTCCGGAACGCCGTCTGGCTGGCCTGATTGATGTCGTTCCAGAACTGGCCGAACCGGGTGAACTTCAAGGTCTGGTCGGCCACCCAGCGGGCGCCGTCATAGACCATGAAGATGAACCCGCCGGCGAGCAGCAACAGCCCAATCAGTCGGAAAAAGCCGCGGATCATGCCTCACCCTATATGATCGTCCGATCGGACGACCCCTGGAACGCTGCCAGCCAATAGCCGGGGGATGGCAGAAATTCAACCTCTTCAGGGCGTTACGACGCCCTCTTGGCGCACCCGAGGGCTGTTTTCCAGCCCGGAAAGCGTTGACGGTGCCCAAGACCCTCTCTATAAGGGCGCCAACTGGCGGTGGGCGCAATCCTGCCGCCGCTGTTCTTTGAGCAGTTGCAGGCACCTTGAGCTTGAGGGCTCCTTGGAGCCTCAGAGACAGCCGCAAGGCGGTCGCTCATGTTCCGGGAATAGCCTAGCAACCGAACACCCTAAATCCGAGCGTCGATTCAGCGGTCAAGCAGCCGGCGCTACCCGACCAAGACGCGACCGGTACCGCAAAGGATATTGAGACCATGGCCAATACCACCTCCGCCAAGAAAGCGACGCGCAAGATCGCCCGCCGCACTGCCGTCAACAAGTCGCGCCGCACCCAGATGCGCGGCGCTGTCCGTACCGTCGAAGAAGCCATCGCGACCGGCGATCGCGCCGCCGCCGTCAAGGCGCTGGCCAATGCCGAGCCCGCCCTGATGCGCGCCGCGCAGCGCAACATCATTCACAAGAACAACGCCAGCCGCAAAGTCTCGCGGCTCACCGCGCAGATCGCCAAGCTCGCCCAGTGATCTAGCAAGTCATTCGATCGGGCGATCCGGTCGAACATCGCACGCGTCAAACAGCCCGGCATCGCGCCGGGCTTTTTTTGTTGTCTGTCATATTCACGCATGCAGTCGCTCTTCGCCTGGAAGATTTGCATCGTCCGCATGATGATGCGTTCCGTAATTTTACCGCGTGTGATTTTGCAACAGCGGAAACTTTCACTGCATTGCAAAAACCCCTGCGAGGCGGGCGCAAGTTGAATTCCCGGGGGTACGAGTTCTGCACACCGTAGTTTCACAGGATCGCGATACGCGAGGGAGTTACCCTGTGAAACGAGACTCAAAAAACGATGTCTCGCTAATCACTTATCGACATAGTGGCGACAAGCATTTGGAAAACTCGCTCGCGCGTCGAGAGCGTGACGCTTTTGTAAAAATAATTTGGCAGCGGCCCAGAATTGTCACATGACGCGCCGCGTCTTCGAATCTGTGCACGAATCCAAAAACTTGCTCCGAAGCCTGTGAACAACTCCTGCGCGGCGTTAACGCAGATCAAGTTTTTTGATGCCTCAAGTGTGAATCAATTCCGTTGCGAGTCTTTCCGCATAGTGTATTCCTTAAGTGGTCAGCGGCGCCCACGATCTAGAGACCAGCGCGGTATCGGAAACGGGGCGAGCGTGCAAATCGGCGGCGGTGTGCACGTAGGCGACGCTTCAAAAAGCGATTGTCGGTTCAAAACCCATTGCAAGATGGGAATGGTAGTTCTTTGTCTGAATGTCTCCAAGCGGGATCTTCCCGTTCGTGCCTGGCACATATGAGAGACGTCGCGAAGCTACCCCGGCACGCATGAGGGCGAAGTCGAGCGGACGACTAGTACTCGGGCAGGCATCCGCGACGGGAGTTCGACGCGGTTGTCTTTTAGACACGCAGGACCTTGCCGTGAGCAATCACGGCAGGACGGGGAGGTATCATGTCTTACGGACTCAACGCGGTATTGAAACAAGTCTCCAATCCCAATGATGCCGGTTTAGATCAGTCCGACCTTCAGCCTCCCGCGTGTGACGGAGCGCCGAGTACGCGCTGACCTCGCGACCCCTCCATCTCTGACATCACTGATCCGACCCGCGGCGTTCGCGCCGAACGGCGGAGCCGTGTCCGACGATGGACTCGCTTGAGGTCGTGCCATTCCAAGGATCCTGGCAGGAACCTTGCGTGGCACTCACAACGCAACTTTATCTCTCAATAGAAGTTTTTTGACG